>JBDTLB010000085.1:0-34725 GCA_039934955.1 Devosia sp.
CGCGCGATTTGAGGAAAGCGCGCGTGGAGCGGGCTTCGCGGCCGGCGCCGTAGAGCAGGACGGGGGCATCAAAGCGCATGGGGCGCGATCCTTGCGGCGATGGATTCGGGGATATGGTGGTCCGGACTGTCGATCATCAGTTCGGCGAGTGCCGCGACCAGACGCGGCCGTCCATACTGCTTCAGCAGATCGTCACGAAGGGTGCGGACAATGGCGGCGTCGTCCCATTCGGGGTGGCTGGTGAGGGCATAGAGGCACGCCGCGGCCTCCTCGATCTCGCCAACGCACTCCCACGGCTTCTGACCGGCGAGGCCGGTGAGTTCGCGATAGGCGTGCTCGTGGCCGGGTCTGTCGAGGAGGTTCTGGCCGAAGATGCCGAGCAGCCGACCCTTGTCCATTACTGGGGCGAGGATGAGGAAAGTGAAGTGGCACTTCGGACATTCGCCGCACCAGAGCGGGCCATCATGCCCGCCCAGTTTGAAGTTGCGGTTGCAGCTTGAGAAGACGTGGTCGAAGCGGGTCTCGCGGGCGAAGAGCTTTGCGATCCTGGCTTCGGAATAGGGGCGGAGCAGCGAGAAATAGCCGAGCGCGCCGCCGGTTCCCTCGGCCATGACGGCAGCGATGCGGACCTCGAAATCGAGCGACTTCGAATATTGGTGATTCACCTCGCGGCCATCGTGCACGACGTTGCCTTCGGAGGCCGAGCGCTCGTTGCTGAGGACGATGCGGTTGTAGGAGAACAAGAGTGCCGTGAGCGCGGCAATCATTGAATTGATGGCAGTGGAAGGGACGTGGCCGTTGAGATAGCCGGGCAGCTGACCGAGGCGGATCATCTCGGGATCGAGAGTGCGCGCAACATAGAGCGGCGTTCTGCCGGTCTTGTCGGTCGAACTCAGGATCGGGCCTTTGGGGTTGACCGCAAAAGGCGTGTAGTCGAGACCAGCGGCTTCGAGCAGTTCGACCGAGACGAGCGAGTCCTTGCCGCCACCGATCGGCAATAGCGCGCGATCACGCAGCAGCGGCAAGGGATGGCCCTTGCGGCTGTCGAGCGTCGCCTCGATCTCGATCTTGCCGAAATGGCTTAGATTGTTGCGGGCGTAGAACTCGCCGAGGCCGTTGGAATAAATGTCGAGCGTGAAGTCGTGGCCGGCGGCGGTGAGCGGGAAATCGGCGACGATACGGAGCGGTGCCGTGAGTTTGAAATAGCTGACGCCGAGGACGATTGCGGCGAGGTCGAGCAGCGTGCCGAAGGCGTCGGAGGCTGCGGCGTCGGCATCGCCCCCCGCCGGGAAGGTCAGGGTTTCGGTGAAGTGGAGTTCGCCGAGCGCATAGGAGAACCGCGCGACGCCGCTCGCGGCGTCGTAGGTCGGTTTCTCGATGCGGAAAGTTTCGCTCAATAGATCCTCAGACTCAGCCTCAATACGATATCGGGGCTGAGGCGCTGAAATCCAAATTCGCGCATGGTGCAGCTCCAGGCGGTGCCGAGGCGCTCGATCTTGAACAAATTGTAGCGGGCCGGATCCTCGCCGCCATCCTCGCTCTGCGCCGCCCCGGCGGCAGCGACACCGACCACGGGGACATCACCGGTTTTGCCCGGGATGGCGAAGATCGTCGATTTGTGGGTGTGGCCGTGAAGGATCAGTTCAGCGCCCTGTTCGGCGATGATTTCGCGGAAGAGCTTGGCCCCGCGCAGGCCGAAGCGGACGCTGCGGGCTTCCAGATTTGGGGGGTGGTGGATCAGGACGACGCGGAAATACCCGGCGTCGCCCATCAGCTTGAGGATGCGGCCCAGCCGGTCGGCCTGGTCCTGCTCGAAGCGGCCGATGGCAAAGCCGGGGGCGGATGGGACGGAACTCGAGCAGGAGATGATGGCGGTTTCGCCGACGCGGCGGACGAAGGGGAATTGCGCGGCGTCGACGGTTTCGCCGCGCATGTACTCGCCCCAGCGCTCGTTGTTGTAGCCGAACGAGGGCTTCAAATAGGAGTCGTGGTTGCCGGGCGAGACACAGACGACGGACGGGTCGCCGACTGTTTGCAGCCAGTTCCAGGCCGTATTGGCCTCCGGTTCGAGGCCGAGATTGACCAGATCGCCGGTCACCGCGACGAAATCGGGCGACTGGGTGTGCATGTGCTGCACCAGATTGTGCAGCCCGTCGCCGGCGAGCGTCGACTGACGGCGGAAGCGCCAATTGAGGTAGCCAGTGAGGCGCTTATTGGCGAGTTCACCCCAACGGACCGGCGGCAACGGCGCCAGATGGATGTCCGACATGTGGGCGAGCGTGATCATTGTGGCGGGTAATGCCACGGCGCGCGTGGCAAGAAAATGGCCGATGTCACAAGACGGCCATTTTGCCTGGGAGCGAGCGCTGCTAGCGTCAGCAGACCATGAATGAAGATACGCGACTGAGCCCCTTCCAGCGGTTTCGAACCCGGGTGCATTTGCTTCTGACCGCATTGAGCAAGCGCCTGACTGTGGGCGTGCGCGCCGTGCTGCTCGACGGACGCAAGGTGCTGCTGGTCAAGCATACCTACACGCCGGGTTGGCAGTTTCCGGGCGGCGGGGTCGAGCCTCGGGAGACGGCAGAGATGGCGGCCGGGCGCGAGGTGCTGGAAGAAACCGGGTACGCAGTCGACGGCCGGCCGGTGCTGCACGGTTTTTTCCTCAACCGTATCGCCGGCGGCGCGCGCGACCACGTGGCCGTCTATGTCTGGCGGGAATTCCGCAGCCAGCTGGAGTTCGCCCCCAATATGGAGATCGCCGAATGTGGCTGGTTCGACGTTGATGCGCTTCCGCCCGATGTCGGCAAGGGCACGGCCCGACGAGTGCGCGAGATTTTTGATCGTACCAAGCCGGCGGCGGAGTGGTGAGGGCTTGAGTTTCTGTCTCCTGCGAGATACATATGAAGATGATCGAGATACGCCAGAGTGCGGTGTTCGAGAAATGGCTGCGTGGTCTGCGTGACGACAAGGCAAGGGCGATCATCCAACTTCAGCTCGATCGTATCTCGCAGGGCAATCTGGGTGACGCCAAGCCGGTTGGCGACGGCATCGGAGAGGTTCGAATACATTTCGGACCGGGCTATCGGCTGTATTTTCTGCGAGAGGCGGACGTTGCCATCGTCCTCCTATGCGGTGGTCAGAAATCCGAACAGGCGCGAGATATCAGGCGGGCAAAAGAGCTGGCCGACGAATGGAGAAGCTGATGCCACTCGAAACAACGAAGTACGATACTGCCGACTATCTAAAGACCAGCAAGGACATCGCGGCATATCTCGAGGCGGCATTCGAGGATGGTGATCCGGCGCTGATTGCTCTCGCCTTGGGGAACATCGCACGCTCGGAAGGTATGACGGAGATCGCCAAGGCGACCGGGCTAACGAGGGCCAGTCTCTACAAGGCGCTCTCGGCGGATGGGAACCCCGAGTTTGCGACGGTCCTCAAAGTGATCCGCGCGCTTGGCCTGAAGCTGACCATCGCCGCTTAACCAGTGACCGCTTGAAGTGACCTTCGAGCAATTGTCTCACAATCGTCGCCTTTGCATCGCTCGAACGCCGCAGTTGCGCGTTCAGTTCATGGTCAGCACGCGTTTGCCGTGAGTCCTTGAATTGCCCTGCAGTGTCCATGATTTATCGTTTACGCGTTGGGCCCATGGTGCTAATGCGCAATTCAGGCGTCAGGAGGCGCCGAGGATGGAGAACATCGTTCACGTGACCCGACGACCGTAAAAGGTCGGGATCCGGCTTCAGGCCGGCGCGTTTGTCCTTTTTCTTGTCTTGGACTTCCGTCACATGATCGCTCCTTCCGTGCATTCGGCCGCACCCTCGGCTCCTCCGCAATCCGGTGCGCCCACAATTCGCTTTGCCACTCCGGACGACGATAAGTTTGTCGACGATCTGCAGGAACTGGCCTTTGGCCCCGGACGCTTCGCCCGGACGGCCTATCGAGTGCGCGAGCGCTTCCCCATCGACAAATCTCTGTCCCTGATCGCGGAAGTCGATGGCACGTCTTGCGGCTCCGTGTGGATGACGCCGATCAGCATCGGCGGCGTCGATGGTTACATGCTCGGCCCGCTGGCGACGCACCCCAATTTCCGCAAGCGCGGCGCTGGCAAGATGCTGGCCAAGGAAGTGGCACGCATTGCGCTTGAGCGCGGCGGCGGCGGCTTCGTGGTGCTGGTCGGCGACCAGGACTATTATTGCCCGCTTGGCTGGCAGGTGACAAAGCCCGGTGCGATCCAGTGGCCCGGCCCGGTCGACCCGACCCGCGTGCTGCTCTATTCTGACGACAAGACGCTGGCGACCCGGCTCCAGGGCAAGATCGCGGCGTTCGGAGCCAGGAACCAGTCGTAGCGCAAGGGCGCTGGGGTTTCCCGAAGTGCGCAAGGATACGAAGTGTCGGCGGCCGATGAACTGATTGAACGCATCAGGCTCAGGCTGCTGCCAACCCCGCAGGCTGCCGAAGTTACCGCTTCGCTGCTGCCCGATTGGATGCCGGAGGGTGGGTTTGCCGGCCCGCCGCGCGATGCGGCGGTGCTGGTGGCGCTGGTGCGGCACGGCGACGATCTTTCAGTGCTCTACACGGAACGCTCGCCCGACCTTCGTTCGCATTCGGGGCAGATTGCGTTCCCGGGCGGCAAGATCGATCCTACCGATGGCGGGCCGGGCGACGCTGCGTTGCGCGAGGCGCACGAGGAGGTCGGGCTCGATCCCCCTGATGCGCGGATTCTGGGCTACATGCCGGCCTATTTTACCGGCTCGAACTATCTGATCACGCCGGTCGTGGCAGAGGTGGTGACGCACCATCCGTTTGTTGCCAATCCAGGCGAGGTCAAGAGCGTGTTCGAGGTGCCGCTGCAGTTGCTGATGAAGGAGGAGAGTTTCGGGACTTTTCGGATCAGGCGGTTGGAGCAGGACCATACCACCTGGCAGATCGCGCATGAGGGCTTTGTGATCTGGGGGATCACCGCCAATCTCACGCGGCGGTTCTACGAGATGGTGCTGAAGGACGAGGGGGCGGCGTGAACGCGAGCGAGGCTGCACAACGTCTGAAGGATGCGACCTGGCTGCGCACCCCTGAAACGCAGAAGCTGTTTGCGTTCCTGGACGGCGCCGGCGGCCGCACGCGCGCGGTGGGTGGCATCGTGCGAGATACGCTGCTGGGGCAGGTGCGCGGCAATACCGAGATCGATTTTGCGACTGAGCTGGTGCCGGACGAGGTGATGCGGCGCGCCGTGGAGGCCGGCGTGCCGGTCTATCCAACAGGGATCGAGCACGGCACGGTGACGCTGCGGATCGGTGAACTGGTGGCCGAGGTGACGACGCTGCGGCAGGATGTCGAGACCGATGGGCGGCATGCGATCGTGAAATTCGGCACGGATTGGCGACGGGATGCCGAGCGGCGCGACTTCACGCTGAACGCGCTTTATGCAGGGGCGGATGGAACGTTGTTCGACCCGCTGGACGGCGTGGCGGACTGCCTCGTAGGTGTGGTGCGGTTCATTGGCGATGCCGATCAGCGGATCGCCGAGGACCGGTTGCGCGTCTACCGGTTCTTCCGGTTCTCAGCGAGCCACGGCCGCGAGATGCTCGACGCCGAGGGGCTGGCGGCTGTGACGCGTGCGGCAGGAACGCTGGGCGAATTGTCGGGCGAGCGCGTCGGTCGCGAGATGCGGCGCATGTTGGAGCTTGGCAAGATCGGCCGGACGATGGAAGCGATGACTGCCGCCGGGATCGTCGAATTTCCCCCGACGCTGGTGGAGCGGTTGCACGGCTATGAGCGGCATGCGCGCAGGCCCAATCTCAATGCACGGCTGGCGCTGCTGGTCGAGAGCCTGGGGAGCGTCGGCTTGAAAGAGCGTTGGCGGCTGTCCAACGACGACATTGCAACCGCCGAGGCGATTCTATCGGCGGCGCGGCTGCTCATCGCGTTCCACGTCAACGAAGCAGCATATCGCTATCCAGCGGCGCTGGCGGACGGGACCGAGGTGGCGGCGACGATCGCTGGCTGGACTGAATCCGGGAAGTCGACGGTAATGCAGCATCTCGATTCCATCGAGGTGCCTCGCTTTCCGATCGACGGCAACGACCTCATCGAGAAGGGCTTCAAGCCCGGCCCAAAACTGGGGGCCGAGCTTGACCGGCTGGAGCGTAAATGGATCGCCAGCAACTTCCGGCTCGACCGCGGCGCGCTGCTGGCCGATCTCACCTCATGATCACTGGGCCGGCTGCATGTCGTGGATGCGCTGCTTGATGCGATCGATCATGTCGGGGCGCACCACGGCTTCGCCGTGCACCTCACGCAGATGCTCAGCGGCACGTCGAACGATCTCGGGCTCGTCCTTGGACTGGGTATGCCAGGGGCAGCCCGGCACCAGACATTCATACTGCTTCATTGCAACCTCCATCTTGCCCCAATTGGGCAAACGCCTACGGCACCAATTGGTTCCTATGGCCAACGCACCTCGGGCGGCATGGACGACAGGATCGCTTCGACGTTGCCGCCGGTCTTGAGGCCGAAATTGGTGCCGCGGTCGTAGAGGAGGTTGAACTCGACGTAGCGGCCGCGGCGGATTAGCTGCTCGTTGCGGTCGGCATCCCCCCAGGCGTGGAGGTAGTTGCGGCGGACGAGGCGGGGATAGACGTCGAGGAAGGCGCGACCGACATCCTGGGTGAAGGCGAAGTCGGCATCCCAGTCACCGGAATTGTGGTTGTCGTAGAAGATGCCGCCGATGCCGCGCGGCTCGTTCCGGTGTTTCAGGAAGAAATACTCGTCGCACCATTTGCGGTAGCGCTCGTAGTCGATTCCCGGGTGGGCATCGCACGCGGCTTTGTAGGCGGCGTGGAATTCGATGCTGTCGGGATCGTCCTGGGTGCGCCGGCGGTCGAGCACCGGAGTGAGGTCGCCGCCGCCGCCGAACCAGTATTTACCGGTGACGATCATGCGGGTGTTCATGTGCGCCGCGGGGACGTGCGGGCTCCACGGATGGATGATCACAGAGACGCCGGCGCTCCAGAATTCGGCACCGGCCTCGGTGTGCGGCATTTGCCGGGCGAATTCTTCGCTGAAGCGGCCATGGATGAGCGAGATGTGAACGCCGGCCTTCTCGAACACGCGACCTTTGAGCAGGCCCATTTCGCCGCCGCCGCCGTCTTCGCGTGACCACGGCTTGATCTCGAATCTGGGTAGGGTTTCTTGTTGCTCTGGACGGTCGGCCCGAAGACGGTCCGCTTGGCCAACCGCTGGCTCTGCCTCTATCGCTTCGAGGCGGGCGCAGAGGTTGTCGCGGACCTGGCGGAACCAGGCGGCGGCAATGGCCTTCTTGGCGTCGATGTCGGCGGGGTTGGTCATGTCAAACTCGCAAATCCCTTGGTCTGGCGCATTGCTTCCCCGACGATCAGTGCAGCGGCGACAGCGACATTGATCGAGCGCAAGCCGCTCCGCATCGGTATGCGGACGCGCAAATCGACGGAGGCGGCGACATCGTCGGGCACGCCGGCAGTTTCGCGGCCGACCATCAGGATGTCGTCACTGTCATACGACGCGGCGTAGGCGGAGTGGCTCGATTTGGTGGTGAGCAGCACGAGGCGCTTGCCGGCGGCGCGGCGAGTCGCGTCGAAATGCCCGTAGCTGTCGTGTTCGACGATTTCGGACTGATCGAGGTAGTCGAGGCCGCTACGTTTGAGCTCCCGGCGGGAAAACACAAAGCCGGTGGGGTGGATGATATGGACTGTGACGCCGAGGCAGGCGCCTAGCCGCAGCAGCGTGCCGGTGTTCTGGGCGATATCGGGCTGATACAGGGCAAGCTCGACGGGCATGCCGTTCTCCTATGCGGCGGGGCCGGACATGCCTATCGTCTAGCCGGTGGGTATAGTGTCGCATCCCTGTTTTCGCCCGGTCTTCCCGGCTGGACAAGCGCAAAGGAGAGTGCAAAAAGACACCCAAATCACCGCTCGTTGAGGGCTGGTGAGTTCATTGTCGCGCGCGGTGCGGGGGCCCGTAAACCGGCGCGAAATCAGGCATCAGGCAGGGATTTTCGACCTTGGCGACAGAATCGAATTTGGCGCACAGCGACACGCCCGACCCGGGCAAGCGCGATTTCCTCTATGTCGCCACCGCCGCGGTCGGCGTCGTCGGCGTCGGTGGGCTGGTCTGGCCGCTGATCAACCAGATGAACCCCGATGCTTCGGTGCTGGCGCTGTCGTCGATCGAATTCGACCTCAGCAAGGTCGAGCCGGGCGCGTCCGTCACCATCAAGTGGCGCGGCACACCGGTGTTCGTGCGCAACCGCACGCAGAAGGAAATCGACGAGGCGCGTGCCGTGCCAATGGATCAGCTCAAGGATCCGGAGACGGACCAGGCGCGCGTCATGAAGGGCCACGACAATTGGCTGATCATGATCGCACTGTGCACGCATCTTGGTTGTATCCCCGTCGGCGAGTCCGGCGAATTCGGCGGCTGGCTCTGCCCGTGCCACGGCTCGCAATACGATACGTCGGGACGCATCCGGAAAGGCCCGGCGCCAAAGAATCTGGTGATCCCGCCGTACAAGTTCATCAGCGACACGCTCGTGCAGATCGGTTGAGGGGAAGCATTCAGATGTCCGGCCACGAGACCAGCAAATACGTTCCCACCAATCCCGTTGCGAAGTGGTTTGAAGACCGCCTGCCGATCATGGGCTTCGCCAAGTCGACGCTGATCGACTACCCGACGCCCAAAAACCTCAACTATTGGTGGACCTTCGGCGCCATCCTGGCCTTCATGCTCGTCGTGCAGATCGTCACCGGTGTCGTGCTGGCCATGCACTACACCCCCGAAGCCTCGCTGGCCTTCGACTCTGTCGAGGCGATCAAGCGCGACGTCAATGGCGGCCGACTGATCCAGGCGGTGCACTCGACCGGCGCATCGATGTTCTTTTTTGCCGTCTACATCCACATTTTCCGCGGGCTCTATTTCGGCTCGTATAAGGCACCACGTGAGGTCCTATGGATCCTCGGCGTGATCATCTATCTGCTGATGATGGCGACGGCATTCTTCGGCTATGTGCTGCCGTGGGGCCAGATGAGCTTCTGGGCCGCCGCAGTGATCACCAACATCTTCGCCGCGATCCCGATCATCGGCGATCCGATCCTGCAGTTGCTGCGCGGTGGCTTCGCGGTCGACAACCCGACGCTCAACCGGTTCTTCTCGCTGCACTATTTGCTGCCGTTTATCATCGCGGCGGTGGTCGCGCTTCACATCTGGGCGCTGCACGTGCCGGGGAACAACAACCCGATCGGCGTCGAGGTGAAGGAAAGCCGCGATACCGTGCCGTTCCATCCGTTCTACACGATGAAGGATTTCTTCGCGATCGTGGTGTTCTGCATCCCGTTCGCCTGGTTCGCGTTCTTTGCGCCGGACATCCTCTCGCACGCCGACAACTACATCATGGCGAACCCGCTGCAGACACCGCCGCACATCGTGCCGGAGTGGTACTTCCTGCCGTTCTACGCGATCCTGCGTGCCATCGATTTCAACTTCATCATCGACAGCAAGCTGCTCGGCGTCATCTTCTTCGGTGGCTCGATCCTGATCCTGTTCTTTGTGCCGTGGCTCGATACCAGCAAGGTCCGTTCGGGCACGTTCCGCCCGGCGTTTAAATGGTTCTACGGGCTGTTCGTGGTGAACTTCCTACTGCTGATGTGGTACGGCGCGCAGGAGCCGGCGCTGAAGGTGCTGGGGTCGTTCACGGTCGCTGATACCTCGAAGCTGTCGGTGGTCTACTATTTTGCCTACTTCCTCGTCGTCCTGCCGCTGCTTGGACGGTTCGAGAAGCCCAGGCCGCTGCCCAACTCGATCTCGGAGTCGGTGCTGAAGCACCCGGCTCCGGCCACGATTTGACCCTCCAGGACCGCACAAGAATGATCAAGATCACGACCATTTTCGCTGCCGGCCTGATCGGTCTGGGCCTGATGGGCGCTCCCGCGATGGCGCAGGAAGAAGCTGCGCCGGTCGTCAAGCAACACTGGAGCTTTGCCGGTCCGTTCGGCACGTTCGACGAGCACCAGCTGCAGCGCGGTTTCCAGGTGTTCAAGGAAGTCTGCTCGAATTGCCACGGGGCGCATCTGCTGGCGTTCCGCAATCTCGCAGAAGTCGGTGGGCCGCATTTCTCGGAGGCGCAGGTCAAGGCACTGGCTGCGACCTACGACATCCCGGATGCGACAGCCGATGGTGGCAAGCGCAAGGGCCTCGCGTCTGATCATTGGCCATCGCCGTTCGCCTCGGAGCAGGATGCGCGTGATGCCAATGGCGGCGCACTGCCGCCGGACATGTCGGTGCTCGCCAAGGCGCGCAGCACTGAGGACGCCTTCCCGAACTGGTTGTTCAACTATTTCACGACCTATGGCGAGGGCGGACCGGACTATATCCACGCGCTGTTGACGGGGTACGAGGAGACGCCGCCAGCGGACTTCGAACTGCCTGAAGGTAAGTACTACAACAAGATCTTCCCGAGCCACTCGATCGGCATGCCGCCGCCGCTGTCGGATGACCAGGTGACGTATGCGGCTGCCGCCGATGGCACGACTGTGCCGCTGACTGTCGACCAGTACTCCAGGGATGTGGCCGCCTATTTGATGTGGGTCGCCGAGCCGCATCTCAACGGCAACAAGGCGGCCGGCTTCCGGGTGCTGACTTTCCTGCTGCTGTTCGCGGTGCTGATGTGGCTGGTCAAGCAGCGCGTCTGGCGCAACGTCGAGCATTAAGGCTCGGCGGATCGAAATCGAAAGGGCGCTTCGGCGCCCTTTTTGTTTGATTGAGCACATCGTCGTTTCTCATTTCGGCAGCTTCCGGCCTGCGCTAAGCTGGCGATGACTCAGGAGGTCGCCATGTCGCCGATCCGTACTGCCGCCACTGTCATTGGAGTTGCCGTTGCGGTGGCGCGCCATCCGATCGTGCGTGCTGCCGTGCGCGCAGCGCCGCTGCTGGTGACGCCCCGGATGCGCGAGATGGCGGCGGAGGCGACGCTCGACACCGCGTTTCGTGCCGGTGCGATCGCCCGGAAGATTGTGCGCCGGACCTAAGAGATGCTCGACCTCAAATCGTTGATCCGCACCATCCCGGACTATCCCAAGCCGGGCATTCTGTTTCGCGACATCACCACGTTGATCGAGCACTCGCAGGGTTTTCGCGAGAGCGTCGAGCGACTGGCGGAGGCGCATCGCGGGCTCGGTATCACCCACGTCGCCGGAATCGAGGCGCGCGGATTCATCTTCGGGGCAGGGGTGGCGATTGCGCTGGGCGTCGGGTTTGTGCCGGTGCGCAAGCGCGGCAAGCTGCCGGGCGCGACAATCGGGCAAAACTACATGCTCGAATATGGCGTCGATACGATCGAGATCCATGCCGACGTGCTGAACCCTGCACACAAGGTCCTGGTGATCGACGATCTGATCGCGACAGGTGGCACGGCGGTGGCCGCGGTCGAGTTGATGCGGCGGACGGGTGCCGTCGTCGAGCATGCCGGGTTCGTCATCGATCTGTTCGATCTGGGTGGCGCAGACAAGCTTCGTAGGCTCGGCGTCAGGATCGAGAGCCTGGTGCCGTTTCCGGGGCATTGAGGGGGGGCGCCGACGGTCCGAAAGCATGGGAGGTTCGGCGGAACCGTGGTACGATCCGCTTGAGCGTCTGACATCGGGGCATGGCGCAACTGGAGCTTGCGCATCATGAACCTTACCGAGTGGCTTCGTGCAGCCGTCATCGGCCTCGTCATCGGCGCTGGCCTGACCGCGTTTCTTGGATTCTCCTATGGTGGCTGGACAACTGCGGGCAAGGCGGACGAACTGGCCCTGGCCCAGACCAAGCTCGGCGTCGCTGATGCGCTGGCGCCTTTTTGCGTCGAGCGGGCAAAGGCCGATCCGACCTATGCCTCAAAGCTCGACGCGCTGAAGGCCGGCAACAGTTACAACCAGATCGCGATTATCCAGGATTCGGGCTGGGCCACGCTGGCCGGTCAGACAGAGCCGGACGCCGCGCTGGCCGAGGCGTGTCAACAGAAGCTGTCCGCGGTCTTATAGCACCACCGAACTTGAAGACGAACGGCTGAGCCTCGCTTGACATTGTCGTGGGAGGTCAGCGCCGCTCGAGCAAGGCGATCATTCTGCACTAGAACGTGACCCTAACGCGGTGTGCAGGCAAGAATGGCCTTGTCGGGATTGTATAGGGTGAGGATGTCACCACCATTGGCGTCAAAGGTGACGAGGCCAGTGTTAATGCCGACCGTGGTCAGATTGCCGTCCAAAAACTTGACGCCGTCTGAGCCCATCGTGGCGGTGCCGGTGCCTGAAGCGGTCGAGCCGTAATTGGCTGAGGCGTAGCCATAGCTACCGGCGAAGACGGTCAACAAACCTGCCTTGGTGTTGTCGACGAGTGCGATGCAGCCCCAATTGCCTTCTGCGGGACTGACCGTCACGGGCGTGGGCGGCGGCGGGCGGGTATCGTCCTGCGCCAGGGCAGGTGCGACGAAGCTTAGCAGGAGGGCGGTTAGGATAGCGATGCGCATGAGGTCATCCGGAACGGGCGGCGAGAACTTTCCCCAAAACGGGGAGTCGGGTCAACGCCATCAGCAGGCGCAGCCTTAGCGGCATGTTGTAGTCGCGTAGCTTCGAGAAGCCAACGAGTTCGGCGTGATAGACGCGTTCGCCACGCTGGTTGACCGCCTCAAGCGTGTTGAACAGCAGGCCCCAGCCCGGAATGGAGTTGGATGGCCGCTTGCCGGTGACGATCAGCGTGTAGGTCACGGTATCGCCGGGGCGGACGGGCGCCTTGAACTCCATCTTGTTGACGCCGGGCGAGGGGCCCGAGACGCCGGGTTCGCGACCGAGACCACGCAGGCGGTCCTCTTCGGCGAACAGCGCGTCGACCATGCGGCGGTGACCGACGCTGACGGTGTGCCAGCCGGACGCCACGAGGCCGCCGAAATGGCTGTGTTTCGCAGCCTCCGGATCGACATGAAAATATTGCGGATCGTAGAGTTGGCCGAAGTGGATGATCTCGGCCTCGGTAAAGCTATGGCTGCCGAGCGGGAAGGGCTCGCCGATATCGATGTCCTCGTACCAGCGGGTCACGGATTCTCGCCCTCCACCAAGGGGACGGAGGGATCGCGCAACTCGATCAGGTTGGCGAGCCGCATGCTCATCACTGGCTCGCGCTTCTGGTTGCGGATGTCGAAGTCGAGCGTGACGATGCCGCGCTCAGGGTGATGGTGGGACCGGCGGAGGCCAGCGATCGTGGCGGTGCCGCCGATGGTGTCGCCGACCATCACGGGCTTTTTCCATTTGAGGTCGGAGAAGCCGAGGCCTCCCATTGAGGCGATTTTGGTGAGAAAGGCGTCGCCGAGCATCTTGAGCGAGAGGGCTGCCGTCTGCCAGCCGCTCGAGGCGAGGCCGCCGAGCAGAGAGGCTTTGGCGGCTTCCTCGTCGAGGTGGAAGGGGAACGGATCGAACTCGCGCGCGAAGGAGATCATCATCTCCTTGCTCACGTTGGTCGGGCCAAGCGTGATGACTTCGCCGACCGCGAGGTCTTCGTAATGGCGGCGGTCGGCGGTTACGGGGTTCATGGCGGTTGACGTATAGGTCAACCTGCCGGTGCCGCCAAGCGGGACCGTGAAATGTTATCGCGAGACAACCACTTCGCCTGACACCGGGTCGGTAATCCCCAGTCCGCCACCCAGATCTTCGAGGAACGGTCGAACGTCTTCGAGGAAGCCGATCATCTGGGGCCGCGCCGCGACGATATCGGTAAAGCTCGACCATTTGCCGACAAAGCAATAGGTCCGGTCGCCGGTCTTGATCAGCGCAGCTTCGAGCGAACCGGGCATGTCGCCGCCAAGTGCCGTCTTCTGGCTGGCGACGAACTTGTCTTCCATCCCGGATTTCACCCGGAAGCGAACGACGTTGTAGGCAGTCATTGCTGTTCTCCCTCTGTACTCTACGTCCGGAACGTACCGAGAGGGGCAGGACACGACAAGCGCGTGACTAGGTATTGAACCTGAACAGCATCACATCGCCGTCCTTGACGACGTATTCTTGGGATCCCGCTAGATCGTTCCGAAAAACGTCAGAAGCGGAGACCAGGCGAATGTCAGGCAGAATATTGTGGTCAGAAAAGCAATTGGCCGATAATCGCGGTGGGCCCAAATCATCCAGGCAATAGAGAGCAGTTCGAGTCCAAGTCCAACGAGCATCCCAACTCCCGAGTCAATTACGATCCAGAGTTCGGTTATTGCGACTGGAAGGAGGAACCACCACACCGCCGGGCGATCGAACCGAATGCCGAGGAAAATCGCGACGGCGAGGCAAATCGGTCCAACGAGGATCAACGCACCAAGGGGAAGTGCTACAATGGGCAGAACTAAATACAATCCGCCCGGAATGAGGAGCGCAGGCGCGATCGTGGCCCAACTCATCAGGTGTTGAAGCGGAACAGCATCACGTCGCCGTCCTTGACGACGTATTCCTTGCCTTCATCGCGGGCCTTGCCAGCTTCCTTGGCGGGGACTTCGCCGCCGAGCGCGATGTAGTCGTCAAAGCCAATGGTCTGGGCGCGAATGAAGCCGCGCTCGAAATCGGAGTGGATGACGCCGGCGGCCTGCGGGGCGCGATCGCCCTTGTGGATGGTCCAGGCGCGGGCCTCTTTGGGGCCGGCGGTGAAATAGGTCTGGAGGCCGAGAAGCGTGTAGCTCTCGCGGATCAGGCGATTGAGACCGGGCTCTTCCAGGCCAAGCGTGGCGAGGAATTCGGTTTGCTCGTCGTCGGGGAGCTGGGCGAGCTGGCTCTCGATCTCGGCCGAGATGACGACGCAGCCGGCTTCGTGCGTTGCCGCATAAGCCTCGACCAGTTTCGAATATTGATTGCCGGTGGCGGCTGAGGCTTCGTCGACGTTGCAGACGTAGAGTACCGGCTTGGCGGTGAGCAATTGCAGGCCCTGGAAGGCCTTTTCCTCGTCGGGGTCGGTCCGTTTGACCAGCCGGGCGAGCTTGCCGTCGCGGAGCAGCGCGATCGCCTGCTGCACGAGGCCGAGGGCGATCTTGGCTTCCTTGTCGCCCTGCTTGGCCCGCTTATCGAGGCCGTTGACGCGCTTTTCGAGGCTTTCGAGATCGGCGAGCATCAGCTCGGTCTCAACCACCTCGGCGTCCGACATCGGATCGACCTTGTTGGCGACGTGGATGACGTTGGGATCGTCGAAGCAGCGCAGCACGTAGATCACCGCATCGCACTCGCGGATGTTGGCGAGGAACTGGTTGCCGAGGCCTTCGCCCTTGCTGGCGCCTTTAACGAGGCCGGCGATGTCGACAAAGCTCATCCGGGCCGGCACGAGCTGCTGCGATTTGGCGATCTTGGCGAGCTTTTCGAGCCGTGCATCGGGGATCGCGACCTCGCCGATATTGGGCTCGATCGTGCAGAACGGGAAATTCGCCGCCTGTGCAGCAGCGGTTCGGGTCAGGGCATTGAAGAGCGTCGATTTGCCGACATTGGGTAGGCCGACGATGCCGATCTTGAGGCCCATAGATGTCTCCGGAAATTGCTGGACTTCACATCGTGGAAGGGAGGGGCGAAGTCAATGCCGTGGCCCCCCTCATCCGGCTTCGTCACCTTCTCCCACAACGGGAGAAGGGAGGACGGAGAAATCGCGGCTCGATCGGACGACGGGCTAGGACTCGTCCTCCTTCTTGCCGAGGATTTTGGCCAGCATCGCCGCCATCGGGCCGCCTTCGGGAAGCTTGATCTGCGGCTGCTTGGGGCGGGCCGCGGGGATGTGGGACTGGGCCTTCTTGCGGGTTGGGTCGGGGGTGTCGGGGCGTTGATCGCGCGCCGCCGCATCACCACCCACCGCGATGGCGAGCTTGTTCATCAATGTGCTGTCGTCGCCCTTGACCAGCAGCTCGGCATTGTCGGCGAGGCCGCCCAGCAAAGGCTCGAGCCAGTCGAGGTCAGCCTTGCTGAAATCGCCGAGGACCCAGGGCATGACCCGGTCCTTGTGGCCGGGGTGACCAATGCCGAGACGGATGCGGCGATAGTCCGTGCCGATGCGCGGATCGATGGAACGCAGCCCGTTGTGGCCACCATTGCCGCCCCCACGCTTAATCCGGGCTTTGCCGGGGATGAGGTCGAGTTCGTCATAGACGACTGTAATATCGGCGGGCGTGAGTTTGTAAAATTGCGCTGTGGCTTCAACGCTTTCGCCGGAGGAATTCATAAACGTCTGCGGCTTGAGGATAAGCACCTTCTCGCCCGCGATGGTGCCCTCGGCCAGAAGGCCTTTGAACTTTTCGCGGAACGGGGGAAAGCCATGACGCTTGGCGATCTCCTCGACGGCGAGAAAACCGATATTGTGGCGGTTGCGGCTGTATTTGCCCCCGGGATTGCCGAGGCCGACGATCAGATGCATCGCCTCCCTCCGGGTGGTTCATTGTGGTCGCGTTGCCGAACCGGAAAGCCGGCCCCCACTTTTCTGGCAACGCTCCAGGTTGGGGACGGCTATGCGCCGTCCCCAATGAGGTCTTACTTCTTGGCCGGAGCGGCCGGAGCCGCACCCTTGGCCGGGGCTGCAGCAGCACCGCCCTTGGCTGCGCCGGCTGCCGGTGCAGCGCCTGCGGCAGGAGCCGCCGCGGCAGCAGCGGCCGGGGCAGAGGCTTCTTCCGACTTGAGGGCGGACGGCGCGGCGATGGTCGCGATCGTCAGATTCTTCTCATGCGAGCGCACAGTGGCGCCGGCCGGGAGAGCGATCGAGGAAACGTGGATCGAGTCGCCGATGTCCTTGCCGGTCAGGTCGACTGTCAGGGCTTCGGGGATCGAATCGGCCGGAACCGACAACTCTACCGTGTGGTGGACGATGTTGATCACGCCGCCCCGCTTGAGGCCCGGGCTTTCTTCATGATTGATGAAGTGCACGGCCACCTGGACGTTGAGCTTGGTGTGGGCGCCAACGCGGAGAAAATCCACGTGCATGGCGAAATCTTTCACCGGGTCCAGCTGGTAGTCACGCGGAATGACGCGATGCTTGGCGCCGTCGACGTCGAGCGTGATGACGTGGCTCAAAAAGCCGCCGGCATAAATGCTCTTCATCGCCTCTTTGTACGAGATCGAAATGGGGGTCGGTTCTTTTTTGTCGCCGTAGATAACGGCGGGAATCCAGCCTTCACGACGCAGTGCACGAGCGGCCCCCTTGCCCACCCCGCTCCGCGCCTTGGCCTTCAACTCTACAGAAGCCATGGAACGTGTCCTTGGGTTGGTGCAGCTTTTCGATAGAAATAGCTGCGCGCCCGTCCTCCAGGGGTGACAGGCGCTTCATGGCGCGGGTCTATAGGGGAAACGGGGGTTTCCGGCAAGGGCCGGTCAATCGGGCAGCGAATACCCCTTGGGGCCTTCCATCATCAAGACGATCAGATGCTGATCCGGATCGCGCAGATCGGCCATCCAGAGGTCGTGATCGGGCATCGGCGCGATCAAATGCGGCTGGGTAATGAAGCTCACACCTTTGGCCTCAAGCTCCTTGACCGAAAGCGCGATGTCGGCGACGCGGAAGTAGATGATTGTCTGGCCGGGCTCGACGGCTTTGCCGTTTTCCGGCGGCGACAGCATCAGGCGAACGCCGGCACAGTCGAAGAAGGCGAGGTCGCCGTAGCGGTAGAGTTTCCGCAGACCCAGGGTCCTTTCGTAGAAGGTTTCGGCGATTTCGATATTGCTGACGGCGAGGGCGATCTGCCCGATCTGGCTGAGGCTCATGACGCGGTCCCTCCTTGCGGCGGGAGGCTAACACGGCTCAACCGTCCTGCAAGGCAGCGAGCTGTCCCTGCAGGTAGGTTTGAACCGCATCATCGGTGGTGAGGCCGATGGCGATGGTGAACGCCTCGGCGGCCTCTGGACGATGGTTGGCGCGGGCGAGCAAATGGCCGCGGGCGGCCCAATAGGGCTGGTAGCTCTGCATGCGTTTGTCGTCGCGCAGCGGCGCGAGCGCGGCCAGGGCGGCCCCCGGCCCCTCGACCTCAGCCAATGCGACGGCGCGATTGAGGATCACCACCGGCGACTGGGTCATTGCGAACAAATGGTCGTAGAGTTTGACGATGATGGCCCAGTTCGCGATGCCGGTGAGGCGGCGGGCAGTATGGGCCGACTGGATGGCGGCTTCGAGCTGGTAGCGGCCGGACGGGCCGGCGCGGTTGGCGTCGTGGAGGAACTGTTCGGCCAGCGCGATCTGCGAGTCGTCCCAGAGGCTTGTGTCCTGCTGCTCGAGTGGCACATACGCGCCCGTGGGGCTGCGGCGGGCGGCGCGGCGGGCCTCGGCATGGAGCATCAGCGCGAGCATGCCCTTGGCCTCGGGCTCGGCGGGCAGCAACGAGACGACGAGCCGACCGAGCCAGACAGCCTCATCGGCGATTTCGGGAACACCGGTGTCGCCGATCTCGCTCCAGCCTTTCGAATAGGCCGCGTAAATCGCGTCCAGCACGGCGTGCAGGCGCTCGCCCAGGTCTTCCTTTTCGGGGATGCTGAAGGGGATGCCGGCGTCGCGGATGCGGGTCTTGGCGCGGACGAGGCGCTGGCCCATCGTGGCGGGCGGAATGAGGAAGGCGGCGGCGATGTCCTCGGCGGTCATGCCGAGGACAGTCTGGAGGATCAGCGGCGCCCGCATACCGCGTTCGATCGCCGGGTGGGCGCAGGCGAACATCAGCGCCAGACGCCGGTCGGGGATCAAGTGGCCCTCCTGCGCGGCGTCCTCGATCTCGTCGGCGATCAGTGTCAAATGCTGCTCCCCGGCATTTCGGGTTTGCCGGCGGCGGATGGAATCGGTCTGGCGGCGACGCGCGACGGTGAGCAACCAGGCGTCGGGATTGCCCGGAACGCCATCGGCCGGCCACATGCGCAGGGCTGCCGCGAAGGCCTCGGACAGCGCGTCCTCGGCACCGGCGAGATCGCGGGTGCGGGCGGCGAGAAAGGCGACGAGGCGGCCGTAGCTTTCGCGCGCCACGCGCTCAGCCGCCCGGCCGGCATCGTCAGCATCTCTCACTTCCAGTTGCCCGTGGCTTCGACGACCGGGCGGATTTCGATCGAGCCGTATTTGCTCGACGGGCAGCGCTTGGCCCACAGGATCGCCTCGTCGAGATCCTTGGCGATGACGAAGAAATAACCGGCGAACTGCTCCTTGGTGTCGGCATAGGGGCCGTCGAGGATTTCGGTCTTACCGCCGTCCTGCCGGACAGTGGTGGCGGCAGAACTTGGTTGCAGCCGCTCGCCATTCGTGCCGTCGCCGGCCTTGCTGAGGGCTTCGTTGAAGGCGCCGTATTCGGCCCAGAGTTCCTTCTGGGGCGCGGCGGCGAGGGCAGCTTCGTCGTGGTGGATCAGCATCATGTAGCGCATCTGGGTCTCTCCGTTTGCCGGAGCCGAGCGCCCCGATGCTGCAATGACGCGCGGGACCGGCGAATTTCGACCGGTCCCGCTGCCGAGCTCATTATTCGCGGCCGGTCGGCCAAATCGGGCGGACTTCGACGGTACCAAACAGAGCGGCCGGGCATTTCTTGGCCCAGTCGATCGCCTGGTCGAGATTGGGAACATCGATGATGTAATAGCCGCCGAGCTGTTCAGCAGTTTCGGCGTAGGGTCCATCGAGCACCACCGCCTTCTTGTCGCGGACACGGACAGTGGTGGTCATCGCGGTCGGCTTCAGCCGCTCGCCACCACGCATTGCACCCGCCTTGATCAGGGCGTCGTTGAAGGCGGCGTACTCCGCGCTCATCCCCGTACCGTCCACGACCGTGGCCGCATTCATCTGTTTTTCGTCGCCCAGAATGAGCAGCATGTATTGCATTGTCGTCTCCTGTTTGGCGCCGGACACCAGGCCCTGGCACGACAATGACGGCAGGGGGCCAGAAACTTCTACAAAACGACAAGCAGATTTTTTCAGGCGTCTTCGCTGACCTGCCGGATTTCGATGTGCCCCCAGATGGCGCCCGGGCATTTTGCGGCCCATTGCTGGGCTTCGGCGAGATCTTTGGCGTGGATCAGATAATAGCCGCCGAGCTGTTCCTTCGTCTCGGTGAAGGGGCCGTTGTGGACCTGCATCTCGCCGTCCCTGTCGAGATTGACGATCGACGCCGAAGTGCTGGGTCCTAGCGCACCGTGGCCGATATGGACGCCGGCCTTGTCGAGCGCGGCCTTATAGGCGTGCATCTTGTCCATCCACTGCGCCATGACTTTCTTGGGCAGCGCGCCGCCGGCTTTCTCGTCGGCGTGAAGCAGCAGCATATAGTTGGGCATGGCAAGGTCCTCCGGAGGCTAGTGTAAGCCCTCGGAAGAATGTCGCGCGAGAGGCGGCGATTTCGACAGTTGAGTCAGAAAGTCAGTCGAAGAGACTGGAAACGCTCTGCTCTGACGCGGTTCTGGCGATGGCCTCGCCGATCAGCGGCGCGATCGGCATTCGGCGGATGTTCTTGACCGCCGCCACTTCGGGGCGGGCCTCGATCGAATCCGAAACCACCAGTTCCTTGAGCTTGGATGCCGCGACCTTGTCGGGGGCCGCTTCGCTGAGGACGCCGTGGGTGATGTAGGCGGAGACGGTTTTCGCTCCGGCCTTGAGCAGGGCTTCGGCGGCGTTGACCAGCGTGCCGCCGGAATCGACGATGTCGTCGATGAGGATGCAGTCGTGTCCGGACACGTCACCGATGATGTTCATGACCTCCGACACACCGGCCTTGGGGCGGCGTTTGTCGACGATGGCGAGATTGGTGCCGAGCCGGCCAGCGACATTGCGGGCGCGAACGACGCCGCCGATGTCGGGCGACACGATGATGGTGTTGGAGGTGTCGTAATGGTCGCGGATGTCGCGCACGATCACCGGGGCCGAGCTTAAATTGTCGGTCGGGATGTCGAAGAAGCCCTGGATCTGGGCGGCGTGGAGATCGAGGGTGAGGACGCGGTTGGCGCCCGCGATGGTGATGAGGTTGGCGACCAGTTTTGCCGAGATCGGGGTGCGGGGCGCCGATTTTCGGTCCTGCCGGGCGTAGCCGAAATAGGGCAGCACGGCGGTGATGCGGCGGGCCGAAGAACGGCGGAGCGCGTCGATGACGATCAGCAGTTCCATCAGATTGTCGTTGGCGGGAAAGCTGGTCGATTGCAGGACGAAGACATCTTCGCCGCGGACGTTCTCGTGCACCTCGACATACACTTCCTTGTCGGCGAAGCGTTTGACGGTGCAGTCGGTGAGGGCAAGCTCGAGATAGCTCGAGACCCCTTGGGCCAAGGCCGCGTTCGAGTTGCCGGTGACCAGTTTCATGGTGCGCGCGTCCTCGTGACCCTGTGAGATGCGCGCTGTCTATAGCGGCGGGCCGGGCGGCGCAATGCGCCTTATGACGCAAAGATGAATGGTTTACCGAAGGCCGATGATGGCGATCTGCCGCCCAGCCGTCTCGCCATGATGGGTGGCGTAACGGTGGGAGTAGAACCGAACCGGGTCGGCGTAGGTGCAAAGGCAAAGATCGCTAACAAGTCCGACGCCGGCCTCAAACAATTGCTCCTGCAGCAGGCCGGGGATGTCGAAGTGCTCGCGGGTCTTGCCGGGTGGGATGCTGACATGGCTGGCCGCTGCCGGGTCGAGTGCTAGGATCTGGGCGGCCGTTTCCGGGCCGACTTCGTAGTTGGCGCCAGAGATGGTGGGGCCGATGGCGGCGCGGATGTTCTTGGGGGTGGCGCCGAGGGCGACCATCGCTTTGACGGTGTTGCCGAGGATGCCGCCGGCGACGCCCTTCCAGCCGGCGTGCGCGGCGCCGACGATGCCGGCCTCGGGATCGGCGAGCAGCACCGGCGAGCAATCGGCGGTGAGGATGCCCAGCAGCAGATCGGAGCGGTTGGTGACCATGGCGTCGGCCTCGACCACACCGCGCGGGCGTTCGGTGAGGGTGGTCACAATGGTCGAATGGATCTGTCGGAAGACGACGAGATCGGCGATGCCGTGCTGGCCGAGTGCGTAGGCGGCGCTGCTGCGGTTGGAGACCACCAGGTCGGGATTGTCGCCGACGCTGATCGACATGTTGTTCGACGCGATCTCGCCCTGCGAGCGGCCGCCCTCGCGGCCAAAGAAGCCGTGCTGTAGCCGTTCGTCGCCGAGCACCTTGCTGATCGAATAGGGGGCGCTCATGCAAAACCTGCCGGACGAAGACCCGGACTGTGGGCGCAGAACGCCTTGAACAGCGTGCCCATCTGCTCTGGCGAGGTCAGCCGTTCGACGGCGCGGGCGACGTTGGCGGCCTCGTTGGGATTGGCGCGGGCCAGCGCCTTGGCACGCTCGCCGAGGCCGAGCCGGATCAAGAACTCGCCTTGCGTCGCGAGCGAGGCAATGGCGAGGCCGCTGGCTTTGGCGGCTTCGCCGAGAACCTGGAAATTGACGTGGGACGAGATGTCGGCCTCGCCGGGCGCCTCGAGCAGTTCGGCAAAGGCGTGGGACTTCACGGCCTGCAGCGTCTCGCCGGTCTGGGTGCGGGGATAGCCATAATCGAGCGCGAGGATAGAGCCACCCTGTAGCGCGATTTTCTTGGACAGCATCTGCATGGCGTCGACGGCGGCGAGTGAGAGTTCGAGGATTTCGCCGGCATAGGCGCCGCGCACTTCGGAGGGCGCCGCAGAATCGGAGATCGGTGTTGGCGACAGGCCGAGCCCGCGCTGACCATTGATGAGCCCGACGAGCCGCTCATGCCAGCCATCGTCGGTGCGGACGAATTGTTTGATCGGCAGGGCGTCAAAGAATTCGTTGGCGATGACGAAGACCGGATCCTCGGAGATCGCATCGATCTGGGTCGACCAATAGGGCGAATAGGCGCCGAGGCGCTTTTCCTGTTCGCCTCTTAGAAGAGCGTTCGACTCGAACAGCTGGAGGTGCAAGGCATTTTCGAATCCGTCGGCCTTGCTGGCGGCGCGCAGCGCGTCCTGCATCAGTGTGCCGCGACCAGGGCCGAGTTCGAGCAGGGTGAAGCTCGGCGGGCTGCCCATCTGCTGCCAGAGATTGACGATGAAGAAGCCGATGAGTTCGCCGAACATCTGGCTGATCTCGGGCGCGGTGATGAAGTCACCCGCGGCACCGATCGGCCGGCCGACGGCATAATAGCCGTGGCGCGGATGGCTGAGGCAAAGGCCCATATAGGTCGCGAGGGACATCGGACCCACGGCGCGGATCTGCGCGTCGATCTGTTCGCTGAGCGTGAGGCTAGCCACGAGGACGCACCAGCGCGTAAGCCGCGAGAGCAATGCCGCCCGCGAGGACGGGAAGGCTCAGCACCTGGCCCATGGTGAGCCAGCCGGTGCCGAGCAGATAGCCGAGCTGCGCGTCGGGCAGCCGGACGAATTCGACGAGGATGCGGCTCAGCGCGTACCAGATGCCGAAGATACCGGCGATGAGGCCGGGGCGCTTCAGCCAGCCAAGCCAGCGGCTGCCGACGAAGACGACGATAAACAGCAGCAGGCCCTCGAGCCCGGCCTCGTAGAGCTGGCTGGGGTGGCGCGGCAGACCCTCGGGGTCGGTGGGGAAGATCACTGCCCAGGGCAGGCTGGTCGGCGCGCCGTAAAGCTCGCCATTGATGAAGTTGGCGATGCGGACGAGGAAGATGCCAATGGTGCCGATGGCGCCGAGCAGATCGAAGCTCGAGAGGATGCGGCCGCCCTTGGAGCGGGTGAACAGCGCCATGGCGATGAGGATGCCGATGAGGCCGCCATGGAAGGCCATGCCACCATCCCAGAGTGCGATGATGTCGGCCGGGTGAGCGGCGTAGTAGGGGAGATTGTAGAAGAGCACGTAGCCGACGCGGCCGCCGAGCACGATGCCGACGACGGCCCAGAACGCGAAATCCCAGATTGCGCCGGGCTCAAACGGTGGTTTGTCGTTGGCCCACAAGGTTTTGCGGCGGAGCAGGGTGGTGGCGTACCAGGCGCCGACGAAAACCCCTGCCAGATAGCCCAAAGCGTACCAGCGGACAGCGAAGGGGCCGAGTTGGAAGGCGATCGGGCTGATATCGGGAAACGGCATGGTGCGACCTATGGTTCAGCCGCCCACTCTGGTCAAGGCGGGGGCGGGGCTCTAAATAGACGGCGAAGATGAACTGACGGAGGCTCCCATGGCTCAGGCCAACAGCAAGCTGTTCGACAATGTCGGCCGGATGATGAACGACGCGGCGGGTATGGCGGACGGGGTTCGCCGTGAAGTCGAGAGCATGGTGAAGGCACAGGCGGAGCGCTTCGTCATGGATATGAACTTGGTGAAGCGCGAGGATTATGACGCACTGCGCGAGCTGGTGCAGACCCAGAGCGCCGAACTGAAGGCACTCAAGGCCGAGGTCACTGCGCTCAAGGCCGGCCCCGGCGCCGGAGACGCCCCGCAAAAATCGTGAGAGTTGCCGTCATCTCCGATGTCCACGGCAACCGCCTGGCTCTGGAGGCGGTGCTCGAAGATATTGTGCGACACGGCGTCGACGCGACCTTCAATCTGGGCGATTTGGTCAGCGGGCCGCTCGAGCCCAATTGGGCCGCCGATATCCTGATGGATCTCGATATCCCCACTGTCCGGGGCAATCACGAGCGCTATCTCATCGAGAATTCACCCGAAAGTCTCGATCGTGTCGATCGCTTCGCACAGGACCAGATGGAGAGCCGGCACCGGATCTGGATCAACGATTTGCCGCCCACGATGTCGCTGCTCGACGACGTGTTCCTCTGCCACGGCACGCCGACCTCGGATGACGAGCCCTGGCTCGACGCTTGGTGGGATGGCCGGACGGTGACGACCCCAGACGAGCCGAGCGTTGCGGCGAAGGCCGAGGGCTTCGACTATCCGGTGCTGCTCTGCGGACACACGCATATTCCTAGGGCGGTACGGCTGCGGGACGGGCGGTTGATCGTCAATCCGGGCAGCGTCGGGTTGCAACTCAACCACGGCTCTCCGGATGCGCGCTACGCCATCGTTGAGCGGCGCGATGGCAAGTATTATCCGTCATTCTATGCCGTGCCCTACGATCATTTCGCAGCGGCGCGGCAGGCGGAAGCCAATGGTTTCCCTCAATGGCGCGATGCGCTGGTCACCGGCTGGGCGGGGGCCGCGGGCCTTTTTTAGGTCGTCATTGCCCCTCGTTGCCCCGGAGCTCCGCTGCGGCCGGCGCAGGCACTGCGTTTCCCACAAAGCTCGATTGTCCGATTGTGACACCAAATTCATGGGCCCGAGGGCGCATGGTTAAGACGTTCTTAACAATCGAGGTTCGATCATCCACAGAAGAAAGCTGCGAACACGCCCTCAGGGGATTCCCCTGAATCAGCACACTGCCTAGGTTGGTCCCAAGGCGCGATTCGTAGGCGATCTGCGTGCGGCAAGTCCTTCAAGTACTGCGTTTTTTGGCCGCGGGGCCCCCTTTCACGCGTATGGCGGGAATCATAAATGAATCTTCTTGAACTCGAGCCGGATCGCACCATCCATCCTGTCGACATCATCGAGCACATCGCTGCCATCAATGACTGGAACTTCGAGCGCCAGGACACCGACGAGATCTCGATCTCGGTTCGAGGCTCCTGGAGCGACTACCATGTGTCGTTCAACTGGATGCAGGATCTGGAGTCGCTGCACATCGCGTCCGCCTTCGACCTGAAGGTGCCGGAAGCGCGCCGCGCCGAGGTGAAGGCGCTGATCTCGCTGGTCAACGAGCAAATGTGGATTGGCCATTTCGACATCTGGAATCACGAAGGGGTCATCATTTTCCGCAATTCGCATCTGCTGACAGGTGGCGCCGACGTGACGCCGCAGCAATGCGAGGCGCTGCTGCGCTCGGCGACCGAGAGCTGCGATCTCTACTATCAGGCGTTCCAGTTCGTGGTCTGGGCCGGCAAGTCGGCTGCGGAATCGCTGGAAAGCGTGCTGTTCGAGACTGTGGGCGAAGCGTGAGCCGGGCGTGAGAGTCATCCTGGTCGCGCGCTCGAACCGCCAAACCGGCTACCACTTTGGCTGAGCGCGCTCTGGGGGACGTCGGTCCCGTCGTTCTCCTCGGGGCCGGCAAGATGGGCCTTGCGCTGGCGCGAGGCTGGATCGCAGGCGGATTGCCGCCCGGCCAGCTGGTGCTGGTCGATCCGTTCGCGGGCGATGCCGCAAAGAAATTCGCCGATGACAATGGCATCCGGCTGCTGAAGACGACCGAGCATGTGCTGACGCATGTGCTGGTGCTGGCGGTGAAACCGCAATCGATGCCCGAGGCGATGCAGCAGGTGTTGCCGAGCGTCGGCAGACAGACGCTGGTGATTTCGATCGCGGCGGGCATCTCTCTCAAGACGCTGAGCCATGGGCTCGAGACCGAGCGGGTGATCCGCTGCATGCCCAATACGCCGGCGCAGGTGGGCAAGGGGATCACAGGCGCAGTGGGCCTTCACATCTCCAACGCGGACCGAGCGCTGGCGGACGATTTGCTCGGCGCCGCCGGTGCAGTCGTGTGGTTCGACGAAGAGAGCAAGCTCGATGCGGTGACGGCGGTGTCGGGGTCGGGACCGGCCTATGTGTTTTATCTGGTCGAGGCGCTGGCGGTCGCCGGGATGCGCCAGGGGCTCGATCCGGGGCAGGCGATGCAGTTGGCGCGGCAGACCGTCGTCGGAGCAGCCGCGCTGATGGAGGTGGATAGCCAGTCGGTATCGATCCTGCGCGAGAACGTGACTTCGCCGAAGGGCACGACCGCCGCGGCGCTGGCGGTGCTGATGGCGCCGGACGGGCTTGAGGCGCTGATGGACCGGGCAGTGCTCGCGGCGCGGGTGCGGTCTGAAGAGCTGGGGCGGGGGTAGTCCGTGGCGGCCGAGATCAGCTATGATGATTTCGTCGCGGTCGACATCCGGATCGGCACCGTCGTCGAAGCGCGGCCGTTTCCCGAAGCCCGGAAGCCCGCGATCATTCTGATCATCGATTTCGGCCCGGAGATCGGGATCAAGAAGTCCTCGGCACAGATCACCACCCACTACACGCCCCAGGAACTGGTCGGCCGGCAGGTGCTCGGCGTGGTCAATTTCCCGCCGCGGCAGATTGGTCCGCTGAAATCGGAAGTGTTGACGCTGGGGTTTGCCGATGCCGAGGGGGCTATTGTCCTCGCCAGTGCCGACACCAAAGTGCCAAATGGCCACAAGCTGCTCTAACCCGGTCACATTTCGTTCGGACTGCGTTCATCTTGGCGCGTCTATCTGGCAGAGTGCGCCATCGCGCATTGGGAATGGGGACATCCAGATGAAGCTTTTCGTTATCGCGGCTCTCGCCGTCACTACTCTTGTCGCACTGCCCAGCGTCGCCATGGCGGCCTCGTGCTACGACCTCTGGTATGCGCGCAATGCGATCTACGACGCGCACGGCTATTGCTTCCAGACCGCGCTCGGGATGGCGACGTTCGACAATGACGATTGCTGGACCACGCACGCCAGGCTCAGCAAGAAAGAGCAGAAGTTTGTCGCCAGCATCCAGTACCAGGAAAAGCTGAAGCACTGCCACGTCAACTAGGACGTTGTCCTAGCACGCAGATAGCAGAGGCCCGCGGTTTCGCGAGCCTTCTGCGTTAGTCAAATATCCTCAGTCAGTTTCAGGCGGTCGAGCACCGGGCGATCGCCGGGTTCGACCATCCCGACGAAAAATTTCATCACGGTGCGCTTGCCCTCAGGCGGCAGCGCCGCGATGGCCGCATCGATGCGACTGGTCTGCGTCGCCGAGAGCGTATCGAACAGGCGGCGGCCCTTGTCGGTGGCGTGCAGCAGGCGCTGGCGGCGGTCGGAATGGCCGGTCTTCTGCTCGATGTAGCCATTGTCGATGAGCTGACGCAGGACGCGCGCCAGGCTCTGCTTGGTGATCTTCAAAATGTCGAGAAGATCGGCGACCGGCATGCCGGGTTTCAAATTCACAAAATACAGCACGCGGTGGTGGGCGCGGCCAAAGCCTTGCCGCTCAAGCAGCGCGTCGGCGTCGCCGACGAAGTCGCGATAGGCAAAGAAAAACAAGCCCATGATTTCGAGCGGCATGATCGCCGTATCGGCCACATCCGACTTTATGTCAGTAATGTTGACATTTATTTTGCCGGATGCCATTGTTTTCCTTATCGAGAGTGCTTCGATCTTTATCCCAAAGCGATCCCGGTTTGCCAAGGCCGGGACTTCGGGGGCAAGATTGAGGCAGGGACGAGCGGCCTTGCGAGGGCCGACAGGGATTGTTGGAGGACATGATGGCAATACCGATGGACCAGCGTGATGGCTGGATCTGGTTTGATGGCGAAATGAAACCGTGGAAAGACGCCAAGATCCACGTGCTGACGCACGGGCTGCATTATGCGAGCACCGTGTTTGAAGGTGAGCGCGCCTATGGCGGCGAGATCTTCAAGTCGCGCGAGCATACCGAGCGCCTGATCCGTTCCGGCAAGATGCTCGATTTTACCATTCCCTATTCAGTCGACGAGATCGAGGCGGCCAAGCGTCTGGTGCTCGAAAAGAACGCTCTGACCGATGCCTATATGCGCCCCGTTGCGTGGCGCGGCTCGGAGGAGCTGAGCGTTCCCGGCCGCAACAACAAGGTGCATCTGGCGATCGCCAGCTGGGTCTGGCCGTCCTATTTCTCCGTCGAGGAAAAGCTCAAGGGCATCCGTCTTCAGTGGAGCAAGTGGAAGCGTCCGAGTCCGGAGACGATCCCGTCGCACGCCAAGGCCGCAGGCCTCTACATGATCTGTACGCTGAGCAAGGACGCCGCGATGGCCAATGGCTTCGCCGATGCGCTGATGCTCGACTATCGCGGCTACGTCGCCGAGGCGACCGGCGCCAATGTGTTCTTCGTCAAAGGCGACGAGATCCACACGCCGGATCCGGACTGCTTCCTCAACGGCATCACCCGGCAAACGGTGATCGGCCTCGCCAAGGCGAATGGCTACAAGGTCATCGAGCGCCACATGATGCCGGAAGAGCTCGCCAATTATGACGAGTGCTTCCTGACCGGAACGGCCGCCGAAATCACGCCGGTATCGCTGGTGGGCGAATATGCGTTCAAGCCGGGCAAGGCGTGTCAGACACTGCTCAATGCCTTCAACGAAGCAGTGACGCCGAAGAAAGTCGCCGCCGAATAATTGCGTGGCGAATCCATCGTCGATTTGGTGATAGACCCCGCCCGAGTGGCGGGGTCTTTGTTTGCGGCGCCGGAGCTCAGCTCCAGCGGGCCTTGGCCATATCGTCGGCGGCGTTGTGCTCGACCCAATGCTCGCCCTGCGGACCCGCTTCCTTCTTCCAGAAGGGCGCATCGGTCTTGAGGTAGTCCATCAGGAATTGTGCCCCGTCGAACGCGGCGTGGCGATGTGGTGCGAGGGTCATCACCTGCACGATCGGTTCGCCCGGGATGAGCGTGCCGTAGCGATGGATGATGGTGGCGCGCATCAGGCCGAAGCGGGCGATGGCCTGCGCTTCGATGGCGGAGATCTGCAGCGTCGCGAGCTCAGGGTAGCATTCGAGCGTCAGGCTGGCGATCGGGTCGCGCGGGTCGGAGCGGACGAGACCGGTGAAGGTCACTGCGGCGCCGGCTCCGGCGGACGATGCCAGAAACGCGTTGGTCTCAGCACCGGGATCGAAGGGCTGCGTGTCGATGCGGATGGCCAAATCAGCCTCCGGTCATCGGCGGGAACAGCGCAATGATTTTCGCGCCAGCGATGGGGGCGTCATGTTTAACGATCTTGGCGTCGATCGCGGCCTTGATGATTTCAGGGCGTTGCATTGCGAGGTCGGTGGCCTCGTCGCGCCCGCGCAGCCAGCCGATGAGGTCGGCAATGGTCTTCACTTCTGGCGGCGGCGAAACCTCTTCTTCACCACGGTCGAGGCGTTCGCGTAGCCAGGCGAAGTAGAGGATCTTCATTCTGTAGGGCTGCTGAAATAGGGCCACACCGAAACCAGATATTGCCAACCGGTCCACACGGTCAGAATGCCGGCGAGCCAGAGCAGGATATCGGCGATGAACCACACCCCGACCCAGATGCCCGACAGCATCACGACGAACAAGGCGACGAGCTGCACCGTGGTCTTCCACTTGGCGAGGAAGGTGACGGGGACGGAGATTTCGCGCTTGCCCATGAACTCGCGCAGGCCGGACACGAAGATCTCGCGGATCAGGATGGCAATTGCGGGGATGAGGTCGAAGCCGGAGAAGTCGTGGGTCCACGCAAAGGTGACGATCAATGCGCCAACGAGCAATTTGTCGGCGATCGGGTCGAGCATCTTGCCAAGGTCGGACTGCATCGACATACGGCGGGCGAGAAAGCCGTCGAGCCAGTCGGTCACGGCCGACGCGACATAAATCAGCAGCGCCAGCCAGCGCAGGAAGTCGACGTGCCAATTGGTGCTCAGGGCAATCAGCAGGCAGAGTACTGGCACCGAGATGATGCGGGCGACGGTGAGTTGGTTGGGCAGCTGGCGGAGCGGAGCGGGAATATCCATCATTGGAAGATAGGCGATGGACCGCGCCGCCGCTAGGCCACCATCGCGGCCTTTTCCCGGCGCGTCGCGACCGACTCCGCTAGCGCTTCGAGCGTTTCGACCGTGGCGTCCCAGCCGATGCAGCCATCGGTGATCGACTGGCCGTAGGTCAGCGGCTTGCCCGGCTCGAGGTCCTGGCGGCCGGCGACGAGGTTGCTTTCGATCATGACGCCGATGATGCGTCGGTCGCCGGCAGCGATCTGGGTACCGATCTCGGCGAGGACCAGCGGCTGGTTTTCGGGCTTCTTGGACGAATTGGCGTGGCTGGCGTCGATCATGATGGCCGGCGTGACGCCCGACTTGATCGAGTCGGCGGCGGCAGCCTCGACGCTCTCGATCGAGAAATTCGGCACTTTGCCGCCGCGCAGAATGATGTGGCAGTCGTCATTGCCGGTGGTCGAGGCGATGGCCGAGCGACCGTCCTTGGTGACGGCCAGGAAATGATGCGGCTGGCTCGCCGATTTCACCGCGTCCAGCGCAATGCGAACATTGCCGTCGGTGCCGTTCTTGAAACCGACCGGACAACTTAGGCCCGAGGCCAACTCGCGATGCACCTGACTCTCGGTGGTCCGCGCCCCGATGGCGCCCCAGGCGACGAGATCGGCGAAATATTGCGGCGTGGCCATATCGAGGAACTCGCAGCCGGCCGGCAGGCCGAGATCTGCAATGTCGCGCAAGACCTGGCGGGCGAGGCGGAGGCCGGCGTCGATCTTGAAACTGCCATCGAGATCGGGGTCGTTGATCAGACCCTTCCAGCCCACTGTGGTGCGCGGTTTCTCGAAGTAAACCCGCATAACGATCTCAAGCCGGTCGCCAAGCCGCTCGCGGATGGCGAGCAGGCGGCGCGCGTAGTCGAGCGCCGCGGCAGGATCGTGGATGGAGCAGGGGCCGACCACGACGGCGAGGCGGTCATCGGCGCCATGGAGGATGTTGTGGAGCGCGTGGCGCGAGGCGAGCACGGTGCGGGTCGCCGCGTCGGTGCGCGGGAATTCGTGCATCACCTCGGCCGGAGTTCGGAGCTCGCGGATGTCCTTGATGCGGAGGTCGTCGGTGGATTTGAGCATTTTGCTGGTCCTTGAGATGGTGATGGACCGGCGACAAAAAAGCCGCCAGTCGCTGGCGGCTCTTAGGGAATTCTGTGGGTTCGGTTTGGTTAGATCGAACGCACCCCTCCAGCTGCCAGCGGGCATCGGCTGCTAAAATACCAATACGAAAAGCTGGCGCGGACGAGGTCCATGACGGAGTTTGTAGCTCAGTGTCCGGGGCTTGTCACGGGGTGTCGTTCTGCGCCGCGGCCTCGATGGTGCGGAACACCTTGAGGGCCGCCTCGGCATCCTTGCGCGAAACCTTGGCGAAGATTTCGAGGCGCAGGGCGCTCAGCGTCTCGATGACCTCGGCGACCACAGTCTGGCCGCGCTCGGTGAGGTTGACGGCATTGGCGCGGCGATCGGCCGGGTCGGGGACGCGGGTGATGAGGCCGGAAGCCTGCAACTCATCGAGCAGCCGGACGAGAGAGGCGCCCTCGATGCCAATGGCGTCGGCAAGGGTGTTCTGCCGAACGTTCTCGCCCAGCCGGCCGATCCAGATCAGCGGCGCGGAAGCGGCTTCAGAGACGCCGTGCTCGGACGCTGCGTGACGGGCCATCTTGCGCCAGAGACGCCCTGCCAGCAGCAGATCGCGTGTCAGGTCGCGCAGCAGAAATGCGTCTTCATGCGTTGCCAATAGTTAGTATCCTAATTATAGCGTGCCGCATTCGAGCGGTTCATGACCGCTTTTTCTGGATGCCCTTATGCCCACTGAAATGAAAAATCACAAATGGATGGTGCTCAGCAACACCACGCTCGGCATGCTGGCGGCGACGATCAACGCGTCGATCGTGCTGATCAGCCTGCCCGCGATCTTCCGCGGTATCGGACTAAAGCCGCTCGATCCGGGCAATACCAACATCCTGCTGTGGACCATCATGGGATACATGGTGGTGACCTCGGTGCTGGTGGTGAGCTTCGGGCGGCTCGGCGACATGTTCGGCCGTGCCAAGATCTACAATCTGGGCTTCCTGATCTTCACGCTCGCCTCGCTGGCGCTAAGCTTTATGCCGACCGGTGATAGTGCGGCGTTGTTCCTGGTGGGCATGCGGGTGGTGCAGGGGGTTGGTGGCGCCATGCTGACGGCGACGTCGACGGCAATTCTGATCGATGTGTTCCCGCCCAAGCAGCGCGGGTTGGCGCTCGGCATCAACATCATGGCGGCGATCGCCGGGCAGTTCCTGGGGCTGGTGCTGGGCGGATTGCTGGCCGATATCGACTGGCGGCTGATCTTCTGGATCAATGTGCCGATCGGCATCATCGGGACGGTCTGGGCCTATGTCAGCCTCAAGGATGTGGGCGTCGAAAAGAAACATGGCCGGCTCGACTGGGCGGGCAACATCACGTTCGCCATCGGGCTCGTATTGGTGCTGACCGGCATCAATGATGGCATCCAGCCCTACGGCCACGATCTGATGGCGTGGGGCAGCCCGCGCGTGCTGGGTGAGATCGGGCTCGGGCTGCTGTTCCTCGTCGCGTTCTTCGTCGTCGAGACGCGGGTCGAGGCACCGATGATCGACCTGAAACTGTTCCGCATCCGGCCGTTCAGCACGGGCGTACTGGCGACGCTGCTCGGCTCGGTCGGGCGCGGTGGGCTGCAGTTCATGCTGATCGTCTGGCTGCAGGGCATCTGGCTGCCGCTGCATGGCTATTCGTTCGAGTCGACGCCGCTGTGGGCCGGCATCTTCATGCTGCCACTGACGGTCGGCGTACTGCTGATCGGGCCGGTCTCGGGCCTGCTCAGTGATCGCTATGGACCAAAATTCTTCGCGGCAGGCGGTATGATCCTCGGCGCGGCGACGTTCCTCGGGCTGATGCTGCTCAAGGCGGACTTCGACTATTGGATGTTTGCGGGGTTGCTGTTCCTCAACGGCGTCGGTTCGGGGCTGTTCTCGGCACCGAACGCAACGCAGACGATGAACGCCGTGCCGGCCGCGGAGCGCGGCCAGGCCTCGGGCATTCGCGCGACGGCGATGAATGCGGGACAGGTGCTGTCGATCGGCGTGTTCTTCACGTTGATGATCATCGGGCTGGCGCTCAGCCTGCCCGCGGCGATGGAGTCGCATCTGCTGGCGCAGGGCCTGCCGCAGGCGATTGCGGCGCGGGTGGCGAGCGCGCCGCCGGTCGCGAGCCTGTTCGCGGCGTTCCTCGGTTACAATCCGATGGGCGAGTTGATCCCGGCGGAGGCGCTGCATGCGCTGACAGCGGCACAGCAGGCGACGATCACCGGGCCGCATTTCTTCCCGGACCTTCTATCGGGGCCGTTCATGGTGGGCATCAAGATCGCCTTCACGATCTCGCTGCTGCTTTATCTGGGCGCTGCGCTGGCCTCCTGGCTCGGTGCGGCACGCCAGACGGAACCAGCAGTCGAGGCCGTGCCGGCCGAATAAAATTTAGTTCCGGAGCGACGGAAAATAGTCGGCGGCTCCCGGTGCAAGATAGTCTTTGAGCTCAGCGACGGGGGCATCGTAGATCTCGCCGGCACAAGCCTCGATGGCGTTTTCCAGCGTACGGAAGCCGAAGACGACAATGTCGGGCTGCCTGAAGCCGATCGCCAGGTCGCTGTCGACGAGGTCGTTGTAGCCGCAGTCCGGGTCGGACAAATCGAAGTCGCCGTTATTGAGATGCGCGCGGACGAGATCGCCCAGGGCCTTGTCGGGCCCCCAGCTGAAGTCATCGGGATGGGTCCGGGCGTCTGCCTGATCGTCGACGATTTTGCCGTCGAAGGTGCGAGCGATCCATCCCTTGAAGATCCGGCTCATGGCAATGATCGTGCCGGTCTTCACATCAAGATTGTAGACGTCGCTGTGGTTATAGGGGTGCGCGCCGCCGCAGTTGAGGCTGCCGCCTTCTCGCCAGCTCATCAGCGTTGGCGAGAGGTATTGGACGTCGAACCATTCGTCGGGGTAGTCGCCGAGCGGACCGGCAGCAAAGTCCATTGAGGCGAACCAGCCGAGGCCAGCATAGTGCTGAGACTCGCAGCGCAGGGCATCCGTATTGAGCTCCCAATGGAGTGCCTGAAGATAGGCGTTGGCCGCGGTCGGGTCGGCCTTGCCGGCAAGCGAGACGATTGTCGGGAAGGCAAATTTGGTGCGCGGGTCGGTGAGATATTGGAAGGACGAGCCGGACCA
>JBDTLB010000086.1:0-39520 GCA_039934955.1 Devosia sp.
GGTGCACGCGGCCCCTACGCGGCCCCGGTGTCCTTCGCCGAGTCCGACAGGACCAAACGCGACTATCTGAGCGAGATATCCAACACCACGATCGCCATCGTCGCCACTGACGCCGACCTCAGCAAGACCCAGCTCAAACGCCTCGCCGTCGCCGCACAGGATGGCATCGCCCGCGCCGTAAGTCCGGCCCACACACTCGTCGACGGTGATTTGGTCTTTTCGGTCTCGACCGGCGCCATCCCGGTCGCCGACCCGATCTTCGATGTCATTGCGCTCGGACACGCCGCCGCGGTCTGCCTCAGCCGCGCCATCGCCCGCGCCATCTACCTGGCGACGCCCGCCGGGGGCGATCTCTTCCCGACCTGGCAGGAGAAATTCGGCCGCTAAGCCGCAGTATCGCGCTCGACATGAGCCTTGGTAGCGGGAGAGGGACTTGAACCCCCGACCCCAGGATTATGATTCCCGTGCTCTAACCAGCTGAGCTACCCCGCCGCACGCGCAGCGCGCGTCGGCAATCGCCAACGGCTCCAAGGCGCGTCTTCTTAGGTTTGGCCCCCTCGCCTGTCAAGCAGCCTCAACCGGCCCCGCGCCGCACCAATCGAAAACATCGTGATCAGCCGCTCGGCGTCTCAAGCACCGGCGGAGCCACCTTCTGCCAGACGTTCTTGTCGAAGCCTCGCCGGTCCGGAGCGCTGAGCTGGGCCTGGCACACCACTGGGGTGAAGCCATCGCAGCTCCAGTCGCCAGCCGCCGTGCGGATTCCCTGCGCATCCGGGTGCGAAGCGCAGATCAACACGCGGTCCACCGAATCCGGCACCTTGTCGCAGGCAAGCCCGCCCGGCGACTGCACTCAGGTCCATACAGCCTTGTCCATGCAGCGCCAGCGCACGTCGCCCTGCGAAAGGTTCGCCTTCTTGCGCGCATTGAAAATCAGCTCGGTGAGGCCGCCGGTGATCTTCTTGACATCAGGCGCATCGCTGTTGCCGAAGGCGGTGCAATAGTCGAAGGGCGAGGCAAAGCTCGCGTCGCTCGGCAGTGGCGGCAGCGCGGCGGCAGCGACCGGTTCTGCTGATGCCGAGGACGATGGCCCAGACAACTCGGCCGCCGCGACCAGCGAACTGTCGCCCAGACTAAACGAGTCCTCATCCGCCGACGCCGTCTCCGTCAGCGACGATGGCGTCAGACCTGTCGGTTGTGACGGCAGCCGGTCGGGCTCCCCATCGTTGCTCGACGCCTGCGCTGCCGATGCCGAGCGTTCCGGCAACGGCGCAACCGCCAACGAGGACGACGACACGACTGTGGCAGGCAGCACTTCGCCGGGGATGCGAAGCTGCGCATCCACGAGATAGAGGATCGGCGCCCCGACCAGCACCACCAGCACAATGACGATGATCGCGGTCAGTGCCTGGCGCTGCGGCCGCCGCTTTCGCTTCGGCTTAGGAACCGCACCAGTCCGGAAGTCGTATGACGCACCCGAAGGCTGACGACGTTCGTCAATGCGCGGCGCCGGCCGGGACGCTGGAGTATCGACCGACCCAAAGGGGCGGGAATTGTCCTCATTCGGATCGAACGCGAGGAACGGCCTGGAGTGATCCTCTTCCTCGGCCAGCGCCGCTGCTCGAACCCGGGCAACTTCGATCTCCGCCGGGCTCGGCCCCTGGACCGAAGGCGGCGGTACGTAGACAGCAGCCATTGGAACTGATCGTCCCGGCCGCTCGATGCGAAATGCCGACGATTGCACGCTGGGCAAGAACGCCGCAAGCCCGCCCGCCGCCGACAGGATGATAAGCCCGCCAACCGGCAATGTGATACCACCACAGATGATTGCAATGATCTGCAGCTAGCCGACCGCGCTCGACAGCAGGGCGATCCGGCTCACCGGCACCGAGACCAATACCGCCATACCGCCTGCGATCGAGGTCAGCGCGACAATATGAATGGCCAAGACGACTAAGATGTAGGCAACCTGCGACAGGTGAGTGGTGTTGAACAGCAGCCCCTGCTGGCCCCACCAGCCGAAGCCGAGCGCGATCACGCCGGACAGCACTCCACAAAGAAGAACGGCTAGTCTCACCGGTCGCTCCGACGCCCCGCGCACGCCGCCGGGTTCGGCAGGCTTCTAGCATTCGGTGCCCACAAGGCAAATCGCTTCGCCGTGGCACAAAAAAGGCCGGGCTCAAGGGCCCGGCCTTTCCATTCGCGCGAAGGAGGAGAGCGCCCTCGCGTCGGGAGTTAGTTTAGGGTCGGGCGGCCGCCGGTGGAGCGCACCGGGCCTGACTTGCCGCCCTTCGGGTCGTCGTAGATCGATTTGCCACTGCCGGCATGATCGGGATTGAGCAAAGCCGCGAGCTTGACCATCTGCACGAACTCTGCCCGATAGCCATTGACGTCAGTGCCTTTGGCGCCGTTCGCCAGGTCCGATATCCGCTGCCAGGTCAGGGCCTCGCCATAGTTTGAGCCCTTGAGCTTCTGCCCGAATGCGGCCACCGAGGCGGCGAACCGCTGGTCGGTGCTGGCCTGCGCCAGATCGCCCACCACCAGATCCTTGCCGATCGGCGTCTGGATCAGTTTGCTGACTTCGCCTTCCGGCGTCTTATAGCGCATCTTGAGGAAGCCGAACTCGTCGCTGGTCGCCACGGGCGCCGCCGACATCTGGTAGCGCAGCGGATCATTGAGATCGCCGCCGCTGCCGGTCGGCGTGATTTCGTAGATCGCCGTCACGGTATGGCCTGCACCAATTTCGCCGGCATCCACCGCATCATTGTTGAAGTCCTCGCGGTTGAGCACCCGGGTCTCGTAGCCGATGAGCCTGTACTCGCTGACCTGCGCCGGGTTGAACTCGACCTGGATCTTCACGTCCTTGGCAATGGTCACCAGATTGGCGCCACCTTCTTCCACCAGCACCTTCTGGGCTTCCTGGAAAGTGTCGATGTAGCTGGCGTTGCCATTGCCGTTCTGTGCCAGGCTCTGCATCAGCTCGTCGTCGAGATTGCCGCGGCCGAAACCGAGGACGCTGAGGAAGATGCCGTTACCGCGCTGCGTCTTGATATAGGTCTTGAGCTCATCCGGCTCGCTGATGCCGACGTTGAAATCGCCATCGGTCGCGAGGATCACCCGGTTAATCGTGCCTTCGCCCTTCGCCTCGGCATTCACCTTGTAGGCGAGCGCAATGCCGTCAATGCCGTCGGTCGAGCCATCGGCAACCATCTGGTCGAGCGCCGACAGGATCGTCGAGCGGTCCGAGGCCTTGGTGGGCTTTAGCGCCACGCCGGCCGAGCCCGCATAGGTGACGATCGACACTGTGTCGTTGGGCTGCAGCGTATCGACCAGGAGGCCGAACGAGCGCTTTAGCAGCGGCAGCTTGTTGGGTTCATCCATCGATCCCGACGTATCGATCAGGAACGTCAGATTCTCAGGCGCACGCGCCGTTGCCGGCGGCACATAGCCCTTGATGCCGATCTCGAGCAGCTCGGTCTTCGGATTCCACGGCGTCGGGATTACTGCCATCGTCGCCTTGAACGGCGTGTCGATCGAAGCAGGCGCCGGATAGTCGTACGGGAAATAGTTGATCATCTCTTCGAGCCGCACGGCCTCAGGATCAGGCAGATAGCCGTCCTTCAGCAACCCGCGGACATAAGAGTACGACGCCGTGTCGACATCGATCGAGAAGGTCGAGACCGGCTCATCCCTGGTGACCTTCACGCGGTTCTCGTCGAACTTCTGGAAAGTGTCGCCAGAGGGCTGCTGCGGCACCGCATTGGCGCTCGGCAGCGGCTGCGCAATACCGCCCATCAGGCCGGAATTGCCGTTCGGTGCGGCAGTCATCTTGGCAGCGTCGCGGTCAAGCTCCATCGGCGCCAGAGCGACCGTCGCAAGCTGATCCATCATCGGCTCGGCTTCTTCGGTCACCGTCCCAGTCGGCACCGGCGGCTGCGCTTCGCCATCCTTCGGCGGCGCGACCGGACGCGCGGTCTTCGGCTGTTGCTGCAGCGACAGCGTCGATGATTTGATCTTGCTGTCGACCTCGTCCTGCTTGGCCGGCATGTCCGACGCCGCGATGGCGATCTCTTTCTTCAGCACACCATCGGTAGTCACGGTCTTGGGCGGTACGGCATCGGTGTGGTTCGAGGTCGCGGTATACAGTTGCGTGCCGAGCGGCAGCAGCACGAGCGCGGCGACAGCGGTGCCGAGCGGCACGCCCAGGCCTGCGCCGAGCGTCCAGCGGTTGCGCCAGCCGGCCTTGGTAGCGGCCGCGGCCTTCTTGGGCTGCGCGGCGTCGAACGCCAGCATCGCGGTATTGAGCGCGAGCTTCTTGGCTTCAGCAGAAGGCGCGCTGGCGCGCAGCATCTTCAGCGTCGAAAGAGTGTCATCGGTCATCTTGTCGTCGTCCATCACAAAAGTCCCCTCAGGGTCTTTTTCGCTTCGTGTATGTGCCAGGAGACCGTGGCCTCCTTGCACCCCATGATCTCGGCTGCGTCCGCGTGGTTCATGTCCTCCGCGTAGACCAGCATGATCGCTTCGCGCTGCTTTTCTGGTAGCTCGCTTACCTTGTTCCAGATCTCTTTGGCTGTTGTTGCCTCCTCCTGCCCGCCCGGATCGTCCTCCGGGTGCACCAGTGAAAATGCGTCGACGTTCCGGTCGCGTCGCGACGATGAGCGCTGCATGTCGCGCACCATGTTGATGGTCACCCGGTAGAGCCAGCTGGTGAATGCGGAGCGACCGTCAAAGCTCTGGATCGCGGTGGCGAGCTTGATGCACACCTCCTGCGCGATATCCTCAGCGTCCGATTTCTTGCCGGTCCACTTGCAGGCAACGCGGAAGATGAAATCGTAATTGGCTTCGACGAGTTGGCCGAAGGCGAGCCGGTCGCCAGCCTTGGCGCGGTCGACCAGGGCATTATTACGCACGGCCGCCGCGGCCGGCATCGGAACTGAGTTAGTTTGCGGCGTCAAAACCAGAGACCCATGCACCCGAAGTACCCTTGAACTGGCATCTTTGAAGCTAGGACGCCACTGGGCGGGATATCCTTGGGCAGTTTTCGGACGATTTCGGCACAAACCTCCGAAAGCGGCCCAGACCAACGCCGAGCGCGGCGGATCGCCGCTTTCCCGCGCCACAGGCCCGGGGTACATGTCGGAACTAAGTCTTGCCCTGAACCGTAGAAGACCCGATGACCGAACCGCAGCCGCCCATTTCGCCCTGGAAACTCACCCCGGCGCGCATCCTGATCCTCGTCCTAGGGGCCTTGGCGCTTGTCTTCATTCTGGGCGGCATCATGGGCGGCGTCGGCAATTACCAGCAGTTGCGCGAATCCACGAGCCCATTGGACGCGTCCGCGGTCCCGCCCTCGTCCTCGGCCCCGTAGCGATGCCCGGTGATGATCGGCCAAAACCGGATACGACCGCGCGAACGGCCGTGCTGGTGGTCGGCGTTCTAATCGTGCTTGCTGCTGTTCTTGGTCTTGCCAACGGCACGATTAAGGTCGGCATGCCTGTGCCGACCCCGCACGACCCGATCACCGTGCCTTAAGCGACGAGCGCCTGCGGCACGGCCTCGGCGATGAAGCCGCCGCCGAGCACTTCCGAGTTCTCGCTCTCGTCGGCGTAGAACACACAGGCCTGGCCCAGCGAGATGCCGTACTCGCCCGCAAACAACGTCACAAATACCTCGCCGTCGACCATCAGCACGGCGCCCTGCTGCGGTGGACGGGTCGAGCGCACCTTGACCTCCACCGGCAGGCCGTTGCCGCCGGCCGACGTCGAGAGCGCGGCCTCGCCCAGCCAGTTCACGTCGCGCAGCCGGACGGTCTTCGTCAACAGCGCCTCACGCGGCCCAACGATCACCCGGCCGGTCTTGTGCTCGAGCTTGATCACATAGAGCGGCTCGGCTGCGGCGATGCCGAGGCCCTTGCGCTGGCCGACCGTGTAGTTGACGATGCCCTCGTGACTGCCGAGCACGCGGCCGTCGAGATGCACAATCTCGCCCTTGGCCACCGCCTCGGGATGCATCCGCTTGATCACGTCGGCATACTTCCCCTGCGGCACAAAGCAGATGTCCTGACTGTCATGTTTCTCGGCGACCTCAAGCCCCAGCTCGCGCGCCAATTCGCGCACCGCCGGCTTGGTCATGCCGCCAAGCGGGAAGCGCAGGAAGTTGAGCTGCTCCTCGGTGGTGGCGAACAGGAAATACGACTGATCGCGGCTCGCATCGACCGGCCGCAGCATCCGCCGCTTCCCGTCGACCAGCTTGCTCTGGACATAATGCCCCGTCGCCAAGACGTCCGCCCCAAGATCGCGCGCGACCTCCATCAGGTCGACAAACTTGACGCTCTGGTTGCACGCGATGCACGGCACCGGCGTTTCGCCCTGCCGATAGGCATTGGCGAACGGCTCGATCACGGCTTTCTTGAAGCGCTCCTCATAGTCGAGCACGTAATGCGGGATACTGAGCGCCGCCGCGACCCGCCGCGCGTCATGAATATCCTGGCCGGCGCAGCACGCGCCCTTTCGATGCGTTGCTTCGCCATGATCGTAAAGCTGCAGGGTGACGCCCACCACATCATAGCCCTGGCGGGCAAGCAGCCCGGCCACCACCGAGCTATCGACGCCACCGGACATCGCGACAACAACGCGCGTGTCCTGAGGGCGCTTGGGCAGATCAAGCGAATTCAGGTCCATCTCTCTCATCCAATTGGGGGTCAAGGCCCCAGTGAACGGGCGGTGTATAGAGGGATGTGCCTGACGCATCAACCGTCGTGGCCTCGGCAAAAACTGCCGGACTGCGCAGGACCTGCCGGTCGACACCGGTCCGTGTCAGACCATAACCAGCTGTAATTCCTGACATTTGCCATTTGGCACCGCGCTTGCATCGTTGTCCCCGGAGTATTCTGTCCATCGGGGCTTAACCTGTCTTCGCATCTGACCATCAGCTACTCGGCTGCACCAACCTCGAGCGGGACCCCCGCTCCCGCGGCGAGCGCCGACGCGCCGGCCTCCGACAGCCCGCTCGGCTTCCTCGCCGCGCTCGTCGACCATTTGCTGGCGGGCGGCGGAACTCCCTCCCCGGTCACCGCGGATGCAGGCGCCCCAACAATTCCATTGCCCTTCGGCATCAGCCTCGATCCGGCAACTAACGCGAGCGTCCAGAGCACCCCGCAGGGCGTCTCACTCCTGACCAAACTGACCAAACAACTCGAAACGCTGAAGGATCAGCTCGACAAAGGCGACACACCTGATCCGCAATTGCTGCAACAGCTTGGCCAGACTGCCCAGGCGCTCACTGCGCTGATCGCTCCACCCGCGGCGCCTGTGTCGCTCGCGCCCACACTTGATCTCAGCACCACCCTCGATCCACTCACTTCGATCGGCAGCAGCGCCGACAAGGGCAAGACCGACCCGCTCGCCGGACTTGCCGGCTCCAAGAACAAATCACCCGTCTCCGATCAGATCACGCAGTTCCTCGCGAGCCTCGGTCTCGGGGCACCGGCAACACCTTCAGATCCCGCGGCGCAAAGCGAAACAGCTGGTGCCATCGCCGCACCTACCGCAGCGCAGCCGCTGCCAGCCATCGCGGAGCTTGCCAGCAAACTTGCCGAACTCGGCGCCGCCATCGCCCCTGTCTCTCCCGATGTCGCGAAGCAATTGCAGGCGCTGAACCAGAAGCTCACGGCGGCCGAGGCCAACCCCCAAACGCTCGCGCCATTGACCGCCGGCAGCAGCGACAACGCGACGGCGCTCGACCAAATTGTGCGGTCCTTGCTCGACGCCAAACCAGCGGCAAACGCGCCGCAAACACCGTCCGTCGCCGCCCCAAAACTCGATATCCCGGCGCCCATTGCCCCAACCGCCCCAAAGTCGCCGACCGTGGCACCCCCTGCCCCGGTCACCGGCAAGACATCTGCCGGCCCGGCGTCGACCAATCTCAGATCGCCGCTCGTTGGTAAGACGGCCGACCCGTCTCAGGACGATCCGAGCAGGCCCGACACCAAGATCATCGCGGCCGCGACCTCCGGGGTCGACGCCAAGTCCAACGCGCCCGACAGCGCCACGCAGGTCACGACTGCAACTATAGCAGCGCCGGCCGCGACGGGTGCCGCCCGTGCCATCCCCGCCGCCTACCAGGCCGCAACTAATCCCATCAACATGGCGCAGGTCGCCTTCGAGATGGTGCGGCAGGCGCATCAGGGCTCCTCGCGCTTCTCGATCCGCATCGACCCGCCCGAACTCGGCCGCGTCGATGTGCGCATGCATGTCGACGCCACCGGCAACGTCAATGCGCGGCTAACGGTCGAGCGCTCCGAAACCCTCGACATGTTCCAGCGCGACCGCGGGTCGCTCGAAAAAGCGCTGAGCCAAGCCGGCCTCGACGCCGGCAAGACCAATCTCGAATTCTCGCTGAAACAGAACCCATTTGCCGGCATGACCGGCGGCGACCAGCGCCAGGGCGGCACCGGCCCATTGGCGCGCTATTCGCCCGGCGCAGAGGCCGACGACACGCTTTCGGCAATTCCCTCAGTCACCCTCTATCGCGGCATCGCTTCGGCGGGCGGCGTCAATCTATTCGTATAGGAGTCGATCATGTCCGTTAGTGGTGTCGGGTCTTCATCGTCGTCCTCCGCGAGTGCGGCCGACCACGCATCGATCGCCAGCAATTTCGACCAGTTCCTGCAACTCCTGACCACGCAGCTCAAGAACCAGAACCCGCTCGACCCTCTCGACACCAATCAGTTCACGCAGCAACTCGTCGAGTTCTCGGGTGTCGAACAGCAGCTCAAGACCAACGATTTTCTCGCTTCGCTGGTGACCGCCAATTCGAATACCACCAACTCCAATGCTGTCGGCTATATCGGCAAGACCGTCACCGCGTCGGGCACGCGGTCCGAACTCGTCAACGGCAAGGCGCAGTGGCAGTTCAACGTCAAGGACGCCGCGACCGTCACCGTGAGCATCAAGGACGCCAACGGCAACAGCGTCTATTCCGAGAAGGGCGCGATGCAGGCCGGCACCGGGACGTTCAGTTGGGACGGTCTGGACAATCAGGGGAATGTAAAGCCGGCTGGCAGCTACACGATCTCGATGCAGGCGGTAGATGCCGAAGGCAAAACAGTGAACGTCTCAACCGAAACCACAGGCATCGTTACAGGCGTCGATTTCACCGGCAGCGAGCCGGTCCTTCTGGTCGGCCAGGCCCGCCTCAGCCTCTCCGGCGTCACCGCCGTCAAGCAGACCCCAACGCCGTAAACGCGCCGTTAACCATGTCACGCCGCCGCCACGATTGTCTGGCGGTCGGATTCATGTGTTTCCCGCAAGCCATTGATTCTTTGGTTCTTCCTCACAGTGAAGCCGGCGAGTTTTAACGCCTTGTAGACACTAGCTTAGGCAAATTTTAAGCGCGATCAGCTAGGCTCAACTCAGGTCAGGTTGAGTCAGTGAGTAAAATGACCGTGCAAATGCGTCCCCGCGTGAAATACGTCATTGGTCCGGATGGAAGTCCGCTGACTATTGCCGATCTCCCGCCAAAGACTACCCGTCGCTGGGTCATCCGGCGCAAGGCTGAAGTTGTTGCTGCGGTCCGCGGAGGTCTTCTCTCGCTCGAGGAGGCTTGTGACCGTTACACACTCAGTGTCGACGAATTCTTGAACTGGCAGGCCGCCATCGACAAACACGGCCTTGCAGGTCTGCGGACGACCTGGATCCAGCATTATCGCGAAGGCTGAGCGCGCCTTCCACCGCCGATAACCTGATCCCCGCGCAAGCGGGGATTTGCGTTTCTGGGCCAGCCACCCGCGTTCATTGGCATTCCGTTCACTCAGCCCGGCAGAACTTGCCGGAATTTGCGTTTCGCGGGAGCGCGTTAAGACCCTCTTAACCATCCGCTAGGTAGTTTTTGCCTAGTGAGACGGCTGGCCACTGCGCCGATCGCCTCCGGGGGCAACGCGGGTCGAATTTGTGAACGGTCTAAACCAGCTCTTCAACCGCCTCGGCTTGCAGCGCATCGCCGCTATGGCCGTCGTCGCCGTACTGATGCTCGGCTTTTTCGCCTTCCTCATCATGCGCGCGTCGACCCCACAGATGTCGCCGCTTTACACCGGCCTCAGCCTCGAAGACTCCGCGGCCATCGTCGATGAACTGCAAAAGCAGAATGTCCCCAACGAGATCCGCGGCGATGGCGACACCATCCTCGTGCCGCGCGACCAGATTACGTCTATTCGCATGCAGTTGGCCGAGAATGGCCTGCCCACCAAGGGGCAGGTTGGCTACGAAATCTTCGACCAGCAGAACTCGCTGGGCGCCACCAGCTTCGTCCAGAACATCAACAATGTGCGCGCGCTTGAAGGCGAGCTCGCACGGACCATCTCCTCGCTGGCCCGCATCAAATCGACCCGCGTCCACCTCGTACTGCCCGAGCGCGCGCTGTTCTCGCGCGACAAGAAAGACCCGACGGCGTCCATCGTCGTCGCCGTTCGTGGCCAGCTCGCCGCCGAAGAAATCCGCGCCATTCAGCATCTCGTCGCCTCGGCGGTCGAAGGGCTGACGCCCAATCGCGTCACCATCGCCGACGACACCGGCAATTTGCTGGCCGCCGGCGCCGGCGACGGCAATGATGCCAGCGTCATCGCCGGCGAGGCCGACGAGCGCAAACTTGGGCTCGAGAACCGTCTGCGCACCAGCATCGAGGGGCTCCTCGCCAATATCGTCGGGGACGGCCGCGCCCGCGTCGAGGTCAGCGCCGATCTCGATTTGACCCACGTCACCAAGACCGCCCAGACCTTTGATCCCAATGGCCAGGTCGTTCGCTCGACCCAGACCAAGGACGTCGCCAACAACTCGAACGACGCCAAGGATTCCGGTCAGGTCAGCGCCTCGACACAGCTGCCGGGCGCCACGACAACCACCGGCGTTGCCGGCGCCTCCCAGGCCGCCTCGACCAACGAGGAAACCACCAACTACGAGATCTCGAGCACCAGCGAGACTGCCATGACCGATCCGGGCGCCGTCAAGCGTCTGTCGGTCGCGGTTGTCGTCGACGGCACCTACACCACCGACCCGCAGGGCAATTCGGTGTACGCCCCGCGCGATCAATCAGTGCTCGATCAGATCAAGGCACTGGTGCAGTCCGCCATCGGCTTCGACAACAAGCGCGGCGACCAGATCACTGTCGCCAATCTCCAATTCGCGCAGGGCCCGACCCCCGCCCTCACCGGGACCTCCGGCCCGAGCCTCTTCGACTTCACACGCGACGATCTGATCAACGGTGCCGAGATGCTGGTGACCCTCGTGATCGCGCTGGCCCTCGTCTTCTTCGTCATGCGTCCGCTGCTGAAACGTGTGCTGTCGCCGGAAGCGCAGCCCCTGGCGCTTCCGGTAAGTGCCGAGATCAGCGCCCCCTCGATGGCCAACAGCGGCGGCAAGGCGCCCGGCATGCAGATGACCGAAATGGTCGAAAGCCAGCCTGGGCAGCCGCCAACCATGCCTGGCTGGATCAAGGACGCGCGCAATCAGGGCGCGGCCCAAGCGCAGACAATGAAGACCGTCGGCACCCTGGTGCAGGAAAACCCAAAGCAGGCCGCGCTGATCGTGCGCGACTGGCTCTCGAGCGCAGTGTGATTTAGCCCATGGCCGCAGCAGCAGCACATTCCTCGGACGTACAAGGCATGTCCCGTCAACTTATCATTGGCGGCGACGCGAGGCAGCGTGAACTGACGGGGGAAGAGAAGGCGGCGTGCCTGCTGCTCTCGCTCGGTCCCGATTTCGGCCGGCCGATCCTCGAGGAGCTCGACGAGATCGAGATCAAGGCATTGTCGCGCACCATGGTGCGCATGGGCTCGGTCACTCAGGAGATGCTGGACTCGCTGTTCGCCGAATTCGTCACCACAATCTCCTCAAACGGCACTGTCTCGGGCAATTCCGACACCACGCAACGCCTGCTGCTCTCCTTCCTGCCGGCCGACCGGGTCGACGCGATCATGGAAGAAATTCGTGGCCCCGCCGGCCGCAACATGTGGGAGAAGCTGAGCAACGTGCAGGAGGACATTCTCGCCTCCTATCTGAAGAACGAATATCCACAAACCATCGCGGTTGTGCTCAGCAAGATCGCCACCGACCATGCGAGCCGGGTCCTGGGCATCCTGCCCGAAGAACTGGCGATGGATGTGGTCAAGCGCATGCTTTCCCTCGATCCGGTTCAGAAGGACATTCTCGAGAAGATCGAGACGACGCTGCGCACCGAATTCATGTCGACGCTGAGCCACAGCAAGCGCCGCGACAGCCACGAACAGATGGCCGAGATTTTCAACTCGTTCGACCGCCAGACCGAAGCCCGCTTCATCACCGCCCTGGAAGAAAACGACCGCGATGGTGCCGATCGCATCAAGGCGCTGATGTTTACCTTCGAAGACCTCAGCCGTCTCGATGCGTCGGCGCTGCAGGCGATGCTCGCCAAGGTCGACAAGAAGGAGTTGGGTCTCGCCCTCAAGGGCGCCAACGACGTGGTCAAGGATCTGTTCTTCGCCAACATGTCGGCCCGCTCCGGCAAGCTGCTCAAGGACGACATGGAGGCGATGGGTCCGGTGCGTCTCAAGGACGTCGATGAGGCACAGGGCCGCCTGGTCTCGTCCGCCAAGGATATGGCGGCACGCGGCGAAATCATCCTCAACAAGGGCAAGTCGGATGAGGAGATGATCGGTTGACCGCCGCCGCTCCCATCAAGTTCCGCTTCGATCTTGACCTCGGCAATCGCGAGGAACGCAACTCCGTCCTGACCGACAGCGCGCTCGCCAGCCTCGTCAACAATGCCCGCGCCCAGGGCTACAGCGATGGGCTCGCCGAAGGCGAACGTGCCTCTGTGGTGAAGGCCGCCGAGCGACTTGCCCACGCCGCCGAATTGCTCGCCGACCATACCGCCGCGCTCAACGCCGCGCTTGACGATCATCGCCACGCGACGCTCACCGAAGCGGTCGGTCTCGCCGCCAGTATCGGCAAGAAGCTCGCGGGTGCCCTGCTCGCCACGGCCCCGACGGTCGAGATCGAAAAGCTGATCGCCGAATGCCTGGTGTCGCTCGATTCGGTGCCGCATCTCGTCATCCGCTGCGCCCCCGAGCTTTCAGATGCCGTGCGTGAAATCGCCATGGCGCGCATCGCTACCTCTGGCTTCACAGGCCGGCTTGTCGTTCTCGGCGATCCTGATCAGGGATCAGGCGACGCCCGGATTGAATGGGTCGACGGCGGCGTTGCCCGCGACCGGGCGGTAATCGAAGCCGAAGTCGACCAGCGCATCGCGGCCTTTGTTGCCGCGAGCCGCGGCCTTCCAGAAGCCAGCCACCCTGAAGGGGCTCAGCCATGATCAACGAACCTGGTGCCGGTCTCGGCCTCGAAGAAATGGAGGCGCCCGATCGCGGCGCCCCAACGCAACTTATCGAGCGCACCGCCAGCGACCTTGAGGCCGTGTTCGACGTCCCGGTCCGCATCTCGGTGGTTCTCGGCCGCACCCGCATCCCGGTGGCGAGCCTGCTGAAAATGGATGTCGGCACCGTGGTCGAACTCGACCGGCAGGTCGGCGAGGCCGTCGAAATCTTCGTCAACGAACGGCTCGTCGCGCGCGGCGAAATCGTCCTCGTCGAGAACCAGCTCGGCGTGACGATGACTGAAATCATAAAGGCAGGCTAAGATGCGTCTCCTCATTATCGGCGCCCTTGAGGGCCAGCTTTCCGAGGCCACCAAGCTCGCCATGCAGGGCGGCGCCAAAGTGGCGCACGCGTCGAGCATCGAAATCGCCATGGCGAGCCTCCGTTCGGGCCGCGGTGCCGATCTGCTGTTCGTCGATGTGATGATCGATATCCCCGGCCTCATTGCCGCGCTCGAGGCCGAACGTATCCACATTCCCGTGGTTGCCTGCGGCACAGAGACCAACGCCGCGGCCGCCGTCAACGCCATCCGCGCCGGCGCCAAGGAATACATCCCGCTTCCGCCCGACGCCGAACTGATCGCTGCCGTCATCGCCGCGGTAGCGCGCGAGAGTTCCGACTTCCTGTTCCGCGATCCAAGCATGGCGCGCGTCGTCCAACTCGCCGACCAGATCGCCCCGTCCGACGCCTCTGTGCTGATCACGGGCGAGAGCGGCACCGGCAAGGAGGTGATGGCCAAATACCTCCACAGCAAGTCCAAGCGCGCCAACCGCGCCTTCATCTCGGTCAATTGCGCCGCAATCCCCGAGAACCTGCTTGAGAGCGAATTGTTCGGCCACGAGAAGGGCGCCTTCACCGGCGCCATAGCGCGCCGGATCGGCAAATTCGAGGAGGCCAGTGGCGGCACGCTGCTGCTCGACGAAATCTCCGAAATGGATGTGCGACTGCAGGCCAAGTTGCTGCGCGCCATCCAGGAACGCGTCATCGATCGTGTCGGCGGCGCGCGTCCCGTGCCCGTCGACATCAGGATTATTGCGACCTCCAATCGCAACCTCACGGAAGCTGTCCGCAATGGCAGTTTCCGTGAGGACCTTTTGTTCCGTCTCAACGTCGTCAATTTGCGGCTACCCGCTTTGCGCGAGCGCCCCGGCGATGTCGTCGCCCTCGCCGACCATTTCGTCGTGAAATATTCCAAGGCCAACGGACTGCCCATCCGCTCGCTGACCGACGAGGCGCGCCAGGCCTTGCTGCGTGCGCCCTGGCCCGGCAACGTGCGTGAACTCGAGAATACTCTCCACCGTGCCGTACTGCTGTCGCAAGGCGGCACCATCGGCTCCGATGCGATTGTCATGCCGGACGGAGCGGGTCTCAGCGATGTCGTTCGCACCGCCAATCTCGCAAACCAGGCAGCGCAGGTCGCCGACACCATCGCCCGCACCATGGTCGGCCGCACCGTCGCCGATGTGGAACGCGATCTGATCCTCGAGACCCTCGACCACGTGCTCGGCAACAGAACACACGCCGCCAACATCCTCGGCATTTCGATCCGCACGCTGCGCAACAAGCTCAATCAATACACCGACGAAGGCACCAGCGTGCCGGGCCCCGGCGAACAGCGTAAGAGCGCCTAGTGGCCGATCTCTCCGAGCCAACCGCCGCGCCGACCGGAGGCTTCCGCTTCCCATCGCTGGCCGCGATCAACAAGACGCTGCGTTCGACCGATATCGGTCTCGCCATCGGCGTCATGGGGATCATCGTCGTCCTCATCCTGCCGCTGCCCGCCTATCTGCTCGACGTGCTGCTGGCGATTTCGATCGTCTTCTCCGTCCTCATCCTGATGACGGCGCTCTTCATCCAGACGCCGCTCGAATTCAGCTCGTTCCCGACCGTGCTGCTGATCGCCGCCATGCTGCGGCTCGCGCTCAATCTCGCCTCGACACGCCTGATCCTCGCCAATGGTCACAATGGCGGCGACGCGGCCGGCCATGTCATCGAAGCGTTCGGCAATTTCGTCATGCGCGGCAATTTTGTCATCGGCGTCGTCGTCTTTGCCATCCTGATCATCGTCAACTTCATCGTCATCACCAAGGGCTCGGGCCGTATCGCCGAAGTCGCGGCGCGCTTCAACCTCGACGCCATGCCCGGCAAACAGATGGCAATCGACGCCGATCTCTCGGCGGGCCTGATCGACGAAGCCACTGCTCGCCAGCGTCGCGGCACCCTCGAAGCCGAGAGCGCCTTCTTCGGCAACATGGACGGCGCCAGCAAGTTCGTCCGCGGCGATGCCATTGCCGGCCTGCTGATCACCTTCATCAACATCATCGCCGGCATGGTCATCGGCGTGCTGCAGCAGGGCCTGAGCTTTCAGGAAGCCGGCAACAATTACACGCTGCTGACCGTCGGCGACGGCCTCGTCAGCCAGATCCCGTCGCTGATCGTCTCGACTGCCGCGGGCCTCCTCGTCTCGAAGGCGGGCGTTCTCGGTTCCGCCGACAAGGCGCTGGTCGAGCAGTTCACCGGCTACCCCAAGGCGCTCGGCATGTCGGCCGCCGTTATCGGTGTGTTGGCCTTCCTGCCCGGCATGCCGATCCTGCCGTTCCTCGGGCTCGCCGGCGGCATCGGCTACATCGCCGTCCGCTCGACCGGCAAGAAAGCAGCAGCCCTGGCCCGCGTTGCCGCCGAGGCGCTCACCGGCAAGGCAGCCGCCAAGACCTCCGAAGAAGTCCCGATCGCCGACAGCCTCAAGATCGATGAGCTCAAGCTAGAACTCGGCTACGGCCTGCTGTCGCTGGTCAAGGAAGACGACGGTGGCTCCGACCGCCTGACCGAACAGATCAAGGCGCTACGCCGCCAGCTTGCGACCGAACTCGGCTTCGTCATGCCGCCGGTCCGCATCCTCGACAACATGCAGCTCGAACCCAACGACTACATGGTCAAGATCAAGGAGGTCGATGCCGGCAAGGGACGCATCTTCGCCAACCAATTGATGGTGATGGACCCGATGGGCAAGGAGATCACCCTGCCCGGCTACCACACGACCGAGCCGACCTTCGGCCTGCCCGCGACCTGGATCGAGCCGGCGCTGCGCGACGAAGCGGAGCTCAAAGGCTATTCGATCATCGATCCCTCGACGGTGATCTCGACGCATCTGACCGAAGTGCTCAAGGCCAATGTCTCCGATTTGTTGAGCTACGCCAACGTCCAGACGCTGCTCAACGGCCTCACCAAGGATCAGCAGAAGCTGCTCGAGGATCTGATCCCGAGCCAGATTTCGGTTTCCGGAATTCAGCGCGTGCTGCAGCATCTGCTTACCGAACGCATCTCGATCCGCGATCTGCCCACCATTCTCGAAGGCATCGCCGAAATCGCCGCCAATGGCCGCACCACGCAGATGATCGCTGAGCACGTTCGCTCGCGGCTGGCCCGGCAGATCTGCGCCGCCAATCTCGGCCCCGACGGCAATCTGCCGCTGCTGACTTTGTCGCCGCAATGGGAGCGCGAATTCGCCGAGGCGATGGTCGGCGATGGTCCCGAGCGTCACCTTGCAATGGCGCCGTCGCGGCTGCAGCAATTCATTCTGTCGATCCAGCAGGGCTTTGAGAACGCCGCGCAAATGGGCGAGCTCCCTGTGCTCATCACCTCGCCCTCCGTCCGCCCGCATGTCCGCGCCATCATCGAGCGGTTCCGCCCGCAGACCACCGTGATGAGCCAGAACGAGGTCCACCCGCGCATCCGGCTCAGAACGATCGGGGCTGTGTGATTGGCTGGTGGCGCTATGCCGCCAAACGTCGCCCGCCGGCCTGTCGCGCGAGATCGACCAGCGCCGGGATGGCCCACACGCCGCCGAACGCCAGGAGCGGTGTGTAGAGCCCGCCCCAGTAGAGGTTCACGGCCTTGCCGAAGAATGCAAAGAGCACGAAATAGCCGAGTAGTGTCAGGCCGATCCGCCGCATCGATGCGACGGGCGACCCGAGAATGCCGAGCAGCGCCAGCGGCAAGAACAGCGCCGTTGCCCACCCGGGCAGCACCAGGAAGATGCCGTTGAAGGTACTGGCGCCGAGCAGGAATGCCGCGCCGCCCAGTTGCAGCCAGCCATCCTTGTAGGCGCGGTCGGCGGGTCCGAGGAGGCTCATTGCGGTGTGCGCGTGCCAGGCAAAATAGAGTGCGAACGCGGCAAGCGCCACGCCCCAGACCGCCACCTCACGCCAGCGCCGTTCGCGCACCGCCAGCACGACACAGACCAGCACATAGACGCCTGCAATCTCGCGGCAAAGCAGCGCCAACATCGCGGTCGCCATGCCGAGCCAGCGCAGCTTCAACCCATAGGCCGATACCGACAGCAGCGTCAGCGACCCGGCCGCCAGCTCGCACGCCAGCACGGCATGCGGCACCAGCACTGAAAGCAGGCTCAGGCCGAGGAGGAGCACGATGCCGAGCGCCATCGCGCGCGTCCCCTCGCGGCGCACCAGCACGATCGCCATGGCGGCCGCAGCGACGGCCAACACGCCAAGGGCGAGGCTCGCCCAAATTTCGTTCGGGAACCAGGAGACCAGCGTCAGATAGAACGGCGGCCGCCAGTTGAAGATGGACGTCGTGCCATAGCCGCCGCTCAGCAGCTCGGCATGCAGCGCCTGATAGTACGGCTCGCCGTGCTGCAGCCGCGTCACCACATTCGCGTAGGTTTCGAGGTCACCATGCCGGTTGGGATCGACCGGCGGCAGCTCGGTGACGTCGGTCTGCAGGGCGAGAACGAGCAGCAACACGGTAATCGCCAGGAAAACCGCGAGCACGAGGCGGGCAACAATCGGGGAGAGGCCCGCAAAGCCTGTGCGCGTGGTCTGCATGACCGGGATCCTGATGCTGCGGGCACTCTGCCCAAATTGTGCTAACGGAGTACCAATCGGCGGAACTGGACGCGCTCCGGCGCATTGCGGCTGACCGGAGACAGTCCATGAAGCTCTTCCGCTGCGATCATTGCAGCAACGTCCTCTATTTCGAGAACACCGTCTGCGAGCATTGCGGGCACCAGCTCGGCTACTGGCCTGCCACCAATATGCTGGTGTCGCTGGAGCCTGAGGGCAAGCATTTCCATGCCCCGGCGCTCCCCAGCCAGCAATTCGTCTATTGCGCCAATGCAAAGTTCGGCGCCTGCAACTGGCTGGTCGAGGTGAGTCCCGGCGGCGATCCGTTCTGCCGCGCCTGCCGGCACAATGGCCTCATCCCACCGATGAATGATCCCGCCAATCTTGAGCGCTGGCAGGTGATCGAGCGCGCCAAAAAGCGGCTGTTCTACTCACTGCTGCACCTGCATCTGCCGCTGGCCACCCGCAACGAAGACCCGGTGCATGGCCTGCGCTTCGAGTTCCTCGCCGACCACGACGCCGCCGAGCCGGTCATGACCGGCCACGAGGACGGCATCATCACGATCGCCCTCGTTGAGGCCGACGATGCCGCCCGCGAATATCGCCGGACTCTGATGAAAGAGCCGTACCGCACCTTGCTCGGCCATTTCCGCCACGAGGTCGGCCACCACTATTGGGATCTGCTGATCGACAACCGCCCGGCGCTGGACGAGTGTCGCGCCCTGTTCGGCGACGACCGCGCCGACTATACCGCCGCGCTGCAGCGCCATTACGAGCAAGGTGCTCCGGCCGATTGGCAAAGCACTCATATCTCCGCCTACGCCACCTCGCACCCGTGGGAAGACTGGGCCGAGACCTGGGCCCACTATCTCCATATTGTCGATACCACCGAGATGGCAGCGGCATTTCGTGTCCAGCTCAACCCGGCCGTGGACACCACGGGCGAACTCCGGACCCATATCGATTTCGCCCCCTATGGCCTCACCTCAATTGACGAACTGATCGAGCGTTGGGTGCCCCTCTCCTCCCTGATCAACAACCTCAATCGGGCGGTGGGGCAGCACGACGCCTACCCATTCGTTCTGACCCCGCAGGTCATCGAGAAACTCGGCTTCATCCAGCGTGTCGTCCGAGAGGCCGGAGCGGTGCAATGGACAGTTCGCGGCCCGGCCGGTGCTATCCCGATCAACACACTGGCGCCCTAACCTCACTTATCCCGCACGAAGCGGTGGATTACTCGCAATTGCAGGGATCAACCCGGGTTTACTAATCGCCGGGTCAGTGATTCAACTGACTGAGTTGTGCGTGCGGCGGGCAAATTCAGTGAGCAGGACGACCAAACCGGTCAGCGGCTTCTATAGCGATGAAGCCGTGCGTATCGTGTCTGATGCGGCTCGGGCGCCGCAACAGGCTGCCAAACCTGCGAGCGCCGAACCTGTCGCCCCGCCGCCTCGGCCCCCGATCGCGTTTGATGTCCTGCTCGATGAGCCCAAGCGTCCGCCGCTGACGCCCGAGCCCGCAATCAACCAGAACGATGCCGTTCCTCGCCCGCAGGCCTACCCTCCCGAACCGCGCCGGGTGAGCATGGGCCGCGTCGTCGCGTGGGTTTTACTCGCGCCCTGGTACGCCGCCATGCTGGTCGGGGCACTCGGCATCGACGCCATGTTCGTCAAGGACCTGCTCGGCCTCTAGAGCATCTAAAGTTCGAGGCGGTTTTCCGGTTCGGAGACGCGGCCTCTAGCTCAGCACTCCGGCAGGCTGACGCTCAGCCCGCCGAGACTGGTTTCCTTGTAGCGCTCGTCCATGTCGCGACCGGTCTGCCGCATCGTCTCGATGCAGGCGTCGAGTGGCACGATGTGCTGGCCGTCGCCGAGCGCCGCCAGCGACGCCGCCGCCACCGCCTTTACGGCCCCCATGCCGTTGCGCTCGATGCAGGGCACCTGCACCAGCCCGCGGATCGGATCGCAGGTCATGCCGAGGTGATGCTCGAGCGCGATCTCGGCGGCATTCTCGATCTGTGCATTGGTGCCACCCAGCGCCTCGCACAGCGCCGCGGCCGCCATCGCCGAAGCTGAGCCAACTTCGCCCTGGCAGCCAACTTCAGCACCGGAGATCGAAGCGTTGTATTTGATCAGCCCGCCGATCGCCGCCGCAGTCAGCAGCATGTCGGGCACCTTGGCCCGTGACGCGCCGGGCACCAGATCGAGGTAATAGCGGATCACCGCCGGGATCACCCCAGCCGCGCCATTGGTCGGCGCGGTCACCACCTGCCCGCCGGCAGCATTTTCTTCGTTGACCGCCATCGCATAAGCCGACAGCCAATCCACCGCCGAATGCAGCGGCGCGTCGTTCGCGCCGGCCCGCGCCGTCAGCTTGTCGTTGAAGCCCTTCGCCCGCCGCCGGACATTGAGCCCGCCCGGCAAAATGCCATCGGTCTTGAGGCCGCGATCGATGCAACGATCCATCACCTCCCACACGGCGAAGATCCGCGCATCGAGGTCGGCCGGCCCGCGCGCCGTCTCATTGGCTCGCTTCATCGCCGCGATACCAAGCCCCGATCGCTGGCCCATTTCGAGCATCTCGAGGGCCGTACCGAACGGATATGGCACATCAGAATCTTGCGGCCGCGCCGGACCGGTCGACAATTCGTCCGCCGTCAGCACGAAGCCGCCGCCGATCGAATAATAGCTCTCGGCAACCAGTTCGTTGCCGTCAGTCCCGGCCAAAAGGAATGACATTCCATTGGGATGCGCCGGCAATCTCTTGCCCTTTTCGACGCTCACCGCATTTGGACTGAGCGCCACGACCCGCCCATTCGGCAACCGCAAGGTTCCCGATCGAGACAGCTCGGCCAGCGCCTCGTCCGCCAATTCGCGGTCATAGCTGGCCGGCACCATGCCGCAGAGGCCGCACAGCACCGCCCGGATCGTGCCATGGCCCTCGCCGGTGTAGGCCAGCGACCCATAGAGTCGGCAGCCGAGCGTCAGCCGCCCATCCGGCAGATCTTCAGCAGCGCACAGCTCGACAAACCGTCCCGCCGCCAGCATCGGCCCCATTGTGTGAGACGATGACGGCCCGATGCCGACCTTGAAGATATCGAAGATCGAGAGGAACATGCGGCGAGCCTAGCACGCTTTCGCTGCCAATTGAGATGGCGGTCACCTCGTGCTTTAACGGCGCCATGTCCGCGCCCACGTCCGAGCCGATCATCCTCTGTGTCCCGCTCGCGTCCAGCCTTGGGAACCTCGCCATGGCGCTGCGCCGCGAGGTTTTTGTGCACGAGCAGCATGTGCCGGCCGAAGAGGAATTCGACGTTTACGATCTCACCGCCACCCACGTCGTCGCTCTCGACGACGGCGATGTCGTCGGCGCCCTCCGCATCCTGTTCCTCGACGAGCATGTGAAGATCGGCCGCGTCGCTGTCAGCGCTTCGGCCCGCGGCAAAGGCATCGCGACCCGGATGATGAATTTTGCCATGGACGTCGCCCGCGCCCGTGGCGAAACCAAATTCTATCTCACCGCCCAGATCGACAAGCTCGCGCTCTACGAAAAGCTAGGTTTCGTTGCCTTTGGGGGTGAGTTCCAGGATGGCGGCATGCCGCATCTGGCGATGAAGACCTACTGAGCCGCCACCGCAAAAGGGCGCCACCGGCGCCCTTGTCCCAGACCATCACTGCACGGCGATTAGCGCTTGAAACGCAACCGGCCGATCTCGTCATATTCGGCCTGTTCGACCTTGGCCTCTTCGGCCAGTTCGCGGCCATGCTCACGCTGATCGAGCAGTTCAACCTTTTTCAGATCTTCGACCGCCTCGGCAAGCCCGTCCTGCGCAGCCTCGAGCTGGTCGCGCATGTCTGCCGCTGAAGCGAGCAGATTGTCACGCCGCGCAATCGCCGCTTTAGCGAAGGTCGAATATGCGAAATGCGCGACATCGGAGATGCCGGTCTTTTGCTGTTCGATTTCGATCTGCTGGTCGAGCTCGCTGGCCATGCGCTGAAAATCAGCGACCATCATCTCGATTTGCGCAACCTGGCGGCGCTTCTCGTCCACCTGAAATTTCTTGAGCCGGATAAGGCTCTCGCTGCGCGATTTCATGACCTGTACTCCTTACACACCAAGCCCGTCACTTGCCCGCCTTCTCCAAAATCGCGTCCAGCATCGTGTAGCCGTCCGCAATCGAGGTCCGTTCCTCCCGCTGCTGGCCCAAAAAAGCCTCCAGCGCGGGATTCAGGGCGATGGCGCGATCCACTTGCGGGTCCGATCCCCTTCGGTATGCACCGAGCCGGATCAGCTCCTCCATGTCGGCAAACACCGACATGAACTCCCGCGCCCGCTGCAGGGTTGGACGCACCGGAACCGGCACGCATCCTGGCATTGTGCGCGAGATGGACCTCAGCACATTGACGGCGGGGTAACGGCCCCGTTCGGCAATGGCACGCTCCATCACAATGTGCCCATCCAGGATGCCGCGCACGGCGTCTGCAATGGGTTCATTGTGATCATCACCTTCGACTAAAACGGTAAATAGACCGGTAATGGACCCTGAATTAACCAGCCCTGGCCCCGCTCGTTCGAGCAGCCGCGGCAGTTCGGTGAACACCGTCGGCGGATAGCCCTTGGCGGTGGGCGGCTCGCCGATGGCAAGGCCGATCTCGCGCTGCGCCTGCGCGAAGCGGGTGAGGCTGTCCATCATGCACAGCACGCGCTTGCCCTGGTCGCGGAAATATTCGGCCAGCGTCAGCGTCAAATAGGCCGCCTGCCGTCGCATCAGCGCCGCCTCGTCCGACGTCGCCACCACCACGATCGCATGCTTGAGGCCGCTCGCACCGAGATAGTCGGTGACGAATTCCTGCACTTCGCGGCCGCGCTCGCCGATCAGCCCGACGATTGCGACATCGGCAGTAGCATTGAGGACCATCATCGACATCAGCACCGACTTGCCGACGCCGGAGCCCGCAAAAATGCCCATGCGCTGGCCTTCGCAGATCGTCGTGAACGTATTGAGCGCCCGCACGCCCAAATCGATCGGCGCCCCGACCCGCGCCCGCTCATGCGCCGGCAGCGGCTGCTGCTTCATCGGATAAGACTGTGCGCCGCGTGGCAGCGGGCCTTTGCCGTCGATCGGATCGCCATTGGCGTTGATCACCCGGCCGAGCCAGGCATCGCTAGGATAGACCGCCCCGTCATGCCGCTGGAACACCGCCTTGCAGCCGAGCCGTACCCCGGTCAGCGGCCCGAACGGCAGGCAGAGCGCGTGGTTCTCACGAAACCCGATGATTTCGGACTCAAGCGTCCCACCGCCGGTGGTCTCGATCATCACCCGACCGCCGACGCGCAACTCGCGCACCGGCCCGACGACTTCGATCAGCAGGCCCTGCACGGTTTTCACCCGGCCGAACACCTCGACCTCGTCGATCGCCTCGATATCGGCGGTCAGCGCGCGCATTGGAATCCCTCGAATCGCTGCGGGCAACGCTAACCGAAGCTTAACCAAAAAGCGTTAATCATAGGGTTTGACCGCCCGCTGCGCCGCTTTCTCCGGCCGCCCGGTTATCCACAGCCCCAAACCCCGTTTGCGTGAGTCGAAAGAGTCGATTGAAGGGCTTTCTTAACCTAAAATCTTAAGTTTTGTTGCCTCATTTTAACGTTTGAATCCAACGACTTAGTTAAGATGCGGTAGTGTTTGGTTTGCATATTGCGGATCAGAATTAAACTTTGTTAACTAATGGCGCTTAGGTTTGAGTCATATCCAGTAGGGTTCGGTTAGGGGTCATGGCGTTTGCGCCATTTCTCCCGGTTCCAGCAGGAACGTCTTTAAGGGGAACGGCATGCGTGTGCTCTTGATTGAGGACGACAGCGCGACAGCGCAGAGTATCGAACTGATGCTCAAATCTGAGAGTTTTAACGTCTACACCACTGACCTTGGTGAAGAGGGCGTCGATCTAGGCAAGCTCTACGACTACGATATTATCCTGCTCGATCTGAACCTGCCCGATATGAGTGGATACGAGGTGCTTCGCACGCTCCGCGTGGCGAAGGTCCAGACACCCATTCTCATCCTCTCCGGCCTCGCCGGAATCGAGGACAAGGTGCGCGGTCTCGGCTTCGGCGCCGACGACTATATGACCAAGCCGTTCCACAAGGACGAGCTGGTCGCCCGCATCCACGCCATCGTGCGCCGCTCCAAGGGTCACGCGCAGTCGGTCATCTCGACCGGCGACCTCACCGTCAACCTCGACACCAAGACCGTCGAAGTCCAGTCGGCCCGCGTCCACCTCACCGGCAAAGAATACCAGATGCTGGAGCTGCTCTCGCTCCGCAAGGGCACCACCCTCACCAAGGAGATGTTCCTCAATCATCTCTATGGCGGCATGGACGAGCCCGAACTCAAGATCATCGACGTCTTCATCTGCAAGCTGCGCAAGAAGCTTTCTGTCGCCACCGGCGGCAAGAACTACATCGAAACCGTCTGGGGCCGCGGCTACGTCCTGCGCGAGCCGGACGAGACCGAAGTCTTCGCCGAATCCAGCGTTGCGTAAGCACGCGGGCGAGACGAGCGTCGCCTGATTTCTAATACATTGGTCTAGCGTTGCGGCGGACCTGAGAGCCCCGGGATCGAAAATCCCGGGGCTCTTCGTTTGTCCGGCACAAATTCGCCGGCCAGCCGGACGCTCTCCCGAGTCATGGCGGTGAAAGGGACACGGCGGTATATTGGAGGGTTCCGCTTTCGCGCGATATATCGTGAGGAATTAGGCCAGCCGGAGATTTCCGGCCGGGGCGTCAGCCGGCTTCCGCCAGCTCTTCGACGTGCGGGATGAACTTGGCCTCGAGAATGTCGCGGTCGAACGGCTTCATCATGTAGTCCGACGCGCCGGCCTTCAGCGCGAGCGCAATCTGGCCGACATCGTTCTCGGTGACACAGAACACCACATGCGCATTGCCGCCGCCGACATAGGCGCGGATCAGCTTCAGGAATTCGATCCCGCCCATTACGGGCATCTGCCAGTCCAGCAGAATGGCGTCCGGCATTTCCTGCCGGCACTTGTCGAAAGCTTCCTGCCCGTCCTCGGCCTCGTCGACAATATAGTCGAGGTCTTCAAGAATGCGCCTGGCAACCTTGCGGACCACACTGGAGTCATCGACGATAAGGCAGGACTTCATTTGTACGGCCCGCAAAAATGCCCAAAACAGGATCGCGACACTATGGCGCCAAGGTCCCTACGAATTGGTTAGCACTTCGACAAGCTTTGCCGCGAGACCGTCCTGCAGTGGACATTCGGCGGTTCGAGTTCTGGCGCTGGCGGTTACGCCTCGGCACCGCTAGTCTCAACCCGCTACCGGAGGATCAGATGCGTCACATCCAGATCAGTTTGGCCGTCATTGCGTTGACCCTTGCTGCAGCTACTCCCGCGTCGGCGTGGGACAGCGCCAAGTTCAAATGGCTGACGCCGATTGTCCACCCGACACACTCCTACCTCACGGAATACGCCATCGATCGGCTGCAGGCGAAATTCCCAGAACTCAAGCGATACCGCGCCGTGATCATTGAGGGCGCCAATCAGGAGCTGCATGAGCTTCCGGTCAAGGGCAGCCTGCACGGCATCGACCTCGACAAGAAACGTGTCGAGCACAAGGGCACCAACGCCGGCTCCGACGATGTGCCCGGCTGGTGGCACGACACCGCGGCGGCCTATACGTCAGGTGACAAGGAACTCGCCTATTTTGAGATCGGCATCATGCTTCATATGATCGAGGACATGGGCGTCCCGGCCCACGCCAACGGCGTCATCCATCAGGGTACGCTGACCGAATTCGACAATTTCGAAGCCATGGCGCTGCAGAAATGGGACCCTGACTTCGCCGATGTGGACCGCAAGGATCCCGCTTACCCTGACCCGTCCAAATATTACCGGTTCAGCCAGGACTGGACGCACAATGATGCGCCCGGCTACCACGACCGCAACAGCTTCGCGAAAACCTGGATAACCGCCAGCGCCGCCGAGAAAGCCCTCGTCCGCAACCGCCAGGGCCGCACCGCAACCGTGGCGTTTTGGGCTCTGCAGGCGGCGATGACCGCGCTCGCGAAGCCGTAAGGGAAGGCCTAGCTAGGCCGCGGCCTTCTCCGGCTCGCCACCTTCGGCCTTTGCCTTGGGCGTGGCGCTGAAGCTGAACACGCCATCCTCGAGCGCAATCTTGAGCTCCATGTCGGTCATCCGCGCTAGAATGCCGGTGTAGAACGGCTGGATACCACGTGCATCGACACCCCCCTCCGGCGCACCGCTGATCAGCCCCTCGACGTCCGCCGGCATCAACGTCTTCTGCCGCTTTTCTGGATCAGACGTGGAGGTAAAGGTGAACGCTTCGGCGCCGGCCGGGCCCGTGAGCTCGGCCTTTACGAGGCCGCCGCGCGGCACAGCCATCGCGGCGATCAGCAGCATGTTCATCAGCAGCTTCGCCTTGTGTTTGGGCAGCAGGATCAGCGGCACCTGCCAGTCGAGATCGGCCTTCTCGATCTCGAACAGGATGCGGGCCACGCGCTCGCATTCGCGCGTGTCGAAATCGGTCCCCGCCGTCGATGACGCGCCATAAGCCAGCCGCGCAAACTCGAGCTTGGCGCGGGCATGCTTGGCGGAATTGGCGATCAGCTCCTGCGCACCATCGGCCATTGCCCCCTGGTTCGGATCGGCGAGCACTTCGAGGCCGTTGCCGATCGCGCCGACCGGGTTGATCAGATCGTGGCACACCCGCGAGCAGAGCATCGCCGCAAGATCGGTCGCCTTGAGCTCGATGAATTCGGCCATCAGTCTGTCTCCGGGAGAATCAGTGTTTGGGAACATTAGCGTCCGCCGCGCCGGGGGCAACGGCGGACGTTTCGGCGTCAGCCACCGTCAGCCCGCTCGATGCAGGCGTTTCGGCGTCCGGGCCGGATAGCGCCTTGATCAGATCCGGCCAGTGCTTGCCGGCCGACTCGATCGCCGCGGTCTTGCTGAGCAGGAACGCATCGCGATTGGCGGTCGAGTAGAAGAAGTAGAGCCGCAACGCTTCGATCACATAGAGCCGCGGCTTGCCGTCGCTGAGATAGCCCCGGCTCAGCGACATCAGGCAATGCCCGCCGAACTGCGGCGCATAACTCTCGGGATTGCGGGAGAACACGTCGCGATTGGCAGCGCTCTCGAAATACCAAGGCAGCCCGCCCCATTCATATTCGAAGTCGGGCAGCCCGGGCTGCGGCTCGGGATCGGTGAAATAGCTCACCGGGTCGTACCCATCGATCGCGACGCCGGAAAGCGGGTCGGACACGATGGTCGTCACCAGCCCATCGGCATGCGCGCCGGCCGCCAGGCCGATCCAGATCGCGATGGTTAAGATTTGTTTACTGATTCGCCGCATCATTGCCCGGTTCGGCGCCCATCAGGCGTGGGAAACCATCGCCAAGCTAATCCGATTGGGTGAGCGCTTGGTAAAGGCCGCGTCGCGGCGATACGGGAGTGCCCTATGAAACACCTCTTCCTGACTCTTGCACTCCTCGCCGGCCTTGCCGTCGGGACTGCGCCGGTCCGAGCAGCCGGCGCAGTCTCCGACACCTTCTCGGTCAACGAAATCGTCAACACCGGCGGTGAATTCTTCGGCTCTGTCTCGCAGGGCCTCGCCTCATTGGTCGAAAAGGCCGTGAGCCAGTTCGGCCTGCCCAACGGCTACATCCTCGGCGAAGAAGGCTCTGGCGCGATCTTCATCGGCGGCCGCTACGGCGAAGGCACACTTTACACGCGCAACCAGGGCGACTACCCGCTCTTCTGGCAGGGCCCCTCGATCGGCTTCGACATCGGCGGCGACGGCTCCAAGGTGATGATGCTGGTCTACAATCTCGGCTCCACCAACGACATCTTCGACCGCTTCCCGGGCGTCGATGGCTCCGCCTATATCGTGGGCGGCCTGGGCATGACGGTGATGAAGTCCAAGAACGTCGTGGTCGTGCCGATCCGCTCCGGCGTCGGCCTCCGCGCCGGCCTCAATGTCGGCTATCTGCACTTCACTCAGCAGCCCACCTGGAACCCCTTCTGATCGTTTGGTCGGGCGCCCGCCGCACGAGTTAACCCGCAGACTCCGCGGGCCCTCTTCCCGGTAAGGTTAATCAGTGGCAAAGATGGCGGTGCGTCGCCGTCTTTGTCATCGTCCGGTCGCGGCCATATTGCCATGATCGGTTCGCTTCGCGCGGAAAAGTGGAAGCCGGTTTTCCGACCACGCGAAGCGCTAGTAAGAGTGTCGGGGCCTCTCAATGGGCATTGAGAACATTATGTATTTTGCGTTGGGGCTGCTTGCGGCTGGCCTCGTTGCGCTTGCCATCATGCCCGCCGTCTGGCGCCGCGCCGTGCGCCTCACCAAAAAACGCATCGAAGCGGCCACGCCCATCACCATGGCAGAGTTCCGGGCCGACAAGGACCAGCTCCGCGCCGAATTCGCCCTCTCCACCCGTCGCCTCGAAATGAACGTCGAGGCGCTGCGCAGGCGCCTTTCCGATCAGCTCCGCGACATCAATCGCAAGCGCACCGAAGTCGGCGCCATCAAGACCGAGCGCGACACGCACCTTGTGCAGATGCGCGAACTTGAGGAGCGTGAGGCCGAATTGCGCCGCCGCATCCTCGATCTCGAAAAAGACGGTGCCGACCTCAGCCAGCGCCTCCGGATGCGTGATCGCGAATATGCCGACAAGGTCACCCAACTCGAGACCGCCCGCGAGGCCCTGCGCGGCAAGACCCCACGTTCGATCGATGTCGACGGCAAAGCCCTGACCGGCGATTACAACACCGATATGGACGTGCTGCTCAGCAAGCTCGAAGCCGAGCGCAAGCGGGGCATCTTCCTCGAAACCCAGAACCGTTCGCTGATCGGTCAGGTCGAGACCGCCGACAAGCGCCACGCCGATTCTACTGCGGCTGCTGCTGAACTGCGCGCCTCGCTCGCCAAAAAGGACGACGACGCCACCGAAGCGCAGAACAATCTCATCGATGCCGAAGCCCGCATCGCGGACGCCGAGAACCGCGTCAACATCGCGCTGAGCGACACCGCCAAAGTCGTCGAGCAGGTCGACGGCCAGCGCGAGCAATTGTTCGCAGAAAAGCTCGCCATCGAAGATGAACTCGATACCCTGCGCACCAAGGTGCTCACGGTCGAAGCGACCGTCATGGCCGATTGGGACAGCGACCGCATCGAGCAATCGCATCTGCGCGAAAAGCTCAACGACATCGCGTCCGAAGTGAGCCGCCTCGTCTATGCCGTCGAAGGCGAGGCGCCGCCCGACGAAACCCTACTCGAGCGCGTCCAGAAATATTCCGACGACGCCAATCTAATCAACGATAAGCCCGCGACACCTCGCACGCCCGAGCCCGTTGGCACCGGCAGTGCGGTGTCAGACCGCATGGCCGCGCTGCGGGATATTCAGAGCCGGAGCTAGCGCTCGCCGCGACGTATGTAGGCTACAAAGCTCAGGATCGCTCCCACTAGGAACAGCGCTGCCAGCATCAGATTGGTCGCCATACCTTCGGCCGCCTGGGGCGCGCGCGGCGTGAACATCCGATACAGGCCAAGTGTCATGGCGCCCCAACCGGTGAGGGTAACGAGCAACGCCCAGGACCAGCCCCACCGATTGTGGCCGCGAACGATAGCGAGGCCCGCAACAAACAGGATGGTGCCGTTGAGATAGACGACCGGCGCCGCTTGGGCCGCGTAGATATCCATGTTGAGGGCTTCACTGCCGGCGAGCGCCATGAGTGTTGGCCCAATGAGGCCAGCGAAGCGCCGCGAAAGCGTGCTATCGCCGCTCATGGCTCGCTGACCACCGGGATTTCCCGCACGATCTCGCCGGTCCTGCCGTCGAAGATCCGGATGCTGGTCGCCTGCCCGCTGCGATAGGTCACCGTCAGACGCCCATCGGCCGCTGTCGCCGAGATGATCTCGGCGCCGCTCGGCACCTTCACCGCCGCCAGCGAGTACTGGGCGCCACTTGGGACCGCCGGGCTGCTCTGCGTAGATTTGTAGACAAGCACGCCCGCGACCGCGATAAGGCCCACGAACAGCAGCCCGATCGAAAACAGGAACGACCGGCGGGCCCGCCCGATGATCGCTCGCGCCTCCGGCGTGAGGTCGGAATCTTTGGTTTGAGGATCGCTCATGCAGGAACCCGAGAGTGAGGACGAGGAATTCGCGGTCGCCGTCGACGCGGATCTCGCGGGCGGCCGGCTCGATGCCGTCCTCGCCAAGGCGCTTCCGGCCTTCTCGCGCAACCGCATCAAGGATTTGATACTGGCGGGTGCAGCCGCGATCAATGGGCAAACCGCATCGGAGCCCAAGACCAGGGTCAAGACCGGCGACTCTCTGCTGCTCACCGCGCCGCCGCCCGAGGACCCCGATCCCGAGCCCGAAAACATCCCGCTCGACATTCTGTATGAGGACGACGAGTTGATCGTCATCAACAAGCCGGTCGGCATGGTGGTGCATCCAGCCCCTGGCAGCGCCCGCGGCACGCTGGTCAACGCCCTGCTGTTCCACTGCAAGGGCACCCTGCCCGGCATCAATGGCGTCAAGCGCCCCGGAATCGTCCATCGCCTCGACAAGGACACGTCAGGCGTCATGGTCGCCGCCAAGACCGAACGGGCCATGGCGCACCTCGCCGCCCAGTTCGCCGATCACGGCCGCACCGGCCCGCTGCACCGCGCCTACACGGCCTTCGCCTGGGGCCAGACCCAGCAGGGCCGCGGCACCGTCGACGCGCCCCTCGGCCGCGACCAGAACAACCGCTTCAAGCAGACCGTCCGCAAGGACGGCCGCGAGGCCATCACGCACTATGCCGTCGAGGCCCGCTATGGCGGCGAGGGCTGGGACATCACCCGGATCGCCTGCGAACTCGAAACCGGCCGCACCCACCAGATCCGCGTCCACATGGCCCATATCGGTCACCCGCTGGTGGCCGATCCGGTCTATGCCCCCGGCTACGCCACCAAGGCCAATCGGCTGCCGGAGGGCCTCAAAGCGATCGTTCAAGGGCTGGGTCGCCAGGCTCTCCACGCCGCCGAACTGGGCTTCGAACACCCGGTGACACACGAAGAAATGTTCTTTGAGGCACCGCTGCCGCCCGATCTCGAGGCCCTGTGGGACGGTCTGCAACCCTACGACAATGCGTTTGCCCGCCCGACTTAGCACTCACCGCCTTTTTATCGCGGGATTGCGTCGCGGTAAGCCCGAAACAGATCGGGAATCGTTACTCTTCCAGCGCATAGGTCCAATACTCCTGGCGCCGGGCCCCTGCCCTTATCAAGCCGGATTTTGGACCTATATAAGCTCAAGTTCCGTCGGTGTGCCGCAGTGGACGCCGATGGCAAGTCCTGCCGCCGATGGACGGGGGAAGAAAGGGGTGCTTCAATGGCCCAATCCAATTTGCCAATCCTGTCCGCCGAGGGCGGACTGTCTCGTTACCTCCAGGAAATCCGCAAATTTCCGATGCTGGAGCCGAACGAGGAATTCATGCTCGCCAAGCGCTACAAGGAACACGAAGATCCTCGCGCGGCGCAAAAGCTCATCACGTCGCATTTGCGGCTCGTGGCGAAGATCGCCATGGGCTATCGCGGCTATGGCCTACCCATTTCCGAGGTGATCTCGGAGGGCAATGTCGGCCTGATGCACGCCGTCAAGCGCTTCGAGCCTGACAAGGGCTTCCGCCTTGCCACCTACGCCATGTGGTGGATCCGCGCCGCGATCCAAGAATACGTCCTGCGCTCGTGGTCGCTGGTCAAGATCGGCACCACCGCCGCGCAAAAACGTCTGTTCTTCAACCTGCGCAAGGTGAAGGGCCAGATCGCCGCCCTCGACGACGGCAATCTGCACCCCGATCAGGTCAAGCAGATCGCCACCACGTTGCGGGTCACTGAAGCAGATGTCATCTCGATGAACCAGCGCCTCACAGGCGATGCCTCGCTCAACGCGCCGATGCGCGCCGACGAAGGCTCGTCCGAATGGCAGGACTGGCTGGTCGACGACACGCCGGACCAGGAAACCACCCTCGGCAATTCCGAGGAATACAGCGAGCGCATGGGGTTGCTGACCAACGCCATGGGCGACCTCAACGAACGCGAGAAGGCGATCTTCCAGGCCCGCCGCCTGAAGGAAGACCCGGCGACCCTCGAAGAGTTGGCGCAGGAATACAACGTCAGCCGCGAGCGCATCCGGCAGATCGAGGTCCGCGCCTTCGAGAAGGTCCAGGAAGCCGTTCAGCACGCCGCCCGGGAAAAAGCCCGGGCGCGCGACCACGCCACCACCGCCTGACCTCATCCCGACCCGCTAAGGCGGGCCGGGGACCGTCAGGTGCTGCGGAGCACCGTCGCAGATTTCGTAGTAGTCGCCCTTGCTGGCGACATGCACATGGTCCGCGATTCTGGTGCCAGTCGGTCCATCGAAGGCACCGAGCATGAGGCCGATCCAGTCGGCTGCCGGCGGGTCGAAAAACATTGGCGACCCACAGATCGAGCAGAAGCCGCGACGAATCTTCTCCGATGAGAAGTACCATTTCACGTTCTCACCTCCGCTGACGGTGACGGACGACTTCTCGACGTCGACACCGGCCTCGTAGTGTCCGGTGGTCTTGCGGCATTTCGTGCAGTGGCAGGCCGACGCCGCGGGAAGCTCCCCCTCAACGACAAAAGCGACGGCACCGCAGAGACACGACCCTTTGTGCACTGTCCCTACCCCGCCATCGCGCTGGCCGCTGCGGCAACGCCGAACAAATACTTCCGGTCCAGTATCAGTAGCCACGGCACTTTCGAGCGTGGCTCCGGCTGGATGGTGAACATTCCGTCGGTCGCTTCGTTCGACGTGCCGGTGCGCTCGCCCGGCGCGAGGCGCAATCCGTCCAGCGGATATTTCAGCCCGAACGAGCGCCGGAATTTGATCGGCAACAGCGGATGCACCGACACGCGCTCATGCTCCCCGACCTCGAAGCTGAATGATCCGCTGAGCGCCACAGCGATGTCGTCCTCGTCGACCAGGATGATGACGCGATCCTTGGCATAGCGCGCCACCGCATCGAGCGCTGCCAGCGTGTGATCGAACCGCTTGCCTGTCATGCCGAGCGCGATCGTCACCGGCGCCGTGGTCGAGTAGAGCGCCTTTTCAAAATCCGTCGTGTCCTGCTCGGCGATCCGCATTAGCCGGGTCCGACCGAGCCATTCATCGGGGTTGGCGAGCGAATCGAAATCCCCGATGATCGCCTCCGGCACCAGCCCCGCAGCCACGATTTCGTCGGCCCCGCCATCGGCCCCCACCAGATGCCCGCCGCTGACGTAAAGGTCGCGCAGCAGTTCGCGATCCACGGCGCCGCCGCCGACGATCACCAGTAGCCCCTCGAAATTCAGGATGGACGACGCAGCAGCGCGCTCTTGCACGGCGGGAAAACTCGATCTAAGTCTCGGATGTCTCGCTGGGGTGTTCCGGGCAACCGGAACTGAGAAAAACCCATTGAACCTGAACCAGGTCATGCTGGCGGAGGAAGTTCGAGATGGCAAGGGTGACTCGTCGCGCGAGCCGCAAAAGTCGGTTTCCGGTTCTTGCGGTTCGACAAACGCGACAGCTTCGAGGGCCGCCCGCACCATTGATCTTTTGTCCAACCACATGACCGCAAGAAAGGAAACGACCATGGTCCGTTCGACCTTGCTCGCACTTGCGGTCGCGCTCGGTATGGGGCTCACCAGCCCCCCGGCGCCCGCTTTTGCGGCCGACGCACTCACAATCTACACCTATGACGCTTTCGCAGCCGATTACGGCCCCGGCCCCGGCCTCAAGTTTGGCTTCGAGAAAATTTGCGACTGCACATTGCAGTTCGTCGCCACCGACAGTTCCATCGGGGCGCTTCGGCGTGTCCAGCTTGAGGGCGCCTCGACCAAGGCCGACATCGTTCTCGGCCTCGATACCTCGCTCAGCGGCGAAGCCCGCGCGACAGGGCTGTTCGCACCGCACGGCCTCACTTTCGACACGCTGAGCCTGCCCAGCGCCTGGACCGATCCGGATTTCACCCCGGTCGATTTCGGCTATTTCGCCTTCGTCTACGACAAGACCAAGACGCCCAATCCGCCGACCTCGTTCGACGCACTCATCAAGGCGCCCGCGAATTTCAAAGTGGTGATCGAAGACCCGCGTTCCGACACTCCGGGCCTCGGCCTGCTGCTTTGGATCAAGGCCGCCTATGGCGACAAGGCCCCTGAGATCTGGGCTGGCCTCAAGCCACACATCCTCACCATGGCACGCAGCTGGTCGGACGGTTACGGCCTGTTCCTCAAGGGGGATGCCGACATGGCGCTGAGCTACACCACGTCACCGACCTATCACGCCATCGCCGAGAAGAACCCGAACTACGGCTTTGCCGATTTCAGCGAAGGCTTCTACCCGCAGATCGAGACCGCCGGCATTTTGAAATCGTCGCCGAACCAGGCGCTGGCGCAGAAATTCCTCGGCTGGCTGGCAACCCCCGACGCGCAGGCAGTGATCCCCGAGACCAACTGGATGTATCCAGTCTCTGGCACCGTCCCCGACGGCTTTCCGCCAGCGCCCGCCAAGGTGCTGATCCTCGACGAGGCAGCGATCACGGCCAACAAATCGGCCTGGATCGACGAAGCCCTTGCCGCGCTCCGCTAACCTCACGATCCCACGCCGGCCGCTCCGCGTCATCGGCGGAGCGGTCATCGCGCTGGCCATTGCGGCATTGATCATAACGCTGTTCTGGTCAATCCTGCGCGCCGCAGCGACGCAGCAGCCCAGCACGTCTCATGTTGACCTCGGCTACCTCATCTACATCACTACGCTGCAGGCGGTCCTCTCGACAGCACTGTCACTTGTCGTCGGTATGGCACTCGCCTGGGCGCTGAACCGCCTGCGCTTTCCGGGCCGGGATCTGATCATCGGGCTCTTCGCCTCAGCCATCGTCACGCCCGGACTCGTCGTCGCGTTCGGTCTGCTGTCAGTCTGGGGGCGCAGCGGCTGGTTCGGATTTCTCGATATCCCGGTCTTCGGTCTCGGTGGCGTCGTCGCTGCACATCTGATCTTCGACGGCGCCTTCGCCGCCCGCATTCTGCTCGCCCGCCTCGACGGCATTCCGGACGGCCGGCTGAAGACCGGCCAGAGCCTCGCGCTGGACCCCTGGACTCGTTTCGCCGTTATCGACTGGCCAGCCCTGCGCAGCACCCTGCCCGGCCTCGCCGCCATCATCTTCCTGCTCGCCTTCACCAGCTTCCCGATCGTGCTGCTGCTCGGCGGCGGCCCCGCGGTGCAGACCATCGAGGTCGCCATCTACTCCGCCGTGCGGCTCGATTTCGACCTCAGCGCGGCCGTCCAGCTGGCACTGGTTCAAATCGCCATCTGCGCCGTTATCATCGTGTTGAGTTCGGCCCTCGCGCCGCTCTCGACCAGCCTCGACCGGTCGGGCGAGCCGCGCTGGCGCGATGCCGCGATGGCACGCTGGCTACAATGGCTCGTTCTCGCGCTTGCGCTCCTTGGCTTTGCAACGCCGCTGCTCGCCGTCCTCGCCGACGGCATCGCCGGGCTCGGGGATGTCCTCGTTCAACGCGCCTTCTGGGCCTCACTCGCAACTAGCCTGTGGATCGGCATCGCCTCCGCCCTCCTCGCTCTGCTGCTCGCCCTGGTGATCGCCTCCGCCCGCGCCGCGTCATCCTCGCGCCTCTCGCGCATCGTCCTAGGTGCACCGGCCTATGCCTACCTCGCTGTCCCAGCGGTCGCGCTGTCGCTTGGCGCGTTCCTGCTGGTTCGTGCACTCGGCCTCCTGCCCGAAACGGCCGCGCCGTTCGTCGTGGTCGTCGCCAACGCGCTGCTCTCGCTGCCCTTCGCAATGGCGACGCTGGCGCCGCCCTTCGAAGCGATCGCCCGCTCGCGCGGCCGGCTCATCCGGGCGCTCGGACTAGGTGGCGTACGGCAGTTCCGTGAGATCGAATGGCCGCTGATCGCCCGTGACGTCGGCCTCGTGCTGGCACTGAGTTTCTGCTTCTCGCTCGGCGACCTCGGCGTGATCGCGCTGTTCGGCACACAGGACTTCGCCACCCTGCCGCTGCTGCTGGTCCGCTCGCTCGGCGCCTACCGCACGCACGACGCCGCGACGATCGCCGCCTTGATGCTGGTGCTCACCATCGCGGCCTTCGTGGCGCTGCCCAAATTGTTCGAGAGGCTCGGCCGTGCTGACGCTTGACGAGGTAACCTTCGCCTACACCGCCGCATCGCCGGCCTATCGCTTCACCCTGGACGCGCCGGCCGGCGAGATCACCGCAATCCGCGGCCAGAGCGGGTCCGGAAAATCCACCCTGCTCGATCTCGTCGCCGGCTTCCTGACGCCGGCATCGGGGACCATCCGCGTCGACAGCACCGACATTACCGCGCTGCCGCCGGAGCAGCGCCCTGTCTCGATCCTGTTCCAAGCCGAGACCCTGTTCGAACATCTGAGCGCCGCCCGCAACGTTGCTTTGGGGCTTCCCCGGCCGGACCCTACACGGATCGCCGCCGCCCTCGCCGAGGTCGGTCTGCCGGACATCGGCACGCAACGCGCCGCGACCCTGTCGGGCGGCCAAAAGCAACGCGTCGCGCTCGCCCGCACGCTGCTCCGCGACAAGCCGGTGCTGCTCCTCGATGAGCCATTCTCTGCGCTCGATGACGAGACCCGCGCCGCGGCCCGGACGCTGGTCCGCTCGCTCACCCGCAAACACCAATGGGCCACCGTGCTGGTGACCCATCATGTTGACGACATCTCGGCTATCGCCGACCGCGTCTATCTCTTGGAGAACGGCGCTCTACACGCCGCCAAATCCTAGCCCGTCTTGGGCTTTCCCCAGGCGGCGAACACGTCGGTGAACAATTTCTGCGCCTTGTCGTCCTTTTCGAGCGTGATGATTGCCCGTTTGCCGGACGCATAAATCAGCGCCAGATCCATCCACTTGCGTGAGGTCAGCAGTCCAACATTGGCTGCCGAATCTTCCTGCGCCGCGCTCAGGGCGAACAGGAATGAATTGCCGACGACGCGGGCCGAGGCACCAACCAGCGGCGTGCCCTGGATCAGTTCTTCATCCTTCAGCAGGACACCCGGCAGCCCGGCGATCGAACCTCCTATAAAACTGTCGGAGACGGTGAAGTTGATTTCCATCAGATGGCTGGCCGGTAGGCTCGGATCCGAGTTCTTGCGGATCAGCACATCGACCGACAAGTTTCGCGCCGGAATGTTGGCTTTGCCCACTAGCGTCGGCTGGCCATTCTCGTCGACACCCTTGCTCCAATCGACGGTGCCCGAGAACGGCACTGCACCGGTGGTCCCGTTATCGGAGGCCTCGAGCAATAGCGACTGACTGCCCGCGACACTTGCCGGATCGATCGCCGCCAGCGTCGCATCCTGGGCAGTCTGTGGTGCAGCAGCGGCATCGGAACCGAGGCGTTCCTCAGTCTTGCCGTCACCGCCGGCCGGCGACTGCAGCGCCAGCGGCGCCACCGACACTGCATCGGGCGCCGGGGCAACCGCGGCCAGCCGCTGGTCGGCCTTGAGTTGAGTCGAGGGCTCTGCGCCGGCAACCGGTGTCTCGGTGTTGCCCGGACCAGTCGAGTCCGGCGTCACGACCGGCTGGTCGGTCGCGGCCGTCACCACCACCGGTGCGCCTTTGCCGAACATCGCATCGAGATTGATGTAGCCTTCTTGCCAGGCCCAGAAGCCCGCGCCGCCAGCGCCGACCAGCAGCGCCGCGAAGATGATGAGGAAGATCGTTACCGCACCGAGGCCGCCGCGTTCAGCCTGCGCCCGCGGCACGCCATTGCCCTGGAAGCCGCTGCTATTGGCGCGTCGTGGCGTCGCAAATTCCTTGGCCGGTCGCGGCACCTTGATGTCGCGTTGCTCACCGCGCATCGACGGCATGTCGGCCGAGCGCCCGTTGAAGAAGCCGTTCTTCTTGGGCGGCGAATCGTCTTCGAACTCAACTTCGGTATCGGCGTATTGCGCGCGCGCGTCGCCGCGGGCTTCGCGGTCGAGCGTCGCAATTGCGCGATCGATCGTGCCCTGCGGATCTGCCGGCTGATGCTCGACCTCGACTTCGCGGACCGCTGCCATGGCGGAAAAGTCATCGGGCACGTCAAACTGCAGCGGCTCCACCTGCCGCGCGGTCGCCGCGATCCCGTTGCGGGTGTCGCGGCGCGGATCGATGGTCGATGGACGGCGCTGGCCCTCCGACGACATTCCGAAGCTTGGCGCCACCGGTCGACCCTTGGCGGCTTCGGCGCGCGCCACGATCGAGGGGAGTGGCCGGGCATCCGGCTTGCCGTCGCTGGCGGCGGCGCGCTTCGGTTCAGGCTTGATCTGCTCCCGCGCCGGCGGTTCCGATTTGGCGACCAGCACCGGCTGCGATTTGGGCGGCCGCGATTTGATCTCGGGGCCCTTCGGAGGCATCTGCGGCGGTGCGGGCGTGCGGTCACGCTCGGCAGCGGCGATGATGTCTTCGATTGAATTGGAGGGCCTGGCGCGCGGCGCTTCGGCCCGGGCTTGCGGCTTGGCTGGCTCAACCTTTGCCCTGAGCTGTTCGGGCGCGGGCTTCGGTGCCGGTTTGGCCCTCGCTTCGGATGCAAATACCGGTGGAAGATTTGGCGGGGCGGGCGGCTCAGCACCCATTCCGGCGATATTGGCCTCGCTCGCCTCCTGCTCGACCTGCCGGATGCAGTCCTCAAGTTGCAGGCGATGCGTGGTGATGTCGCGAGCCGGCAACGGAGGATTAATGGCCCTCAGCTGCCCAACAAGTGCCGCTCGTGCCTTCTCATAGACAGCACGCCGTGCAGCCCCGTTGTTTTCGGGCAGGGCTTCGACTGCCCTGCGCAAAAGCTCTTTATAATCGGCCATTCGCTACATTCGCTCAACTTGCGCGGGAGTTGTAGCCAAAAAACCTCAGTCTTGGAACGGGTCTTGCACGAGAATGGTATCCAGCCGCTCGGGGCTGGTGCTGAGCATCGCCACCGGCGCACCGATGAGCTCTTCGATATACCGCACGTACTTGACGGCCTGGGCTGGCAATTCCGACCAGCTTCGCGCCCCTGCTGTTGTTTCCGACCACCCCTCGAGTGACTCATAAATCGGCTTCACTGCCGCCTGAGCCCTCATAGAGGCTGGCAAATAGTCAATTCTTTGTCCGTCCAGCTCATAGCCGACACAAACTTTGATCTCTTTGAGTCCATCCAGCACGTCGAG
>JBDTLB010000087.1:0-12982 GCA_039934955.1 Devosia sp.
CATTTGGCGAACCGTGAACGGAGGTTCTCGCTTTCGCGGGAACGACCCGGTTGATAAGGGTCGGCATGGTCGCAGAACCGCAACATCTTACTCTTACCCCCGACGACGCTCTCGCCTTCCTCGAGCGCGAGGTGGCGACGCTTCTCGCCCGCCCCGGCCGGCATGTGCTGGCGCTGGCGGGCGGGCCGGGCACCGGCAAGTCGACGCTGGCGACCAAGCTGGTCGCGGCGCTTGGACCGGTCGCCGCCTATGTACCGATGGATGGCTTCCACATGAAGCACGCCAAGCTTGAGGCGTTGGGAACCGCCGCCGACAAGGGCATGCCGCATACGTTTGAAGGCGCGGCATTCGCCGATTTCCTCGGCGCGCTAAAGGCCGCGACCGGGCCGATGAGCGGGCCGGGCTATTCACGCAAGATCGAGGACGTGGTGGACGATGCGTTCAGCGTTCCGGCAACCACACGGTTGCTGGTCGTCGAAGGCAATTATCTGTTGCTGTCGATGGCGCCGTGGCGACGGGTGCGGCCGCTGCTTGATCGTGCGGTGTTTATCGAAGTGCCGCGCGAGATGGTGCGGGCGCGGCTGATGAAGCGGCATGCTGAGGAAGGTCTGTTCGGCGAGGAGCGCAACCGCGCCCATATCGAGCGGGTCGATTTGCCGAATTACGACGTGGTCATGGGCTCGAAACCGAAAGCCGATATCGCCATCACGCTGATCTCCGAGGCCTGATGACCGACCGCCCGATCTATCCTTTCACGGTAACAAGCCGCGACGTGTGGCGCATCGCGCTGCCGGCGTCGCTCGCCTTCATCACCGAGCCACTGGTCGGCCTCACCGACATCACGGTGATCGGCCGGCTGGGCGATGTGAATTTGCTCGGCGGGCTGGTGCTTGGCGCGCTGGTGTTCGATTTCCTGTTCTCGCTCGCGTATTTCCTGCGCATGGGCACCGCTGGCCTTACTGCGCAGGCGGTGGGCGCACGCGATCCACGCGACGGGCTGCTGCATGCGTCGCGGGCAATCGTTCTGGCGGTGATCATTGGGGCGGCGATGATCGTGCTCAGCGTGCCGCTGTTCTGGGTGGCAGAGACGCTGCTGGCCGCCAAGGGCGGCATCCGCGAGGCGCTCGCCACCTATTTCTTCATCCGCATCTGGGGCGCGCCGCTCGTTCTCATCAACTATGTGATGTTGGGCTGGTTCTATGGCCGGGCTGCAGCTACCACCGGCATGGCGCTGCAGATCGTACTACATGGCGTCAACATCGTCTCGTGCGTGCTGTTCGTTTACGGTTTCCGCTGGGGCGTCGCCGGTGCCGGTTTCGGCACACTGCTCGGCGAGTTGATCGCGACGCTGGCCGGGCTGGTGCTGTTCGTCCGGCACTTCGGCGGCATGCGCAAACTGCTCGGGCTGATCCAGCCAGGGGAACTGCGCGAGATCAAGGCGCTGCGGCGCCTGGTGGGGCTCAACCGCGATTTGATGATCCGCTCGGCGGCGCTAATGAGCGCCTATGCGTGGTTCGCCGCGCAAGGTTCGCGCATGGGTGAGATCGCGCTGTCGGCCAATGCGGTGCTGCTCAACCAGCTGATGATCGTCGCCTATTTCCTCGACGGCGTCGCGCAGGCGGCGGAGCAGTTGAGCGGCAAGGCGCTGGGCGCCAATTGGCGGCCAGCTTTTCGATCGGGCCTATGCGCTGTCCTTCCGCTGGGGCTTTGCGATTTCGCTCGGGCTTGGGCTGCTGTGGTATTTCGGCGGCGATGCAGTGATCGGGCTGATGACCACCAACGAGGCGGTCCGGCAGGAGGCGCACAATTATCTCTGGATCGCGGCGCTCGCGACGCTGACCTTCATGCCGGCCTTCGTCTATGACGGTATCCTGATCGGGCTGACGCAGAACGCCGTGATGCGTAACGGCATGCTGGCGTCGCTTGGGGTATTCTTGGTCGCGGCACTGGTGCTCAAAATCCCGTTCGGCAATTTCGGGCTGTGGCTGTCGCTGCATTTGTGGTTCGTGGCGCGCGGCGGGTTTTACTGGTGGTTCCTGGAACGGCGGCGCGCCAGTCTATTTGCCTGAGCCGCGCGCCCACTCGTCGGTCTTGCGGCCGACAAGCTCGCTAACGTTGTGCTTGCCTTCGGCGCGGACGGCGGCGGTGAGACCGCGCTTGATGCGGTCGAGCAGATCGAGGCCGCCGAACACCAGCGCCGAGTAAAGCTGGATGGCGTTGGCGCCGGCCTCGAATTTCTGCAGCGCCGATTGCGGCGAGTGAATGCCGCCGACACCGATGATGGGGAGTGTAGTGCGCTGCCGCATCTGCGCCAGCCGCTGCGTCGACAGATCGAACAGCGGTTTGCCGCTGAGACCGCCTTTTTCGCCGGCGTGCTCCATGCCGGCGACAGCGTCGCGGCTGATGGTGGTGTTGGAGACGATGAGCCCATCCAGATCGGTGGTGGCGATCACCTTGGCGATGGCGTCCAGCGCGGCCTCGTCGAGATCGGGCGCGATCTTGAGGAACACCGGCACGCGCACCGGCGCTTTCGAACGTACGGTCAGCACCGCTTGGAGCAGGCGGGACAAGGCGTCCTCCTGTTGCAGATCGCGAAGACCGAGGGTGTTGGGCGACGAGATGTTGACGGTCAAATAGTCGGCGATGCGGGCGAAGCGGGCGACGCCCTTGGTGTAGTCGGCGACAAAATCGTCGCTGTCCTTGTTGGCGCCGATGTTGACGCCGAGCGCAGCGGGGACGCGCAGACCGCTCAGCCGGCGGAACACCTCGTCGTGGCCATCATTGTTGAAGCCCATGCGGTTGATGACGCCCTCGGCGTCGGCGACGCGGAACAGCCGCGGCTTGGGGTTGCCGTCCTGCGGGCGGGGCGTGACGGTGCCGATCTCGACCATGCCGAACCCCATCCGGGCGAGCGGCTTGGGCACCTCGCCATTCTTGTCGAAACCAGCGGCCATGCCGACCGGACTCTTGAGGTCGAGCCCGGCGAGACTGGTCTTCAGCTCCGGCGGATCGGCATAATCCTGCTCCGGCGCGAGGCCGAGGCGCAGCGCATTGATGGTCGCGCCGTGCGCGATCTCGGGGTCCATCCGCAGCAGGCTGTCGCGGGTCAGCGAGGCCAGCATCGGGACGCGCAGCAGCGGCGACAGCGCCGAGAAGATCATCGCACGAAATCCGGCAGGGTGACCGATCCATCGGTCGCCACCGAGACCGAGGCGGTCTGGCCGACCGCGGCGACGGGGACGTCGCCATAGGCGTGCGGAAAGAGCTGGCCGCCGCGCGACGGTTCCCAGCGCAGGGCCGCGCCAAGAGTGCAGGTCGATATTGCGAACACCGCGAGATCGCCTTGTCCGGCAAAATACAGCCGCAGCGTTTCGGCCAACTGGGCCGCGGTCGAGAAATGCACATAGCCGTCGTCGAGATCGATCGGCATGCGCGGAAACTCGTCCGCGGCGCGGGCCGCATCGAAAACCGCGCGGCTCGTGATCTTGTAGACGAACTCCGGATTGCGCATCGGCGTGGTCATCGAGGCCTCCAAATCGCGCCGGACCCTAGTGAACGCCCCGCCCGATCACAAGGCAGACTGCGGGCCTTTACAGCCCGGCGGGCACGGGATAATACATAGGACTACTGTCTCCTTCTGAGGACAATTTTCCTCAAACGGTGCAAGAAATGCTGTCGCACAGCGCCATTTGGGACGCCATCGACTCGCTGGCGAAGCGACACGGCTTCACGGCGTCGGGCCTTGCGAAGCTGGCCGGGCTCGATGCCACCGCCTTCAATCGCTCCAAGCGGGTGAGCCGCGACGGGCGCGAGCGCTGGCCGTCGACCGAAAGCATTTCAAAGCTGCTGGACGCCACAGGCGAGAACTTCGATGCCTTCCTCTCCGCCGGTGGGGCGTATCTGCAAAGCGGACCAGACGATTTGGGCGCGCGCTTCCCGCTGCTCGGTCTGGCGCAGGCCGGCGCCGGCGGGTTCTTCGATCCGGCGGGATTTCCGGCGGGCGAAGGCTGGGACGAAGTGCGCCTTCCCGGTCCGGGCGAGAACGGCATCTACGCGCTCGAAGTGACCGGCGATTCCATGTTGCCGCTGTATCGCGACGGCGACCGCATCGTGGTCTCGCCGACCGAGCAGGTGCGGCGCGGCGACCGCGTGGTGGTCAAGACCAAGAATGGCGAGGTGATGGCCAAGATCCTCGCCCGGCAGACCGCCAATGTGGTCGAGCTGCATTCACTCAACCCGGCGCACAAACCACGCCTCATCGACATGAAAGATATGGAGTGGATCGCCCGTATCATCTGGGCCAGCCAATGAAAGCGAAGCGCCCACCGCGCGAACGATGGGCGCAATCCGGGCGCTTCAGATGAAGCGGGGCCTCAGTTATGCATCGGCGGGCAACGGACGATGATCACATTGTTGCCGCTGTGGAGGTAGCACGTCCCATCCGATGAACGGGTGACGAACGCGCCGCCGCCCGGGCCATCCGGATGCAGGCGGTTGGCCTGGCTGCCGCCGCCGCCGTGGCCATCGACTTCATGGCCGTTGGACCCGATGGTTTCCTGCGCGAATGCCGGCATTGCCCCACCGATCATCGCTGCAACGGCCAGCGCCGAGATTACCTTGATCATAATGCGTTCCTTTTTATTGCCCTCGGCAGCCAAAACGAGACTCGCGCCGCGAGGTTGCCGGCAGCACGCAACCGTGACTCTGATTACCGCAATTTAAGGGCACGCGCCAAAGGCACCCTGCCCCTAGGCGGCGGTGAGCCTGCGCGTTCGGCCGCGACAGCCGAGAACGAGGCTGGCGCCTTGACCTTTGCCACCATGAGGCGCATGCGGAGGCCTCCCCCGCCTAGCCAATGTATGCCCACATGAATTCGATCGAAGTCGTCCCGACCGCGCGTCGGCATAGTCCCTCGCCTATCCGCGGCACGCTGGATGAACCGATGGGAGGCGGGTTGTGAGCGATGCTGCTGCCACTCCCACCGCAGGGCGATCGAAGATAACGGATAGCATTTCCGACACCCAGGACCCAAAAGCCTACAGCCTGCTTGTGCTCAGCCTGCTGGCGCTTGGCCTCGGAATTTTCACCGGATTCGGCGCGGTGCTCTTCCGCGATCTGATCGGCCTGATCCACAATCTGTTCTTCAACGGTAGCTTCGATTTTGCGTACAACGCCAATGCGTTCACGGCGCCCAGCCGCTGGGGGCCGTTCATCATCCTAGCGCCGGTGATCGGCGGCATCATCGTGACCTGGCTGGTCAGCAATTTCGCGCCGGAGGCCAAGGGCCACGGCGTGCCCGAGGTGATGGACGCGATTTATTACAAGGAAGGCAAGATCCGGCCGATCGTGGCGCTGGTAAAGTCCCTCGCGTCGGCTTTTGCCATCGGCAGCGGCGCGTCGGTCGGGCGTGAAGGCCCGATTATCCAGATCGGCTCAGCGCTCGGCTCGACCCTTGGCCAGATCATCAGGATGCCGGTCGGCCAACGGATCGCGCTGGTCGCGGCCGGTGCAGGTGCCGGTATCGCGGCGACATTCAACACTCCGATCGGCGGCGTAATGTTTGCCATCGAGCTGATGCTGCCGGAAGTGAGCGTCTCGACCTTCCTGCCCGTCGCCATCGCCACCGGCGCGGCGACTTTCGTCGGCCGCTGGTTCCTCGGTTCGTCGCCGGCCTTTGTCGTGCCGCCGATCCAGGCGCTGAGCATCGATGCCAACGCCATCATCCTGCTCATCCTCTACGCCGCGCTCGGTGCTGTCACCGGCGTCGCAGCGGCTGGGTTCATCCGCGGCCTGCATCTGATCGAGGACTGGTTCGAGAAGATCCCGGGCCGCTATACGCGCCACATCATCGGCATGCTGATCCTCGGCATCACCATGTATGTGCTGTTCGTGACGCTGGGCCAATATTATGTCGACGGCGTCGGCTACGCGACCATCGAGAGCATCCTGACCAGCCACATGTCGGAGGTCTGGCTGCTGTTCGGGCTGTTCGCGCTCAAGGCGATTGCCACATCGACGAGTCTGGGTGCCGGCTCCTCGGGCGGCATCTTCTCGCCGTCGCTGTTCATGGGCGCGACACTGGGCGGCGGCTTCGCGGCGCTGCTCCAAATGCTCGGCATGCCGCTGCCGCTCAGCATTCCCGCCTTCGCGATGGTCGGGATGGGGGCGATGGTGGGCGGCGGCACCGGCGCGGTGATGACTGCCGTCACCATGACGTTCGAGATGACGCGCGACTACGACATCGTCATGCCGATGATCGTTGCAGTGGCGACCAGCGTCGGCGTGCGCCGGCTGCTGTCGTTCGAAAACATCTATACGCTCAAGCTGGTGCGCCGCGGACGCGCCATCCCGAAGGCGCTGCATTCGAATATGTTCCTGGTGCGCCACGCCCGCGAGGTCATGGACAAGGATGTTTTGGTCCTGCCGGCAGAGGCGAGCTTCGACGACTTCCTGCGGGAGCACGAAGCCGAAGGCCGTCTGCGCCACGTCGTGGTGGTGAAGGGCGACCAGATCGTCGGTGTCATCCGCGTCAATACCGGGCTCCGTCGCGGATTGCAGAGCACACAGACCGGCGTCACGCTGGGCGATGTCGCGAGCCGCGACTTCACCATCGTCGGCGAGGACCTCGTCGCCTCAGACATCATCGCGCGGATGTGGCGCAAGGACGCGCTGATGGCGGTAGTGGTCACCGGACACGGCGTGCCGCGCGCCAGCGACGTGGCTGGTGTCATCACCCGCGAGCACGTCGCCAATTCAGTGGCCGAGGGCCTGAAGATCTATCCGCGTTAGGGACAGCTAGACCGCCTTCACCAGCTTGCCGGCCAGCGCGTCAGCGATCAGCTTGCGCGTTTCTTCGACGCCATAAAGCGCGACGAACGAGCCGAAGCGCGGGCCCTGATCGGCGCCGAGCAGCACCTGATAGATCGCGCCAAACCAGTCGCGCAGCGGCTCGAACTGATGCGTGTTGCCGACCGCGTAGACGAGGTCCTGCAACTCCTTGGCTTCGAGGGAGTCCTTGCCGGCCAGTTGATCGGCGAGATCCTGCAGGGCGGCGCGTTCCTTGTCGGTCGGGGCGCGGAAGGTCTTGGTCGGCAACACCTCGTCCTGGAAATAGCGCACGGCATAAGCCGCGAGCCGGTCGAGTTCAGGGTTCGTCACCGCCGTCACGCCCGGCAGGCGGCGCGTGAGATAGCCCCACATCACCGACACGTCGTGCGCGTTCGCCGCCGATGCGAGGTTGAGCAACAGGCCGAAATTCACCGGCATATCGAGCACAGGCACCTTGCCAGCGTGGATATGGAACGCGGGGTTCTCGAGCGCCGCCGCGGCGTCCTGTCCGCTGTAGCCGGCGACATACTGATAGTACTCGTCGACGGCGCGCGGGATGACGTCGAAGTACAGTCGCTTCGCAACGCGCGGCTTCTGGAACATGTAGAGCGCGAGGCTCTCGGGCGACGCATAGGTCAGCCACTCATCGATGGTCAGGCCATTGCCTTTGGACTTCGAAATCTTCTGGCCGATGTCGTCGAGGAACAGCTCATAGACATAGTGCTCGGGGGCGCGACCGCCGAGGATTTCGCAGATGCGATCGTAGATCGGCGCGTTGGTCTGGTGGTCCTTACCGAACATCTCGAAATCGACGCCGAGCGCGTACCAGCGCATGCCGAAATCGGGCTTCCACTGCAGCTTCACATGGCCGCCGGTGACGGGCAGCGTGGTTTCGGTGCCATCTTCGTCGGCGAAGGTGATCGTGCCGGCCTTGGCGTCGACGGCCTTCATCGGCACGTAGAGCACTCTTCCAGACAGCGGCGAGATCGGCAGGAACGGTGAATAGGTCGCCTGACGCTCTGGCCCGAGCGTCGGGATCATCACCTTCATGATGTCGTCGTACTTCTCGGCCGCCTTTATCAGCGCGGCGTCGAAGCGCCCCGACTTGTAGTATTGCGTGGCGCTGGCGAATTCGTAGTTGAACCCGAAGGTATCGAGGAAGCGCCGCAGCATGGCGTTGTTGTGATCGCCAAAGCTCGGATAGTCACCACCGAACGGATCGGGGACGCTGGTCAGCGGCTTGTGCAGATGCGGCTCGAGGAACGACCGGTCGGGCACGTTCTCGGGGATCTTGCGCATCCCGTCCATGTCATCGGAGAAGCACAGCAGCCGGGTCGGGATTTCGTCGCGGGTCAGCAGCCGGAAGGCAGTGCGGACCATGGTGGTGCGCGCCACTTCGCCGAACGTGCCGATATGCGGCAGACCCGACGGACCATAGCCGGTCTCGAACAGCGCCTCTTTCTTCCCCGTCTTCTGCAGCCGCGCAACGAGTTTGCGCGCTTCCTCGAAGGGCCAGGCTTTCGCCGTCTTGGCCGCGTCGAAGAAGGAGGGATCGAGGGTGGGAACGGGGGCGGTGGACACGGGAGACGGGCCTTTTCACTGAGAGAACGGGTGTTGCCGCATCTGGCGCTTCAAAGTCAATGGTTGCGGCGCTGGACAAGGCAGGCGACGCTCCCTAGGTATGCGGGGCTTTTTCCGCAGAACGAGACCGCCGATGACCCTCTCCACCCAAGACGCGCTGATCTATCTGATGGTGGTTGCCGCGACCTCGGACTCCCAGGTGAGCGACCGCGAACTCGAGGTGATCGGTAGCCTGGTCGGCCGCCTGCCGGTGTTCGAGGGGTTCAACCGCGACAGTCTCGGCCAGGTCGCCGCCGAGGCGATCGACCTGATCAAGGACAGCTCAAGCCTCGACAAGGTGCTCGGCATGATCCTCGGCGCCGTGCCGGCGCGGCTGCACGATACGGCCTATGCACTGGCGGTCGAAGTGGCGTCGGTCGATCTGCGGTTGGCGCAGGAAGAATTGCGGCTGCTGGAGATGATCCGTGACGGACTGGACCTCGATGGGCTCGTTGCGGCGGCGATCGAGGCGTCAGCGCGGGCAAGATTGCGGAAGGCTTAGTCTTTGCGCCGAGGGGCTCAGTAGAACCCGACCGGGAACCAGCGCAGATACAACTCGTCGAGCGTGCCGGCCTTCTTGAGCCGCACGAGGCTGTAGTCGATGGCTTGGCGCACGGCGTCGTGGCCGGCAGGGAGCGCGATCGACAGGCCATCGCCGAACAGATCGGGCCGGAAATACGGTGCGCCGGCGAAGGCGCAGCAATCGGCATTGTCGTTGAACCAGAAGCTCGCGCGCATCGCATCGCCGAAATAAGCGTCGGCCCGCTTGTCGCGCACGGCCTCAAGCGCGGCCGTCTCGGTGTCGAATTCGACGAGCTTGGCATCGGGCAGATAGCGCTTCACGAATTCCTCGTGTGACGAGCCCTTGCGGACCGACACGGTCTTGCCCGCAAGAGCCGCCGGCTTGAATGCAGCGGCGGCGTCCTTCAGCACGACAAAGCGTCCTGGCAGCATCAAATAGATGTCGGAGAAATCGAACAGCGCGCCATTGTCCTTTGTCATTGCGAGACCGGCGATCAACGCGTCGCCCTGCCCGTCTTCGAGCGCCTTACCGGCCTGTTCCCAAGGCCACGCCTGGATGGTGCAGGTGATGGTCAGATCGGCGCAGATGGCCCGCGCCAGATCGACATTGAAGCCGATCAGTTCGCCAGTCTTGTCGCGATAGTTGAATGGCGGGAAGTCGGCGGTGGTCAAAAACCGGATGTTGGGCACGGCAATGAGGTTGGGCACGAGGTCCCGGGCGCTCGGATCGGCGTGATAGGGCAACGTCTGGGCCGAGGCGGCACCGGCGAAGCACAGCAATATCAGGGCGATGAGGGCGCGCATCTATCCGTCCGCAAGCGGTGTGCCCGCCTTATGCCGCGATTTGCCGGACTTGGCGAGGCGCGCGCGGCCTCTTGCCTTTCATCTCAGACCGATAGCATCATACGGATCTATACTTAAGGTGTTGTTCGGACACTGCGGGTGGGGGCTCGTGTCCGGTGAAGGTAACAGTCGAGGCCATCGATTTGTTTCGATCCGTGCTCCGCGACAATTGCGAAACGGATGAACTTGCCCATCCACATCTTGCTGAGGCGGCGCGGCTCGGCGTCGATCCGCTGGATTATTGCGCGCATCGTTTCGGGCTCGGCACCGAGATCGTGTGGCAGCGGGCAGCGGCATGGGCTGGCATCCGGTTCGCCAGTTCAACGCCGTCCAGGCTACCGCCGCCGCAGATCGATCGGCTCGATTTCCTGGGCGAGGCCCGAAGCTTCCGCCAACAGGTCCTTGGACGGAATACCCAATTCATCGCGCCGCGGTTCGAGCAGGTTCTGCGGCTTCGCAGCGCCGACACACGGATCAAAGACCATATCCGGTTCTCGTCCTCAACGAGATCCCTACCTGCTCGGCCAGCCGCGGTCAGTTCATTGGCCCGGCGCCGTGCTGCCTCGAGGCTGACGTCGGTGACGCGTCCCAGCGACAGCCGCTTGGTCAGTTTGGTTGAGCTTATTCGAAAGGCAAGATCCCAAGTCTTGATGCCATTTGTGGCGACGCGAACGGCGAGGCCTGTGCACCGTTGATCTGCGACCCGGTAGGGTTCCGTCGCCGGTCGCAGGCCCTCAATTGTTTTCTGAGTCAGAAGCAGCTTGTGCTTCTTAAGTCCCGAGCCGATGCCCATCACTTCATCCCTTTAGAGGTTCTGTCCCGTCATACTCGGCGAAATGCCTGTAATCACCCGAGGTCGACGCCGACCGTTTACGAACGAACGAGATGCTTGACCCGCTCACGCGACGGGTTTAGATCGATCTAATGAGATCGATCTAAACCCTAGGTGTGAGACTTGCCTACGACGGTGAAGGACATTGCGCTATCGGCGGGGGTTTCACGGGCAACCGTGTCGCTCGTGCTGCGCGACAGTCCGTTGGTAGCAAAGTCAACCCGCGAGCGGGTCAGGCTAGCGATCGAGGAACTGGGCTACGTATACGACCGGGCGGCAGCCAACCTCCGTACACGCTCAACCAAGACGATCGGCCTCGTCGTCTGTGAAATAACCAATCCGTTCTACGCCGAAATGACAGCCGGCATCGACGATGCGCTGGACCAGGCTGGCTGGGTTGCGTTTCTTGCCAATACTGCGGAATCGCCAGTCCGCCAGGATCGGTTCATTGCAAGGATGCGCGAACAGCGGGTCGATGGCCTACTCCTCAGCCCGGCGGAAGGCAGCGACCCCGAACTGGCCTCCCGCATCCGCAGCGCTGGGCTTCCCGTGGTTGAGGTTTTGCGCCGGCTTGACGGCGGGCCGGGCGACTATGTGGGCACCGACTTCACGACGGGAATGAAGCTCGCGGCAGAGCATCTCATCAAACTCGGCCACAAGCAGATCGCTTATGTCGGGGCGAAGCGGCAGATGTCGCCTGGCCGAGATCGTCTGGCCGGGTATGTCGATGCGTTGAGGCGACATGGCCTGCCCGTTGGCCAGATCGTCCATTGCCGGCCGACGCGGGAGGAAGGGGCCCAAGCCGTCGATCGGCTGTTTGAAGGTCAGCCAACCGATCCGACCGCCATCCTTTGCTACAATGACGTTTGCGCCTTTGGCGTCATGCTCGGGCTCGCGGATCGTGGCCTCGTTCCGGGCGAGGACGTCGCCGTACTCGGCTTCGACAACATCGCCGAAGCGGGGCTTTACCGCCCGACACTCAGCACCATTGAAATTGGCGCCCGAAGGATCGGCGAGGAGGCAGCACGCCTCCTCCTGCGACGGATCGCGGCGCCCAAAGCGTCTTTCGAGAGCATCGTTTTACCGCCCCGTCTGATCGTACGGACGAGTTGCGGAGGACAGACTACAGAAGGTGAAGCCCTGCCGCCTCAATCAGCGGGGCATTGAGAGGAGAAACAAAGTGAGGATACCGCATCTGGCAGCCGCCACCGGCGCGCTGCTGTTCATAGCTCTGGGAGCGCCTGTAGCTAGTGCCGACGACGCTCAAGTCATCGCCGATGCCAAAGCGGCGGTGCTGAAGTATGCTGGCCCGCAGACTGTCTGGGGGGGCCCGACCACTGCGTCCAAGCCCGAGCCCGGCAAGAAGATCGTCTTCCTGTCCGGCGACGAGCAGAACGATATCTCCCATCTCTACGGCGTCTATATCAAGCAGGCCGGCGAGGCGGTGGGCTGGGACGTCACCATCATCGATGGCAAGGGCAGCCCGACCTCGTGGCTCGCCGGCATGAACCAGGCCATCGCGCTCAAGCCCGATGGGATCGCGATGTTCGCTGATGCGGCTAGCCTCCAAGACCCGATGAAGGCCGGTGTTGCACAAGGCATCGCGTTCGTCGGCCTCCATGCCTCGGGCTATCCCGGGCCGCAGCCGGACATCAATCTGTTCGTCAATATCCAGGAAGATCCGATCGAGATAGGCAAGGCCGAAGCGGCATGGGTAATCGCCGATTCGAACGGCACCGCTAACGTAGTCGTCTTGACGCACAATGAATACGCCATTGCCGAAGTAAAATCGCAGGCCACTAAGGCCGAACTTGAAAAGTGCGGCGGCTGCAAAGTGCTTGAGTACGTCAACTCGCCGGCCTCGGAGGCCGCTCAGCGCCAGGCTCAGCTCACGACGAGCTGGGTGCAGCGTTTCGGCCTGCCGCTCTATGCCACTTCGGTCGGCGACAACGACTGGGACTTCGCAGTTCCGGTGCTTCGCCAGGGGGGGATCGATCCGTCTCAGGTCAAGCTTGTTGGCGCCGACGGCAACCGTTCGGCCTATGATCGCATCCGCAAGGGCGATCAGTACCAGACGGTGACCGTCTCCGAGCCGATCGAACTGCAAGCCTATCAAACTATCGACGAGCTCAATCGTGCCTTCCACGGCGAGGCTCCGAGCGGGTTCGTGCAGCCGCCGTTCCTCGTCACCAAGGACAATATTGCGTCTGAGGGCGGCGACCAGAACACCTTCATCCCGAGCAACGACTACAAGAACCAGTATCTCAAGATCTGGGGCGTGAAGTAGTCTTTCCCGGGCCTCGGCGGTTCGCCGCCGGGGCCTCTTTTGATCCTTGC
>JBDTLB010000088.1:0-20052 GCA_039934955.1 Devosia sp.
GCGCAACCTCGCGCCGAACTTAGAGCGTTTCCCGCAAAGGTTGACACCATTTTCGAGAGTTCGGCAGCGCGATCAACAGACACTTGCGCCCACGGCCGTTCCACCAGGGGTCAAAGCCTAGGGGACGAGGCGATAGCCACCTTCCTCGGTGACCAGCAGCCGCGCATTGGACGGATCCCGCTCGATTTTCTGGCGGAGGCGATAGATGTGGGTCTCGAGCGTATGGGTGGTGACGCGATTATTATACCCCCATACTTCTTTCAGCAGTACATCGCGCGTGATGGTTTTGGGCCCCTGGCGATAAAGATATTTGAGAATCGAGGTTTCCTTGTCGGTGAGGCGGACCTTGCCGCCCTCCGGCCCTTCGAGCAGCTTCGCCGCCGGCTGAAAGCTATAATGTCCGATGGTGAAGATCACGTCCTCACTCTGGTCGTGCTGGCGCAACGAGGCGCGGATGCGGGCGAGCAGCACCGAGAACCGGAACGGCTTCGTGACGTAGTCGTTAGCGCCGGACTCCAGGCCCAGAATCTCGTCGGAATCACTATCATGGCCGGTGAGCAGCAGGATTGGGCTCTTGAAGCCGTCGCGGCGGAGGATTTTCACCGCCTCGCGCCCATCCATGTCGGGCAGGCCGACATCGAGGATCATCAAATCGACATGGGCGTCGCGCACCTTGCTCAGCGCTTCGCCGGCCGTGCCGGCCTCGATCAGCTCAAACTCGCGATAATGCATGAGTTGATCCATAAGGGTCTTCCGCAAATCCGCATCGTCGTCGACCAGAAAAATTCGGCGGCGGATCATGGAGAACCCTCTATCTCTTGAGACTTTTGAGTAGGCTGGGCGGAAAACACCAGCCAGTCACAATCTGGTGACGGGAGGAACAACGTGATTTGACAGGAAAAAGTTTCGTTTTTTGCGGCGCTGGTGCGGCAGCAATACAAACGCCGCGCGAAATCAGCCTCAACAAGCGTCGGATCTGGCTAGGAGCGCCCGCCAAACAGCGCGCTGCCGACGCGGACATGCGTCGCCCCCATGCCGATCGCCGTCTCGAAATCGGCGCTCATTCCCATCGACAGGATTTCGACGCCAGCCTCGCGCCCCAACGCCGCCAGCATGGCGAAATACGGCCCGGGCGGCACGCCCTCGGGTGGAATCGCCATCAGCCCGTCGATCGCCAGACCATGCACTTCGCGGCAGCGTTTCACGAACGACACCGCTTCGTCGGGCGCAACTCCGGCCTTTTGCGGCTCGAGGCCGATATTGACCTGGACCAGGAGGCGTCGCCGACGGCCCTGCCGGTTCATCTCGGCCTTCAGCGCCACCGCGATCTTTTCGCGATCGACCGTCTCGATGACATCGAACAGCGCCACCGCTTCGCGCGCTTTGTTGGACTGCAGAGGACCGATCAAATGCAATTCTATGCCGTCATACGAGCCCCGCAATCCGGGCCATTTGGCCTCCGCCTCCTGCACCCGGTTCTCGCCGAACACCCGCTGGCCGGCGTGAAGAAACGGCGCGATCTCATCGGCTGAAAAGGTCTTCGACACGGCCACGAGTGTCACGGTCTCGGGCGGAGGCCCAAAACGGCGATGCGCGCGCTCGATGCGCGCGCGGATTGCTTCGAGCCGTTCGGCCGCGCTGTCCATCGCCTTGGTCCATCGCCTTGGTGTTGACCGGTTTGGCCTTTTCTGGTGAAGGTCCGCTACCTCAGAAATCCCCGGCAAAGCAACCGATTTGCCGCGTTTAAGGACTACCCGAAGTGAAGACCATCGAGCGCTACAACCCGCGTGTCGAGGAGCCGCGCTGGCAGAAAGCCTGGGAGGAACAGAAATCCTTCGTGGTCGCCAATGACGATCCGCGCGAGCGCTATTACGTGCTCGAGATGTTCCCCTATCCGTCGGGGCGCATCCACATGGGCCACGTTCGGAACTATGCGATGGGCGACGTGCTGGCCCGTTACAAGCGGGCGCGCGGCTTCAACGTGTTGCACCCGATGGGTTGGGATGCGTTCGGCCTGCCGGCGGAAAATGCCGCCAAGCAGACCGGCAGCCACCCCAAAATGTGGACCTACGCGAACATCGACACGATGCGCAAACAGCTCAAGACCATGGGTCTGAGCTTCGACTGGACGCGCGAATTCGCCACCTGCGACGTCGACTATTACCAGCGCCAGCAAAAGCTGTTCCTCGACTTTCTCGCCGCCGGACTGGTGACCCGCAAGCAATCCAAGGTCAACTGGGACCCCGAAGACGAAACCGTGCTGGCCAATGAGCAGGTCATCGACGGCCGCGGCTGGCGCTCCGGTGCCCTGGTCGAGCAGCGCGAGCTGGTGCAGTGGTTTCTCAAGATCTCGGACTATTCCGAGGATTTGCTGGAAGCGCTCGACGGGCTGACCGACTGGCCCGACAAGGTGCGCACCATGCAGCGCAATTGGATCGGCAAGTCCGAGGGCATGCGGCTGCTGTTCGAACTCGAACAATCGCCGATGACGAAAGCCGCGACAATCGAGGTGTTCACCACCCGGCCCGATACCATCTTCGGGGCGAGCTTCGTTGCGTTGTCGCCCGACCATCCGCTGGCAAGTGAGCTGGCCGCGAACGACCCGGCGCTGGCCGCCCTGATCGCCGAGTTCCATCGTCACGGCACCGCGACCGAGGCCCTGGAAAAGGCCGAAAAGATGGGTGTCGACACCGGTCTTGGCGTGAAACACCCGGTTAAGCCGGGCGAGACGCTGCCCCTCTATGTCGCCAATTTCGTCCTTATGGACTACGGCACGGGCGCCATCTTCGGCTGCCCGGCGCACGACCAGCGCGATCTCGATTTCGCCCGCAAATACGGCCTCGATGTCACCCCCGTTGTGCTGCCGCCCGAAACCGACCCCGAAATCTTCGAGATCGCTGACGACGCCTATGTCGGGGCCGGCACGATCTATCATTCCGAATTCCTCGACGGCCTGCAGATCGACGCCGCCAAGCGCGAGATTGCCCGCTATTTCAGCGCCCGCCACATCGGCAACCGACCACAGGGCATAGTTGAGACCAATTATCGGCTGCGGGACTGGGGCATCTCACGCCAGCGCTATTGGGGCTGCCCGATCCCGGTGATCCATTGCGAGACGCATGGGGTGGTGCCCGTTCCCGCCTCAGACCTTCCCGTCAAGCTGCCTGACGATGTCGCTTTCGACCGTCCCGGTAACCCGCTCGATCACCATCCGACCTGGAAGCACGTCGCCTGCCCAATCTGCGGCGAACCGGCGCGGCGCGAAACCGACACGATGGACACCTTCGTCGACTCATCGTGGTATTTCGCACGCTTCACCGAACCGCACGCCGCCGAGCCGACCATCCCGGCGATCGCCAATCTATGGCTGCCGGTGGACCAGTACATCGGCGGCGTAGAACACGCTATATTGCATCTGCTCTACAGCCGCTTCTTCGCCCGCGCGATGCACAAGACCGGCCATCTGGGCATGGACGAGCCGTTCAAAGGCCTGTTTACCCAGGGCATGGTGGTCCACGAAACCTATAGGGACCAGGCCGGCGGCTGGGTGCTCCCCGCCGACGTGACGCTCGAGGGCATGGGCGACACCCGCCATGCCAGCCTCACCCTCACAGGCGCGCCCGTCGACATTGGCGCCATCGAAAAGATGAGCAAGTCCAAAAAGAACGTCGTCGATCCCGACGAGATCGTCAGCACCTACGGCGCCGACACGGCCCGCTGGTTCATGCTGTCCGACTCGCCGCCCGAGCGCGACGTGCAATGGACGGAGGCCGGCATCGAAGGGGCCTCGCGCTTCCAGCAACGCATCTGGAAGCTGGTGCAGGAATCAATCGAGATCGCCGCCATGCCGGCGGCTGGGATGACCGCCGCAGCCGACGTCGAAGCGACGCGCAAGCTGGTCCATCGCGCCGTGAACACCATCGGCGACGATATCGAGGGCCTACGCTTCAACCGCGCCGTGGCGCAGATCTATGAGCTGACCAACGGCTTGAGCAAATTCACCGCTGCGCTTGAATCCGCGCCGGGCGCGAATGGCGTCGACGCGCTACGCGAAGGCGTCGACGCGCTCGTCCAGTTGATCGCCCCGATGATGCCGCATCTGAGCGAGACCTGCTGGGCGGCGTTGGGCAAGCCCGGCATGGTCGCCGATGCCGGCTGGCCGCTCGTCGACCAAGCGCTGCTGGTCGATTCGAGCGTCGTCGTTGCCATCCAGGTCAACGGCAAGCGCCGGGCCGAGCTGACCCTGCCCGTTGGCGCCGCCAAGGAGCTTGTGGAGCAGGAGGTCTTGTCACTCGACGTGATTGCCCGCATGCTGGACGGCGCGGCGCCCAAAAAGATTATCATCGTGCCCGACAGGATCGTGAATGTGGTCATCTAAAGCACGGGCGCTGGGGATATTTGCAGCATTGGCGGCGCCGCTGGCGCTCGCCGGGTGCAGCGGCCTGACCCCGGTTTACGGCACCAACAGCATCACGAGCGACCGCATCGAGATCGCCTATGCCGAGCCCCACAACCGGCTCGAACAGGTGATCTACCAGGATCTGCGCCTGCGGATCGCCAAGGCAAACGGCCCTGCCCCGCGGCTGATCGTCGATGCGTCGCAGAGCAGCTCGGTGCCGACCAATTCGATCGTCACCACGGCGCAAGGTCCAGTGATTGTGCGGGTTTCGGCCAATATCACGCTGGTGGACGAAGAGGGCAAAGTGCTGTTCACCGGCAACCGGGCACAGACCGCCGACTACAATTCCGGCCCGCAAGTTGTCGCCAACACGCAGGCAGCTGATGATGCCGCCAAACGGGCCGCGCATCTGCTGGCCGATACCATTCGGCTCACAATTCTCGGCGCCCTCGCAAAATGACCGCGCTAAAGGCGCATGAGGTCGAGCGCTTCCTGAAGCGTCCTGACCTCGATGCCGGGATTCTGCTGGCCTATGGTCCGGATACCGGCCTCGTTCGCGAAACCGCGCAGCGCCTCGTTCGCCACTATGCGGGCGGCGGAACCGACAGCATGGGGCTGGTGACGCTCGATGGCGGCGAGATCGACGGCGATCCCGGCCGTCTTCTGGTCGAAGCGCGCACTGGCTCGTTGTTCGGTGAGCGGCGCGTTGTGCGGGTCCGCAACGCCGGCAAGTCGCTGACCGTGCCGCTGAGCGAACTGGTCGAAGATCCCTCGGGCGCCATCGTGATTCTCGAGGCCGGCAATCTGCCGCCGCGTGACGCGTTGCGGGCTCTCGTCGAAGGCGCCCGCACCGGCCGCGCTTTGCCCTGTTACGCCGACAGTGACGAAACCATCCTGCGGTTGATCAGCGAAACCTTCGCGGCGGCCGGGATCCGCGCCGAACCGTCCGTCGCCGAAACCCTGCGCGACACCCTCGGCAATGATCGAGAAGTCACGCGGCGCGAATTGGAGAAGCTCAGCCTCTATGCGGCCGAATCGAAAGTTTTGACGCGTGAGGACGTGCTGGTGCTATGCGCCGACAACGCCGCTCTGGTGCTCGATGAGGTCGCGGACGCGGTCGGCACTGGTCATGCTGAGCGGCTCGACGCGGCGATGAGTCGGGCGCTGGCAGCCGCGGTCAACCCGCAGCAATTGCTGGCAGCGCTCTCGAGCCATTTCTCCCAGCTTCGGCGCTGGCGCGGCGTTGTCGATGGCGGCACTGCCCCGCGAGACGTGCTCGAAGGCGCTCGGCCAAAGCCGCATTTTTCGCGAAAATCGGCGCTGGAACAGCAATTGCGGCTTTGGTCAGACGCGTCAATCGCGCTGGCGCAGGACCGACTGCTGCGCGCCACCGGCGAGACGCGCAAGAATTACGGCCGCGCCGAAACCATCACCCGCCGCACCTTCTTGGCGCTGGCGCAGATGGCGGCGCAGCACTAGCCGAGGGTCTAGCCCAGCTTGGCGAGGATCGAATCGAGCTGTTCGAGCGTCTTGTAGCGAATTTCGACCCGCCCGCTGCCATCAGTCTTGTAGTCGATCACGACCTTGAAGCCGACCGCATCTGACAGGCGTTTTTCGAGGGCCATAATATCGGCATCGCGCGGCCCGGCATCGGGGGACGGCGCTTTCTTCGGTGCCACGCCGCGTTGGCTCAGCGCTTCCGCTTCGCGCACCGACAATCCCTGGGCGACGATTTCACGTGCAACGGCCAGCGGATCGTCCGCGGTAATCAGCGTCCGGGCATGCCCGGCCGTCAGCTCGCCGCGGCTCACCATGTCGCGCACTTCGCGCGGCAGCTTCAGCAGCCGCAGCGTGTTGGCGACGTGCGAGCGAGATTTTCCGATAACCTGTGCAAGGTCTTGTTGTGTATAGGAAAACTGCTCAATAAGCTGTTCATAACCCTGTGCTTCTTCGAGCGCATTGAGGTCAACGCGCTGCACATTTTCGATGATTGCAAGCTCGAGCGCTTCCTTGTCGTCGACCTCGCGGATGATCACCGGCACGTCGTGCAGCCCCGCCCGCTGCGCCGCCCGCCAGCGCCGCTCGCCTGCGATGATCTCAAAAATATTCGCCGTTTCGCTGGGCCGCACGAGGAGCGGCTGCATCACGCCCTTTTCCTTGATCGAAGCCGTCAGCTCGTCGAGCTGGTCGGTATCGAATTCACGCCGCGGGTTGGCCCGGTTGGCTATCAGGAACTCGACCGGCACGCGTCGCGGCCCGCCATTGGCATTGTCGGCACCGCGCGGCGCCTCGATTGGTGCCATATCGCCGATCAGCGCCGCAAGGCCGCGGCCGAGACGGGAGGGTTTGTCGCTCATCTTGGGCTCCGCCATTTACGCCGCCACCAATTGCCGCTCGCGCTTGATCACCTCGGTCGCCAACCGCAGATAGGCTTGGCTGCCGGCGCATTTGAGATCGTACAGCAGCGCCGGCTTGCCGTAGGAGGGCGCCTCGCTCAGCCGCACATTGCGCGGGATCACCGTATCGTAGACGAGGTTGCCCATCGTGCCGCGCACGTCCTGCAGCACCTGCTCGCTGAGCGAGTTGCGTTTGTCGAACATGGTCATCACGACGCCCTGAATCTGCAGGCGCGGATTCAGCGTCGTCCGAATTTGCTCAATAGTTTGAAGCAGTTGGCTAAGCCCCTCGAGCGCGAAAAACTCGCACTGCATCGGCACCAGCACGGCATCGGCCGCGACCAGCGCGTTGACGGTCAGCAGGTTGAGCGATGGCGGACAGTCGATGAGGATGTAGCTCACCGGCTTGCCCTCGATCTCCATGTCGCCAATCGCTTGGAAAGCTTGCCGCAACTTGAAGGCACGGTCCGGTTGCGTTGCAATGGTCTGCTCGACGCCCAGAAGATCAAGCGTCGACGGCACGATCGCAACGTTCGGGACCGCCGTCATGACAGAGGCTTGCGCGACATTCGCCTCGCCGACCACCAAATCGTAGGACGACACGTCGCGGTCGTGCCGGCTGATGCCGAGGCCGGTCGAGGCATTGCCTTGCGGATCGAGATCGACGATCAGAACCCGCTCGCCGATGGCCGCCAACGCCGTTGCAAGGTTGATCGCCGTGGTGGTCTTGCCAACCCCACCCTTCTGGTTCGCGAGAGTGATGATGCGCGGCGCCAAGACGGGCCTCCTAAGCGGCTGATTTCGCACGCAGATTGGAAATCTCAAGAATAACGCCCGCGGCGTCTGTCCGTGACGGATGAACTAGCACATCGAAGTCGTAAAGGGCAGCGGCTGCATCGAGTTCTTGACGATAATTCCGACCTTTATGGAGCAACATATGACCTTTCGGGGCGCAAAAACGAGCAATCCAGCCCAGAAGTTCGGGCAACGCGGCGAGCGCCCGCGACGTGATGAGATCGAATGTTTCACGTGAATCAAACTGCTCAGCGCGAATCGCCTCGACAATCACCGGCAGCGCCAGCTCGCGTGCCACGGTGCGCAAAAACGAGACCTTCTTCGAGGTTGGCTCCAACAGAGTGAATCGCCGTTCTGCTCCGCGCGACGCGATCGCCATCGGGATCGCCGGGAGCCCTCCCCCGCTGCCAACGTCGAGCACTGAATGATCGGCCGGCCGCACCCAGTCCATCACCTGCAGGCTGTCGTCGATGTGTCGCGTTCGCAACTCGGGCAACGTTTCACGTGAAACAAGATTCTGGACGGCGTTCCATTTGCGCAGCAACGCCTCAAAGGCGCCGAGATCGAACTCGATACTCATCCAGCCTTGCGCAGCCCGCCGCGCCGAATGATGGCGAGCAACAGCGTCGCCGCCGCCGGCGTCATCCCCTCAATCGCCTGCGCCTGAGCCAGCGTGCTGGGCTTGTGAGCACTGAGCTTCTGCCGCAACTCATTGGAAAGCCCAGGTATTTCGGCATAGTCCAGCCAGCCCGGAATGCCGATACCTTCGTCCCTCCGCATCGCCGCGACGTCCGCTTTCTGCCGATCCAGATACACCGCGTATTGAGCATCTATGGTGAGTTGTTCCAGAATCGGCGTTCCAATCGTTCCGATCTCGGGCCACAGCCTCGTTATTTCCGCGGACCCCACGCCAGGATAGGCCAGCAGGTCGAAGGCGCTGCGATGATGGCCATCTGCATTGACCACGATCCCGGCCGTGCGCGCCACATTGGGCGTCGCCTTCAACGAGTGGAGCAGCGTTCTGCCATAATCAAGCGCCTTGACCTTCGATTGGAAAGCCTCTTGACGAGTCGAACCCACCAGACCGCGATCAATCCCCAACTGGGTCAAACGCTGATCGGCATTGTCGCTTCGCAGATGCAGCCGGAACTCTGCCCGCGAGGTAAACATCCGGTACGGTTCGGCGACGCCGCGTGTCACCAGATCGTCGACCATCACACCAAGGTATGAGTCCGTGCGTGACAGCACGATCTGTTCGTCCCCTTTGGCCTTGAGCCCGGCATTCGCGCCGGCCAGAAGACCTTGCCCGGCGGCCTCTTCATAACCTGTTGTGCCGTTGATCTGCCCCGCCAGGAACAGCCCCGGCAAACGTTTCAGCTCCAGCGTCGCCTTGAGCTCGCGCGGATCGACGTAGTCATACTCGATGGCATAGCCCGGCCGGACAATACGGACATTCTGGAGCCCCGGCATGGTTTTGAGGAACGCCTCCTGAACCTCCGCCGGCAGCGAGGTGCTCAGCCCGTTTGGATAGATCGTTGGGTCATCAAGCCCTTCGGGCTCAAGGAAAATCTGATGGCTATCGCGATCCGCGAAGCGGACGATCTTGTCTTCAATCGACGGGCAATAGCGCGGCCCGCGGCTCGAAATCCGCCCGGAATACATCGCAGAGCGATGGAGATTGTCGGATATGATACGATGCGTCTCGGCCGTGGTTCGAGTGATATAGCAGCTGATCTGGGGCGTTGTAATTCCCGCAGTGAGCGACGAGAACGGCTCCGGCGGAGTATCCCCCCGCTGCTCCTCGAGCACAGAGAAGTCGATCGAATTTCCGTCGAGCCGTGCAGGCGTACCGGTCTTCAGCCGTCCGAGCGTCAGGCCCAGCGCTTCTAGCCGGGTCGACAGCCCAAGCACCGGCTTCTCACCAGCGCGGCCGGCCGGGATCGTCTCTTCGCCGCGATGGATCAGACCGCGAAGGAACGTCCCGGTCGTCAAAACCACCGACGATGTCGAAAACCGGCGCCCATCAAGCAGGATGACTCCTGTTATGTTGCCAGCCTCGACGACGAGATCGTCGACCTCGCCCTCGATGATCGTCAGATTGGCTTGCGCCGACAGCGTCGCCTGCATGGCAATTCTGTAGAGCTTGCGATCCGCCTGAGCGCGCGGTCCGCGCACAGCCGGACCCTTGCGGCGGTTGAGAACCCGAAACTGGATCCCGGCTTCGTCCGCGACGCGACCCATCAGCCCGTCGAGCGCATCGATCTCGCGGACCAGGTGGCCCTTACCCAGCCCACCGATCGCCGGGTTACAGCTCATCTCGCCGATCGTCGCAAATCTATGGGTGATCAGCGCCGTCGGCACACCAAGCCGCGCCGATGCTGCCGCTGCTTCCGAGCCGGCGTGTCCGCCGCCAACGATGATTACGCCAAAATCCGTCATGCGGGCGGGTTTAGTGGAGGCTGCCGCAACATTCAATGGACCGGCTGCACCCCCTCATCCGCCCCTCGGGCACCTTCTCCCACAAGGGGAGAAGGCGATAGACTGCGATGCTGGCGAGTTGTGCCTTGTCCCCTTGCGGGAGAAGGTGGCGAAGCCGGATGAGGGGAGGCCCCGGTCATCAACTTCTACTTTCCGATGCAGAACGCCGCGAACAGGCGGTCGAGCACACGCTCGGTATCGATTCGACCGAGCAGGCGCTCCAGCGCCAGGGACGCCTGTCGCAAATGTTCGGCGGCGATTTCGTCGGTGGCCCCATCCGAAATGAAACGGTCAAGTGCCGATTGAGCCGATTGCAACGCCAGCAGATCGCGCTCCCGGCTGACCAGGGCAGGGGCACCCGATCCGGCGGCCGATTCGGCAAAGACGCCAAGCGCGGCAAGCAGTTCGGGGATGCCAACGCCGCTCGTGGCGGACAGCGTGTATTCGGCTGGCACCTCACCAAGGTCCGCCTTTGTCCCCACTGTCCACAGCGCGATTTGCACAGGCGGTTCAAGCGCGGCGACGTCCGGCGCGACCAGCCAGAGCACCAGATCGGCCTTGGCGATTTCAACCTCGGCCCGCCGAACACCTTCCGCCTCGGCGCGGCTCTCGGTCGACCGAAGCCCCGCCATATCGATGAGGATCACCAGCCGACCGCCCAGATCGAGGGAGACTTCACGCACATCGCGGGTGGTGCCAGGCTCGTCGCTGACGATCGCAAGATCGGATTTCGCCAACGCGTTGAGCAGGCTCGATTTGCCGACATTGGGCGGTCCGGCCAGCGCCACGCGCAGACCCTCGCGCACAATGCGGCCACGTCCGACGCTTTCGATCGCCGTCCCGAGTTCGGTGGAGAGCGATTCTATTGCGGCAATCACCGACGCCGGCAACTCACCCGACACATCGCTCTCGTCGGAGAAATCGAGGCGCGCTTCAATCTCCGCGCGCGCATCGAGCAATGTCTCGCGCCAAGCGGCGAGACGATCGGACAAACCGCCGGCCAGACGCGCAACGGCCTGCTGCCGCTGCGTCTCCGTCTCGGCTTCGATTAGATCGCCGAGCCCTTCGACTTCGGTCAGGTCGAGCTTGCCGTTGAGAAAGGCGCGGCGGGTGAATTCACCGGCGTCGGCAAGACGCATATTGGGCATTGCCGCGATGCCACGAAGCAGCGCGCGGACCACGGCGGGCGAACCATGCACCTGCAACTCGGCGGTGTCCTCGCCGGTGAACGAATGCGGCGCGGGCATCCAGGCGACGAGCCCTGAATCAACGTTCTGGTTGTCGAGACGGATGGTATGAAGGGTGAGACGCCGAGGCTCCAGCGGCACGATCGACAGCGCCTCTAGAACAGCGCTCGTCTGCAGGCCGCTGAGACGGATGATGGCGACGCCGGAGGGCAGGGCGCCGGAGGACAGCGCGATGATGGTGTCGGAGTCGGTCATGGCAACGAGACCGCAGTCGGCATCCTCTCCCGCATTGCGGGGGAGGGGGACCAGCGAAGCTGGTGGAGGGGGCGAGACTGTGCGCGGTGGTTGGAGCCGCCCCCTTCCGTCGCCTTCGGCGCCACCTTCCCCCGTAAACGGGAGAAGGGACAGACTGAAAGCGCGACGCCCACGCTAACCAGTTCTAAGTATTCATTGAATCGAAGAAGTCGGAATTCGTCTTGGTCTGACGGATCTTGTCCATCAGGAACTCCATCGCGTCGACGGTGCCCATCGGGTTGAGGATGCGGCGGAGCACGTACATCTTACGGAGGATATCCGGCTCGACCAGCAGCTCTTCCTTGCGGGTGCCCGATTTGGTGACGTCCATCGCGGGGAAGATGCGCTTGTCGCTGACCTTGCGGTCGAGCACGATTTCGCTGTTACCGGTGCCCTTGAACTCTTCGAAGATGACTTCGTCCATGCGCGAGCCGGTGTCGATCAGCGCCGTGGCGATGATGGTCAGCGAACCGCCATCCTCGATGTTGCGGGCAGCACCGAAGAAGCGCTTCGGGCGCTGCAGGGCGTTGGCGTCGACGCCGCCGGTCAGCACCTTGCCGGACGACGGCACGACGGTGTTGTAGGCGCGGCCGAGGCGCGTGATCGAGTCCAGCAGGATCACCACGTCGCGCTTGTGTTCGACGAGGCGCTTGGCCTTCTCGATCACCATTTCGGCGACCTGAACGTGGCGGCTGGCGGGCTCGTCGAAAGTCGATGAGATCACCTCGCCCTTCACCGAGCGCTGCATGTCAGTGACTTCCTCGGGGCGCTCGTCGATGAGCAGCACGATGAGGTAGCACTCGGGATGGTTGGTGGCGACCGACTGCGCGATGTTCTGCAGCAGCACGGTCTTGCCGGTGCGCGGCGGCGCCACGATGATGGCGCGCTGGCCCTTACCGATCGGCGCCACCAGATCCATGACGCGGGCCGATTTGTCCTTGTTGGTCGGATCGGGCAGCTCCAGGCGGAGGCGCTGGTCGGGATAAAGCGGCGTGAGATTGTCGAAATTGACCTTGTGGCGGACCGCCTCGGGGTCTTCGAAATTGATCGTTGCGACCTTCAGCAGCGCGAAATAGCGCTCGCCTTCCTTGGGAGAGCGGATTTCGCCCTCGACCGTGTCGCCGGTGCGCAGCGAGAAGCGGCGGATCTGGCTGGGGGAGACGTAAATATCGTCCGGGCCGGGCAGGTAATTGGCGTCCGGGGAGCGGAGGAACCCAAAACCGTCAGGCAACACCTCGACCACACCCTCGCCGGTGATCTCGACGTCGCGCGCCGCCAACTCCTTGAGGATGGCGAACATCAATTCCTGCTTACGCATCGTCGAGGCGTTCTCGACCTCGTATTCCTCGGCAAAGGTGAGGAGTTCGGCCGGAGATTTGGCCTTGAGCTCACTGAGCTTCATATTTTCCATGCGGCGAATGACCCTGGAGAAAGACTGGAATTTTGGGAGGGCATGCACCGCGATTACGCCGGGCGGCGTGCGCTTTAGTGGTGCGATGCGCTGAGATAGCCCGAACCTGTGTCGGGTTCAAGGGGAGGCGAGGGGATTCGGCACGATTCCTGGATTCACGTGAAACGCGAGGGGTGAAGTGAGTTGCCCCACTCTCATCCGCCCTTCGGCACCTTCTCCCATCAAGGGAGAAGGCCATAACGTCGGAGCTCTCGGCTCGATTGCCTTCTCCCCTTGTGGGAGAAGGTGGCGAAGCCGGATGAGGGGGAGGCCGCTCGTCCTGGACCATCCACAGCTTAAAACGGTTTCACGATCACCATGATGACGATGATGATGACGAGAACGAACGGCGCCTCGTTAACGATCCGCCAGAACCCATGCGGCCGCGTGTTCTTGTCAGCGGCAAAATTGCGGACCTGCCGACCGTAATAGCCGTGAATGCCGGAAAGCACGATCACCGCCGCCGCCTTGACCCAGGGCCAGCCCTGCGACCAGTCGACGATGCCGGGGGTCAGCACCATTGCCAACCCGAAAATCCAGGTCAGGCCCATCGCCGGCGTGATGATGCCGCGATACAGCCGGCGCTCCATGATCTTGAAGGTTTCCGACTGGATCGAGCCGGTCTCGGCGGATATGTGGTAAACGAACAGCCGGGGCAGATACATCATGCCGGCGATCCAGGCGATCACCGAAATGACGTGCAGCGCCTTGACCCAGGTCAGCGCGAACAGCACCCAATCCATTCTCAGCCCCCTTTGACGATCCGCACCAGCCGCTCGACGTTGGCGATCGGCGTTTCGGGGATTATCCCATGGCCGAGATTGAAGATATGCGGCCGATTGGCAAAGCCCGCAATGATCGCCTCCGCCCGCGCCTCCATCTGCGCGCCTCCGGCTGCGAGCCTGAGCGGATCGAGATTGCCCTGCACCGGCAGGTTTCGCGGCAGCGCTTCATCGGCAAAGCCAAGTGGCGTCGAATAGTCCAGCCCAACCGCATTGACCCCAACCGCCTCGACATAGGCCGGGATCATGGCGGCCGCCCCCCGCGGAAAGCCGATGATCGGCGCGTCCGGAATCTGGGCCCGCACGCCGGCGACAATCCGGCGATTCGGCTCGATCACATTGGCCGCAAAGGACATCTCGTCGAGATTGAGCGCCCAGCTCTCGAACAATTGCACCACATCGGCGCCGGCCCGGAACTGAGCCACGAGATACGCAATCGACGCCTCCACCAGAATGTCCAGCAACCGGGCAAACGCCTCCGGCTGGCTCAGGGCGAAGAGCCTGGCGGCCGATTGGTCGGTCGAACCGTGGCCGGCGATCATGTAGGTCGCAACGGTCCAGGGGGAGCCGCAGAAGCCAATCAGCGTCTTATCCGGCGCCAGCGCTGACTTCACCCGCTCTAGCGTCTCAAAGACCGGTGCGAGATGGCTGAGCACGTTCCCCGGCCTGAGGTTCCCCAGCCCTTCCGGAGTGACCGGTTCGAGCTGTGGGCCTTCCCCCGTCTCAAAACGCACCGATTGCCCCAACGCATCCGGGATGACGAGAATGTCGGAAAACAGGATTGCAGCGTCGAGATCGAACCTGCGAAGCGGTTGCAGCGTGACCTCGGCAGCTAGCTTTGGCGTGTAACAAAGATCGAGGAAACTCCCGACACTTGTCCGCACCTCGCGATATTCCGGCAAATAGCGGCCGGCCTGCCGCATGATCCAGATCGGGGGGCGAGCCTGGCTAGTGCCTCGTACTGTCTCGAGGAGCGGCTTGGCGACCGGGCTCACAGTCGGGTCCAAGAGAAGAGTCTGGATTCTTCTATCATTATTATCATAGCGGTGTTTTGCAGGAATTCATGCGGCGCGGATAGCCGGAGCACTTTCCACCGGGTGCGCGAAGAGTCGCATCCGCAGGCTGGGGACAGACGCTGGCGAAGTGCGAAGAACAAGTCCGGACACGGCGGCGTTAACGGATCGTTAACCATATTAGTTGGGCGAGGGCACGTGTGGATGGCATGGGGAAAACCCCGTTCGTCTGGAATCATGTTATCCCCGATTCAGCCGTTAAGGTTTTGTTAACTCTCCCGGCGCTGCTGCTGTGGATGCCAAACCGGGTCAGCGGACACAACTGGGCTGCGACGTCTTCGCCGGCTGGATGTGCACCGGACGCCGCAGCCAGAAGCGAGGACTCTGTGGAAAGGCTTGACCCAATGTGGTCCTGCGTCGGACATCGTTACGAGCATCGCGAGGGATTGCGGGCCGGACTCGAACTTGCGAGTCGTGTCGAGTCTGCACTCCGATAACCGGCTTGCCTGTGGGGAAACGATTCACGTGAAACGCGCCTTCGTCATCGGCCACCCGATCGCCCATTCGCGCTCGCCGCTGATCCACAATTACTGGCTCAAGACTTACGGTATCGACGGCAGCTACGAGGCGATCGATGTCGAGCCGCACGAGCTTGCCGGATTCTTCGACCGCCTGCGCACTGGCGAGTTCGCCGGCGGCAACATCACCATCCCCCACAAAGAGATTGCGTATTCGCTGGTCGACGAACTCGATCCGCTCGCCGAGACCATCGGGGCGGTCAACACGCTCGTGGTGCGCGACGGCAGGATCACCGGCTCCAATACCGACTATCTGGGCTTTCTCGGCAACCTCGACCAAAGCGCTCCGGGCTGGGACCAAGACCTCAAGGACGCCATCGTGCTGGGGGCAGGGGGCGCGGCCCGGGCGATCCTTGTGGCGCTCAAATCCCGCAATATCCCGTCGATCCGGCTGCTCAACCGCACTCTGGAGAAAGCTCAGGATCTGGCGATCGACCTCGAAGGGCCGATCCGTGCCGGCGGGCTGATGGACTTTTCCGAATGCGCTCCAGATGTCGGGCTGGTGATCAACACCTCCTCGGTCGGCATGAAGGACACACGGTTCGATGATCTCGACTTGAGCGTGCTGCCCAAGACCGCAATCGTCACCGACATCGTCTATGTGCCGCTCGTGACCCCGCTGCTCGCCGACGCGCAAAAGCTGGGGCTGCGGACGGTCGACGGGCTCGGCATGCTGTTGCACCAGGCGGTGCCCGGGTTTGAGGCGTGGTTCGGGCAGAAGCCCGAAGTGACGCCGGAGCTCCGTGCGCTCGTCGAGGCGACGCTCTGATGCAAAAGCTGGGGCTCACTGGGTCGATCGCCAGCGGCAAATCGACGGCTCTCAAAATCTTCGCCGAGCTGGGCGTGCCGGTGTTTTCGTCGGACGACGTTGTCCATGAACTTTACCGCGCCGAGGCTGTCGCCCCGATCGAAGCACTGTTTCCCGGCGCCATCCGCGCCGGCGAAGTCGACCGGGTGGAACTTAGCCGCCAACTCGTCGCGGCGCCCGAGAAGCTCCAGGCGCTCGAGGCGATCGTCCATCCGCTGGTGCGCGACCGGATCGCCAAATTCCTTGCCGACACCGAACTTTCGGGCGCGGCGCTGGCTGTTGTCGATATCCCGTTGCTGTTCGAGTCCGGCTATCCGTTTGGCCTCGACAAGGTGGCAGTGACGGCGGTGGACGACACGACGATCCGCGCCCGTGCGCTGGCCCGTCCCGGCATGACTGTGGAGAAGCTGGACGCAATCCTTGCCCGGCAGATGCAGCAGGCTGAAAAGCGGGGGCGCGCCGACTACATCCTCGATACCTCCGGCTCGCTCGCCGACACCCGCAATCAGGTGGCGGCGCTGGTCGAGGACCTCACCACGCCAGGATAAAGATGACCCGCGAGATCGTGTTCGATACCGAAACCACCGGCCTTAATCCCCTGACCGGGGACCGGGTGGTGGAGATCGGGGGCGTCGAGCTGTTCAACCACATCCCGACCGGCCGGCACTTCCACAAATACGTCAATCCGGAACGCCCCATGGCCGAGGAAGCCTTCCGGGTGCACGGGCTGAGCGACGAATTCCTGCGCGACAAGCCGCGCTTTGCCGAGATTGCCGACGAGATGGTGGAGTTCTTCGGCGACGCCGTGCTGATCGCCCATAACGCGCCGTTCGATATGCAGTTCTTGAATTTCGAGCTGGAGAAATCGCGCCGCAAAGCACTGCCCAACGAGGTGATCGACACCGTCACCCTCGCCCGCGAAAAACACCCGGGCGCCCGCGTCAGCCTCGACGCGTTGTGCAAACACTACGGCATCGACAATTCCCGCCGCGCCCTGCACGGCGCGCTGCTCGACAGCGAAATCCTCGCCGACGTCTATCTGGAACTGATCGGCGGCCGTCAGGTGGCGCTGGCGCTGGTCGAAGAGGTGAAGGCAGCGACACCCGGCGCCGTCCGCATCGCCTACGCCGCCCCGCAACGCCCAACCCCGCTGCCGATCCGGATCGATGCCGAACAGCTCGCGGCGCATTACGCCCTGATCAAGACGATGGGGGAAGTGGCGCTGTGGGGATACTACCGGGACGAGGCGGCGTAGCGCCCACAAACAAAAAGGCCGCCTCGCGGCGGCCCTTCAACACATCGGGATAAATACCCTAGTTCGTGACCTGCGGGGTCGGGGCGCTGCCGTTGGACGGGGTGGCCTGCGCTTCCTGCAGCGACTTCAAATTCTGCTGGTAGATGGCGGCGAAGTCGACCGGCTCCATCATCAGCGGTGGGAAGCCGCCCTGCTGGGTGATGGTGGCGAGTACCTGGCGGGCAAACGGAAAGATCAGCCGCGGACATTCGACCAGCAGCAGCGGCGCGAGCTGGCTCTCGGGAATGTTCTTCATCCGGAACACGCCGCCATAGATCAGCTCGACGTTGAACAGGACGTTCTTTTCGCGATCGGCCTTGGCGTTGAGGGTGATCTCGACAGCGTAAAGGTCCTCCGACTGCTTCTTGACGCCGACATTGATGCCGACCTGGAAGTTCGGATTGGCGCCACCCAGCATGATCGAGGCCGGTGCGCCTGGGTTCTCAAAGCTCATGTCGCGGATGTACTGGCCGATCAGATTGAAGCTCGGGGGATTGGCGGCATCCGCGGTTTCGTCGGCCATACTCATTACCTCGTCCAAAAGGGGGCGGCGCGGGACTAGCAGTTTTGACGAATCGTCACAAGCTCAGCGGTTGCCCACTTGGCCTGACGGGCCGGGGAGAGGTCAAGTTGCCACAGTGTGGCGCGGATTGACGCGGCTGCTCTACCATTCGTGAACTGGTTTCAGGCTACGGGATTGCCTATATTAGGTTTGCGCGCCGCCCTCCCCGCGGGCGCACCGGTTGAGTCAGGCAGTGCCGCTATGGAAGATTTTTTCGATATTCCCACGTTGATCGTCATCGGGATCGCAATCTTTGTGCTGTTCCGGCTGCGCTCAGTGCTTGGCACCCGCACCGGCAACGAGCGCACCCAGCTGCAACGCGCCGAACAAAAGCAGGCACCAAAGCCCGCCCAAAAAGCAGCAAATGACGAGAAAATTATCCCGCTCCGTCCGGCCCCGGCGCCCACTGAAGGCGATTCGGAGCGCCGCGCTCTCAAGCTCGCGACCGAAGTCGAGCAGCTCAGCCACGGTAACGCGGATGTCGCCAAAGGCCTCAATGCCATTGCCGACGCCGATCCGACCTTCTCGCCGAAGCTGTTCCTCGAGGGCGCCAAGCAGGCCTACGAAATGATCGTCACGGCGTTCGCCACCGGCGACCGCAAGACGCTCAAAAACCTCCTCGACACGGACGTCTATGATGGCTTCGACAAAGCCATCGCGGACCGTGAAGCACAGAACCGCACGGTCGACTTCACCTTTGTCGGTCTGCCCAAGATCGAGATCGCTGAGGCCGAACTCGACAAACGCGACGCCCGCGTCGCGGTGCGCTTCAACGCCGAAGTTGTGCAGGCCACCAAGGACAAGGACGGCACCATCATCGAGGGCAACGCCACCGATGTGCAGTCGATCGCCGACGAGTGGACCTTTGCCCGCGCCCCCAAATCGCGTGACCCGAACTGGAAGCTGGTTGCCACCAACCAGCTCTCCTGAGGCCGCTGGGGGCAGCAATGGCCAAGCCGGGCGGACCGCGTAAACCGCCCCTTCCCGATTTTCATTTGTGGACGGAAGTCACCGACACGCTGCTGCCGCTGAAGCCGCGGCGGCGGATGCGGGTGGCCCGGCCCTTGCCGTTGCCGCCGATCTTACCACCTGTGCCACGATCGCCCAGGATCATTGCTATGCCGTCATACCAACCGGCGCAAACGCCTGGAAAACAGGCTTTTGGCGTGATCGAACCAAAACTTCGCCAGAAGCTCGGCCGCGGCCGGGTGCCGATCGACGGCACCCTAGATCTGCACGGCATGCGGCAGGACGAAGCGTTCGCGGCGCTCTCCCGGTACATCCGGGCGCGGTCCGCCAAGGGCGACCGCACCATCTTGGTCATCACCGGCAAGGGTCTCAAGAAGGTCGACGGCGACCCGACTAATATCGTCGAGCGCGGCGTGCTGCGCACCATGCTGCCGCTCTGGCTGAACTCGCCCGATCTCGCAGCGCTCGTCGCCGGCTGGGACCAGTCGGCGCAGGGACATGGCGGCGAGGGCGCCTGGTATGTCCGGTTGCGGAGGCCAGACCGGTGACTCCGCTCGGCCAGAAAATGCGCGAACTGCGCGACGCCCGCGGCGTGACGCTGAAGCAGATGGCGTCGGCGCTCAACGTGTCGTCGGCTTACCTGTCGGCGCTCGAACACGGCAAACGCGGCAAGCCGACCTGGATCCTGCTGCAGCGCATCATCCACTATTTCAACGTCATCTGGGACGAGGCTGAAGAGCTGCAGCGGCTCGCGGAACTGTCTGACCCAAAAGTCTCGATCGAGACGGCCGGCCTGTCGCCGGAAGCCACCGAACTGGCGAATCGGCTGGCGCGGGATATCTCACGGCTCACGCCCGAGGATCTGTCGGCGCTGACCGCCGAGCTGATCAAGCGAGTAAAGTAAGCTGGCGCCGACGACTACTAAACCGTCGCCCGGATGACGCCGAGGAATGCCTCGCCATAGCGGCCGAGCTTGGCCGAACCGATTCCCGGCAGATCGACCATCTCCTCAAGATCGCGCGGTTTCGCCATCGCCATGGCGCGCAA
>JBDTLB010000089.1:0-12682 GCA_039934955.1 Devosia sp.
GTCGGCCTCTGGAAACAGCACGTCGTAGCCGATCGAGGCGGCGCCGAGTTCTGCGAGACGGTCGGTCAGCGTGGCGAATTGCGCGCGCGGCCACGGCCATTGCCCGAATTTGGCGAGCGAGGCCTCATCGATGTCGACCACCCGCACCGGGCTGTCGGTGGCGGGGCGCGGCGATAGCCGCTGCTCGAAGTCGAACCCCATGTCGCGGATCGAAGCGACCGGCAGCGGATCGGCAAGCCGCAGCAGCGCCAGCAGCGCCACCAGCACAAGGCCAAGAAGTGTCGGAAGAAGCCGGCGACCGATCATGGCCTGTGATAGCCGACCGGTCGCCATTTTGCGACGCGTGTTCTAGCCGGGCTGCTGCTGCGCAAAATATAGGTAGCGACCGATGATAGGGCCGGTAGGCGTCGTCGGTGTCACCGGCGGCGGCGCGTCGACGCCGGTTGGCCGATGCAGGCAATCGAAGGCCTTGATGAACCAGAACGCCCGCTTCAGCGGCGCCTGATTGTCGGCATAGATGAATTCGCGCTTCAGCTGATCACGCGCCTTGCCGGTGGTGGTCTGCGAATTGCCCAGGATCGACGCCTTCGCGCTGATCTGGCCAATGGTGCAAAGATCATGCAGCTCGGTCCATTTCTTCTCGTGCTTGGCGCGGAACTTGACGATGCCCTCATAGTGCAGGATGCGCGTCGTGCCATCGAGATCGACAAAGACATCGAACCAGGTGCCGCGCACGCCGATCGTGCCGGTGGGCGTATCGAGTTCGTATTTATCCTTGGGGCCGTTGCCGGTGGCGAAACGGAAGCTGCCCGATAGCATGTCGACCACGAACTTGCCGGCGTCGCCATTGTTGCGCACCAGAAAATCGTCGATCCGCAGTGATGAATGCGGCCCGACGACGAGTTTTGTGTTGTCGGCAAACAGGATCTGCACCTGGCCCTTGGGGCCGGTGGTCAACTGGTCGCCGATGAAGATGTCCGCTCCCACCACAAGCGTCCGCGTGGCGCCGTCGAGCGCCGCATCGGCCGCGGGATTGACCCCCTTGGCGGTACCGGCTGCATCAGCCAGCGCCAGAGCTGGAAAACTCAGCACCACCAGTGCTGCAAGAACGCCTGAAATCAGCTTGCGCATCTTAACCCTCTTTGCCGGGAACGCTGACGCGCGCCCGCATGCCATCTGCCGGATGAACCGCCCCTGAACGATAGCATTCTAGAGCGCATTACGACAAATCTTCGGCGCTTGCACAGGCCTGACCCTTGCGGCAGGGTCCGCGAACGATTTTAGGAAAGAACCCGGCGCCGCCAAGCGGCCCGGCTTCGGCAAAGGCCGGAGGGGGAGATGACGGCGCTATTTTTTGCCCTGCTGATCGGCCTCGAAATCAAGCACTATCTGGCGGACTACTTCATGCAGCCCGGCTGGATGCTGGGCGGCAAGGGCGATTTCCGCAAGCTTGGCGGCTACGCCCATGCCGGCGCCCACGCGGCCCTGTCGGTCGTGGTGCTGCTGATCTGCGGCACGCCCCTCTGGCTCACTGCGACGCTGTTCGTGGCCGAGTTGGTCGTCCACTACGCCCTCGATTATTCCAAGATCCATTATTCGCTGGGCGTGCATGTCGATAAGGAGCCGCGGCGCTTCTGGGCGTTGCACGGCATCGACCAACTGACCCACCAGCTGACCTATGCGGCGATGATTTACGTGGTGCTCCGGGCGCGCGGACTGGCCTGAACCACCCGCCGTTCCGAAAAGGCTATTTCTTGCCCTTGGCCTTGGCCTCGTCGGGCGTCTGCACCAGCTGCGCCAGGATCTTATCGACTAGATCGAGGTCTTCGCGCCGTCCGGCGGTCTGTTGCTGCAGATCGACCAGATAGGACGTGGTGTAGTAGAGCCGCCGCGCCAGCAGCGAGGCCAGCTCCAGCGCGATTTCGGCCTGGCTGCCAAGAAACCCGATCGGATCCTCGATCACATAGGCTTTGACGCTCGACAGCGCCTTGACGGTTGCCGAGTATGGCATGTCGAGCAGGACACTCATTTCGCCGAACAGCGAGCCTGGCTCGTCGATATAGCTGACCTGCGTGTCCTTGCGCAGCACCTCGACCTGGCCCTCGATCAGCACGAACAGCTTGCGCTCATCACCGCCTTCGCGGATCAGCACGGCGCCCGACCGGAACGTCTCGGCCTTGCGGCCTTTGCAGTATTCGAGAATGTCCGCCATCTCGCCCTCGTAAAGCTCAGCCCGGCGGAGATACTGCAATGCGCTTGAACGCGCAATCATCCCGCCCGCCGCCAATCTGGCGGCGAGCCCCGAATCGCCCGCAAGACCGGGCTAGTGGTTGTCGCGCGGAATGCCCGCGGTCTGCGCCAGCCGCTGATAGTTGACCGCCGGCTTCAACACGGCGCCAGAGCCGAGCTGGTCGGTGATGCCGCGCTGGATTTCCTGCCACGGCGTCTGGTTGGCGGGATATTTGTAGCCGCCCGCCGCGTGCAGTGCCGCCCGGCGCTGCTCGATTTCCTCGTTCGAGATGAGGATGTTGGCCTCACCCTTGTTGAGGTCGATCCGCACCTGGTCGCCGGTCTTGAGGATTCCCAGATTGCCACCGGCCGCCGCTTCCGGCGAGGCATTGAGGATCGAGGGCGAGCCTGACGTGCCCGACTGACGGCCATCGCCGATGCAGGCGAGCGCCGTGATGCCCTTCTTGATCAGATAGTCCGGCGGTCGCATGTTCACGACTTCCGCCGCGCCCGGATAGCCGATCGGCCCGGCGCCGCGCATGAACAGCAGCGTGTGCTCGTCGATCTCGAGCGACGGGTCGTCGATCCGGTGGTGGTAGTCCTCGGGACCGTCGAACACCACCGCCTTGCCCTCGAACATGCCCGGATGTGCCGGGTTGTTGAGGTAGCGATCGAAGAACTCCGGCGAAATCACAGAGGTCTTCATGATGGCGTTGTCGAAGAGATTGCCGCTCAGCACGAGGAAGCCGGCATCCTTTTTCAGCGGATTGTCGAAATGCCGGATCACCTTTTCGTCGGTGGTCGGGGTGTTGCGGCAGTTCTCGCCGATGGTCTTGCCGTTGACGGTCGGGGCGTTCTCGCGGATCAGGCCCTGCTTCATCAACTCGTTGACCACCGCCGGCACACCGCCAGCATGGTAATAGTCCTCGCCGAGATATTCGCCGGCCGGCTGCATGTTGACCAGCAGCGGCACCTTGTGGCCGTAGGTCTGGAAATCCTGCAATTCCAGCTCGACCCCGATGTGGCGGGCAATCGCCTGGATATGGATCGGCGCGTTGGTCGAGCCGCCGATCGCCGAATTGACCACGATCGAATTGATGAAATTGTCCTTGGTCAGAATGTCGGAGGGCTTCAGATCCTCCTTGACCATGTCGACGATGCGCAAACCCGTGCGATAGGCGTTCTCCTGCCGGTCGCGATACGGCGCCGGAATCGCCGCGCCGCCCGGCAGTTCCATGCCAAGCGCCTCGGCCAGCGAGTTCATTGTCGAGGCGGTGCCCATGGTGTTGCAATAGCCGGTCGAGGGCGCCGAGGAGGCGACCAGATCAACGAACTGCGGATAATCGATCTCGCCGGCTGCCATCATCTGGCGGGCCTTCCACACGATGGTGCCCGAGCCCGTGCGCTCGCCGCGGAAATAGCCGTTCAGCATCGGCCCGACACTGAGTGCGATGGCGGGAATGTTGACCGTGGCGGCGCCCATCAGCATGGCGGGCGTGGTCTTGTCGCAACCGACCGTGAGCACGACGCCGTCCAACGGATAGCCATAGAGGACTTCGACCAGGCCCAGATAAGCGAGATTGCGATCGAGCCCGGCGGTCGGACGCTTGCCGGTTTCCTGGATCGGATGCACCGGAAACTCGATGGCGATGCCACCCGCTTCGCGGATACCTTCGCGCACTCGCTGCGCCAGAACGATGTGGTGCCGGTTGCAGGGGCTCAGATCCGAGCCGGTCTGCGCAATGCCGATAATCGGCTTGCCGGACTGCAATTCCTCGCGCGACAGCCCAAAATTCAGATAGCGCTCGAGATAAAGCGCCGTCATGTCCGGATTGTCGGGATTGTCGAACCAGGCGCGCGACCTGAGCCTCTTGTCAGACACGCCTTTACCTGTGGTCGTCATCATCAGCCTCGAAGTGAAATTTACGGCACCAGCCATAGCGCATCGGCGCGCAGATTGAGAGGCCAATCATGCGCTTTGTTGACCGCCTTTCGGCTTAATTGCGTTCCGTGCTTCGGCGCGCCACGAGCCGTACCGGAACTTGTATGACGGGTTCGGTGAGGACGTCGCCGTTTAGCCGCTTCAGCATCATGTCGCCGGCCGTCCGACCGATCTCATAATCGGACACATGGATCGAGGTTATCGGCGGCTCGACGTGAGCGGCGAAGTCAAGATCACCATAGCCGGCTAGCGCCAGCTGCCGCGGCACTTCGATATTGTGGCGTCGTGCCGCGATGATGGCGCCGACCGCCAGAATGTCAGTGCCGAAGAACACCGCATCGCAATCGGGCATCTGCACCAAAATCTCATCAAGTGCCGCCATGCCGTCAGCGAAGCCGCGCGTGCCTTCCTTGGCGAGGACCATCGCCGGCTCGACGCCGAATGGCCGCAGCCCCTCGCGAAATCCCTCGAGCCGCTCATGGCCGCGCTCGCGTGTATGGCCCGAATAGGCGATGCGGCGGAAGCCCTGGCGGCCGAAATGTTCACCCATCAGCATGCCGCCAATCCGCCCGGAGAAGCCGACCAGCATGTCGATCGGATCAGGCCTGTCACCCCACATCTCGACCACCGGCACGCCCAGCTTGCGCAGCGCCGCCCGGGTTTCGTCCTGCCGGATGACGCCGGTGAACATGATGCCGGCCGGCCGGAACGGCAGCAGCGTCTCGACCACGTCGGGGCTGAGCTGCTCGGAATAGCCGGTCTGGGCGAACATCAAATGGAAGCGGCTGCCCTCGAATGCATCGAGCGCGCCCTGCATGGCGCTAGCGAAATGTGGATTCTGCAGGCTGGCGACGAACACCGTCACCACCGACGAACGTCCTGAGCGGAGGCTCGAGGCGATGGAATTGACGACATAACCGGTCTTGGCCACGGCCTCGGTCACCCGGGCGCGGGTCTCTGGCCGCACCAGATCTGGCGTGCGCAGCGCGCGCGACACCGTAATGGGCGAGACTCCGGCCTCGCGTGCAACATCTTCGACGCGGACCGTCCGGTCCGCACCGCCAATTCTGCCTGAATCGTTCAAAAACACCCCCGAAATATGAGAAGAACCTAGCAAGAACTGGGCCGCCGCGGAATAGCGCTGGGCGCAACACAAAACTTTCGGGCCCGGAACATTTTCGTCGGCTTGGGGCGCACCAAACAAATTTTGTCCGCAGGCCCCTGGCGACACCTGATGCCCGTTGTGGCGCGGCGATTGATGCGCTAGGTGAGCCATCCCTCGATTTTCGCCGCTGAAAGACCATGCCCAAACCGCCCGATACAGGATTTGCCGCTCGCCGTACTACCGCCCTCGATGCCAAGAAGGAGCTGCTGAAAAAGCTCCAATCGGCCCCCAAGCCGAGCGCCGAGGAGCTCAAGGCCCGCAACGCCGAACGCGCTGCGACCGCCGCGGCTCGCGAAACACGTCGCATCGAACGCGAGCAGCAAAAGAAGGTCGAGGCTGAACGCGCCGCGATCGAAGCCGCCCGCCTCAAGGAAGAGACCGAGCGCGCCGCAATCGAAGCCAAACGCCTTGCGGCCGAGCAGGAAATCCTCGAAGCCGCCGAGCGCAAGGCCGAACGCGACCGCCGTTACGCCGCCCGCAAGGCCCGCAAGTAAGGACGCTCAGGGACGCCGCGCCATCCAGATGGTGTGGCGGCTGCCGCCGCTCTTGCCGCGCGCCCGGAGCTTGATCTCTTCGACCGCAAAGCCGCTCCGCGCCACTCGCTTGGTAAATTCGGGGCTGGGATGCGCCGACCAGACGGCAAGCACGCCGCCAGGCCGCAGCGCCGTGTAGGCGGCGCGCAATCCCGCCAGCGCGTAGAGGCCTTCATTGCCGTCGCGGGTCAGCGCTTCGGGACCATTGTCGACGTCGAGCAGGATGGCGTCATAGCCGCCTCGTGCGGCGCGGATCAACGCGCCGACGTCCGCGAGCTCCACTTTGACCCGCGGATCATCGAGACTGCCGGCGAACAATTCCGCCAGCGGTCCACGGGCCCACGCGACAATCGGCGGCACCAGTTCGGCAATGACGATCTCGACATCGGCGCGCGCCGCAAGGGCGGCCCGCAGCGTAAAGCCCATGCCGAGCCCACCGATCAACAGCCGCGGCCGCGCATGCGTCCTGATCCGCTGCAGCGACAGCTCCGCCAATTGCTCTTCCGAGCCGCTGATCCGGCTGTTCATCAAAACGATCGGGCCCGCCATGATCGAGAATTCCGCGCCGCGTTGCAGCAGCCGCAACTCGCCGCCTTCAGGCACCTTGGCGCGATCGAGCTCGACCCACGGGATCATGATTGGCGCTCCACAACAGAAGCCGTACCCATCACATGTGGCGTTGACCGTCCAGCTTCGCTTCGGAGAAAGCATCCAGGTGCAACCGGCTTCCCGCCGGAACGAGCGGGCGAGTTTCTTCTTACCGAGTCTGTGCGTTCGTCCACCTACTTGTTGGCGCACCCCTTTGTAATTGATTGCCTGCTCCGGTATCTGAGTCGTGACCATCCCAATGTTTCAAGGAGATTCCTGTGGCTCAAGCGCGCGTTAAGAAGACTCCGGCCAAGCCTGCCAAATCGGCCAAGCCGGCCGCTCCCAAGATCCAGCCGGTGAAGGAAGCGCTGACCAAATCGGCCCTCGTCAATCTGATCGCGGAAACCAATGGCGTGACGCGCGAAGTTGCCAAGGGCGTGCTGGCCACGATCGAGAATGCGATGATGGGCTCGATCCATCCCCGCGGCGTGGGCGAGTTCACCTTGCCGAGTGTGCTCAAGATTTCGCTGCTCAAAGTGGCCGCGCGCAAAGCCGGCACGCTGGTCCGCAATCCCTCGACTGGCGAAATGATGCCCGGCGCCGCCAAGCCGGCGAGCATGCGCGTCAAGATCCGCGCCCTGTCGAAGCTGAAGGCCGCCACGGTCTCTTAACGTCAACGGCACCTGCATCGTCGACTTAGACCGGTCACGGCCGCCTTCGGGCGCCGGGCCGGTGCCATTGCTGCGCGGCCCCGCGTTCGGAAGGCCGTAATTTCGCACCCTGATCGTATTGTGTTGACCGGCGGCGCGCGCCAGCCGATTTTCGGTCAAACTGGAACGCAGCATGCACATCGGCAACGCCCCCTGTTCGTGGGGCATCAACTATCCGACCGGCAACAAGATCGGCTGGCAGCAATATCTCGACGAGGTCGCCGCGGCTGGCTATCGCGGCACCGAGCTGGGACCGTTCGGTTATCTGCCGATCGACGCGGCGCCGCTTCGTGATGAACTCGCCCGCCGTCAGCTCGAGCTGCTCGGCGCCACCCACGTCCACACCTTTGGCGATGCTGCCAGCGCCCGGACCCTGATGGCCACTCTGCGCCAACTCTGTCCGCTGCTGGTGACACTCGGCGCCAGGCATCTGGTGATCATGGACGAAGACAATTGGTATCCCAGAGACGCGCGTGGCGTCCTCGACGCTGCCGGCTGGCGCGGCCTCGTTGCTGCCGTGGGCGTGGCACAGGGCATCATCGAAGACGACTACGGCCTCAAGGCATCGTTTCATCCTCATGTCGGCACCGCGGTCGAACGCGAGGCGCAGATCGACCGGCTGCTTGAAGAGACCAGCATCGATCTCTGCCTCGATACTGGCCACCACGCCTTTTGGGGCCAGGACCCGTTGCCCTACATGCGCAACGTCTGGGACCGCATCGCCTATGTCCACCTCAAGAACGTCGACCCGGCGATTCGCCGGCGCGTTCTCGACGGTGAACTCAATATCGAGCAGGCCTTCGCCGCCGGCATCATGTGCCCGCTCCCCGATGGCGCCGTCGACATCCAGGCCGTGGTGGCGTTGCTCGAGGAACGCGGCTTCACCGGCCCCGTAGTGGTCGAGCAGGACCCCGCGGACAACGCCCCCGAATCGCCATTGGCGCTGGCCCGCCGCAACCTCGACTACCTCGACGCGGCGGTCTGAACCCGCTGCTTTCACATCCATGTCACATCGGTGGTGCCTAAGACGCACCGACCGCCTTGACGGAATATTCGTGCGGGATCGCGTCATAATGGAATTTTTGATCCATTTTTTCCTTGCCACTCGCTGAGTGGGGAATAGTGTCGTCCGCAAGGTCGGCAGGGATCGATCGGGTCCGGGGCGTTGCCCGGGCAGGCCAACGGGAGTGAAACCAATGAAACGTCGTGACTTTATGATCTCGGCAGGCGCGGCCGCCGCAGGAATGACCCTGCTGCCCAAGCTGGCCTTCGCCGAAGCCAACCGGATCGACTGGTACACCAGCTCGGACCAGAACATTCTCGACTTCTGGACCAATGTGGTGAAGCCAAAATTCGAAGCCGCCAATGCCGGCGCGACCATCAATCTCGTCGACGGCGGCGACAATGCCGGTCTGCAGGCCATCGCATCGCGCGCTCTCGCCGCGCTCGACAGCAAGGCCGATCCGCAGGCCGATTTCTTCGAAGGATTTGACGCCCGCCAGCCGGCCGGCGCGCTCGACAAGGGCCTCTGGGTCGATTTCGCCAAGGAGAATCTTTCCAACTACGGCAAAATCAATCCGCTCGCCTTCAAGATCGACAACGTCACCCAGAACCTGCCCTACCGCGGCTCGCAGGTGCTGCTTGCGTTCGACACCACCAAGCTCGCCGCCGACAAGGCGCCCAAGACCTGGGCCGATCTCGTCGCGTGGATTAAAGCGAACCCCGGCCAGTTCATCTACAACCGCCCCGACAAGGGCGGCTCGGGCGGCAATTTCGTCCGTCGCGCCATCTACGCCGCCAATGGCAACGATCCGTCGCTGTTCGCGGTCGACAATTTTACGCAGGTCAAGGGCGACGAGATGCTCGGCAAGGGCTGGGAGGTCCTGAAAGACCTCGCTCCCTCACTGATGGATCAGGGCGCCTACACCTCCGGCAACACCCAGTCGATCCAGCTGCTGAGCCAGAGCGCCGTGACGATGATCCCGGCGTGGTCCGACCAGGCGTTGTCGGCCATCAATCAGGGCGTGCTGCCGGCCACCACGGGCCTGGTCCAACTCAGCGACCTCGGCTTCCCGGGCAACTTCGCCCGCGTCAACGTGCCCACCAACGGCGCCAACAAGGCATTGGCGATCAAGCTGGCCGACTTCATCCTGAGCCAGGAGATTCAGTCGGCCGTCATCACCGAGCTTGGCGGCTTCCCCGGCGTCTCGTGGGACAATGTTGCGCCCGAACTGCACGACAAATACGCCGCCCTCATCCCGTCCTCGATCCCGGTGTTCCCGGGCGGCGACTGGGACAAGGCAGTCAGCGACGGCTGGTATCGCGCCGTCGCCCCGAACGTGGACCGCACTAAGTGAGTCTTGCTCCGGCGAGCGATATCGTCGGTGCATCGAAAACACGCAGGAGGCCCATCGGCCTCCTGCTCGTCGCTATTCCGGTCCTGCTGATCTTCTGGATGGTGATCTACCCGATCGTCTCGGCCGTGGTCACCACGCTCTGGCGCCTCGACGCCAACGGCAATTACGCCTTCACCACCGAGACCTACCGGTTCTTCTTCTCCGACGATTACAGCCTCGCCAACCTCTATGCGACGCTGTGGACCACCGGCATGTGCGCGATCATCCTGGTGATCATCTGCCTGCCCATCGCGCTCTATCTGCGCTTCGCCACCGGCCGCCTCGCCTCTTACGTGCAGGGCCTCGCGATCTTCCCGCTCTTCGTGCCCTCGATCATTCTGAGCTACGCCTTCATCCGCGTGCTCGGGCCGAACGGCATGGTCGACATCCTCCTCAACGCCGCGCATCTGCCCAAGATCCGCTCGCCCTATCTGACGCCCTGGGGGCCGCTGATCGGGCTGGTCTGGGACCATATCCCGCTGACCGTACTGATCCTCCTCGCCGGACTCGGCGCCGTGTCTGACGCCTCGATCGAGGCCGCCAAGGACGTTGGCGCCGGCCCGCTGACGCGGCTCTGGTACATCATCCTGCCGCGCATCGGGAACTCGATCCTCGTCGCGGTGTCGTTCTCGGTGCTGGGCATCTTTTCGGCCTTCACGCTCCCCTATGTGCTCGGCCCGGCCGCCCCCGAGATGATGGGCCCGTTCATGCAGCGCACCTTCCGCGACCTCTACGATCCACCCAACGCCATCACGCAGGCCGTTATCTCCTTCGGCTTCTGCATCATCTTCGGCCTGTTCTACGTGCGCTCCGTCGTGCACAACCAGCGGAGCCGCTGATGGCCACTGCTTTCGTCGCGCCGCGCCGCACCGACTGGACCGGCATCGCCTTCGCGACGGTGCTCACCCTCGTCATCATCTTCCCGCTGATCGTCGTCGGCACCTGGGCCTTCACCAATGTCTGGCGCTATCCGGCGATCATCCCACAGGAGTTCGGCCTCCGTTACTGGAACCAGACGCTCGCCCGCGCCGACGTGTGGACCGCCATCACCACCAGCATCTCGCTCTCTGTCGTCGTGACGATCATCTCGGCGGTCATCTGCCTGCCCGCGGCCTTCGCCTTCGCGCGGCTAGACTTCCCCGGCCGCTCATTGTTGTTCTTCTCCTTCATCGCCGGCCAGGCCTTCCCGAAATTCGGTCTCTTGGTCGCTATCGCGGGCATCTTCCTCGGCCTCAACCTGATCGGCAATTTCTGGGGCGTCGTGCTGATCCAGCTCGTCGGCACGTTGCTCTACATGATCTGGATTCCGGTTGCCGCTTTCCAGGGGGTCGACCGGCGTATGGAGGAGGCGGCGCGCGATTGCGGCGCGCGTCCGCTGCGCGTCTTCTGGTCGATCACGCTGCCGCAGGCCGGCCCCACCATCGCGGCGGCGGTCCTGCTGACCTTCGTCAACACCTTCTACGAGACCGAGGGCGCCTGGCTGATTGGTGCGCCCAGCATCCGCACCATGCCGGTCCTGATGATCTCGTTCATCAACAACCAGCCGGTGATCCAGTATGGCGCGGTGCTCTCGGTGATTCTGTGGATCCCGTCGTTCTTCGCGTTGCTGTTCGCGCGGCGCGTCATCAGCGGCGGCTCGTTCGCGCGCGGCTTCGGCGCTTAAGGAAACTCATGGCCGTTCTTGATATCAAAGGCGTCACCAAGCAGTTCGGCGGCACCGTGCGCGCGGTGGACGATTTCAACCTGACGGTCGCCGATGGTGAACTGGTCTGCCTGCTTGGTCCCTCCGGCTCCGGCAAATCCACGCTGCTGCGGATGATCGGTGGCTTCGAAACGCCGAGCTCGGGCAGCATCACCATCGACGGCGACGAAGTGATCCACCTCCCACCCGAGCGGCGTCCGACCGGAATGGTATTCCAGAGCCATGCGCTCTGGACCCACATGAATGTGTTCAAAAATATCGCCTTCGGACTGAAGCTGCGCCGCCGCCCGGCCGACGAGATCAAGCGCCGGGTCGATGCCGTGATGGAACTGGTCGGTCTCACCGGCTATGGCGCCCGCCAGACGCATCAGCTCTCGGGCGGCCAGCAGCAGCGGGTGGCGCTGGCTCGCTCGCTGGTGCTGGAACCAAAAATCCTGTTGCTCGACGAACCCTTCGCCAGCCTCGACCAACATCTGCGCGAGCGGCTGCGCGAAGAGGTCCGCGACATCCAGCAGCGGCTGAAAATCACAACCCTGTTCGTCACGCACGGCCAGGACGAGGCGCTGAGCATGGCCGACCGCATCGTCGTGCTGCGGGACGGCCGCGCGGAACAGGTCGCCGCGCCTGACATGCTCTATCGTGAACCGGCAACGCCATTCGTTGCCGGCTTCATCGGCACCATGAACTTGATCGAGGGAACAGCCACCAACGGCACCTTCACCCGCGCCACCTTCTCCAATCCTCTGCCGGTGAGCGATGGACCGGTGACGCTCGCGGTGCGTCCTGAAGCGCTCGGCATCGTGGCCGCCACCGGCACCGGCGGCGCAAAAGTGCATCGCGTTACCGACTACGGCACGCATGGCCTGATCGATCTCGAACTGCCCGACGGCAACCGCCTCAAGGCCATGGTGCCCGAAGCGCGCGACTGGAAGACCGGCCAGCCCGTCGATCTCCAACCACGCGCGTTCGCCGCCTATCGCGACAATGCCGCCATCTACAGGTCCGGCGCCGCGCAATGACCGCCCCGCTCGGCATCGAACGCAACGGCCACCGGGCCGTGCTCAAATGGCATCGCGCCCGCCGCCGCGCCGCCGATCCGGTGTTCACCGGCAAGCGTATTCTGGAGGGCATGGCGCTCGGCGCCAACATCGAGGTCGATCTCGTGGTGCATGGCGGCCACGGCATGGCAGTGCTGCACGATCATCGGTCAATTGCCCGCGAAACGACCGGCAAGGGCCTGGCCCGCGACCAGACTGCGAAGACGCTGCGGACGTTGCAGCTGCGCGGCAACGATGGCGCGCCTATCGCCGACCACGTGATGCTGCTCGAAGACCTCTGCGCCTTGCTGGCCAAGACGTCACCGCATCCCGACGCGCTGCTGCAACTCGACTACAAGGAGGACGAGAAGGCACTCGAT
>JBDTLB010000090.1:0-73114 GCA_039934955.1 Devosia sp.
GCATCGTTCCCTGCATCCCTTCGAGGTCCAACCGCAGGATGCCGCTCGGCTACGACCCGACGCTCTACCGGTTGCGCCACAAGATCGAGAACATGTTCGGCCGCCTCAAGGACTGGCGTCGCATCCACACCCGCTACGATCGATGTGCCCACACCTTCATGTCCGCCATCTGCATCGCCGCAACCGTCATCTTCTGGCTCTGATCAATGAGTCCTGAGCCTAGTTACAACTAACCGACCCTATACGATACTCACATTGTAGAGCAACATTCTATCATTGGGAGGACGATACCCCCAGGCCAGGCAAACAGGTTAAGATTCGCGCGGTTCGACTGTCCCTCGCGGACACGCAGGTCGTCTTTCGACGACTACTAATATATAATACTCGTCAATGCCGAAGGCGATCATGAACTCGGGGGCTTGATTCGGCCAGATGACAAGACTCCGGAACAGTTTGCGACGGAAATCGCAGACGTAAAACGTCGCGCATTCCGCATCACAGTTACGATAAATGGGCGTGAAGGCGAGGCGCTCTTCGGGGACGATGAGAGCGTATTTGTTTCTCCAAATCTGCCGGCGCATGTAACCGGCGTCTACATGACGAACCGGGTCGCATATGAGGGCGTTGCAAACCAACGACCTCCAAATAGCTTCGAGCTCTCTTTCGATTTCTCAAAACCACCGTTGCTAGACTCTTCGTCGTTTGTGTCAGCTCCCACTACAAACGGAAGTAGCCTGTCTGCAGAAGGAAACACCGATGCTTGGGTGGCGTCTGTTATGGAAGCTGTTGACGGAATCATCCGGAACAGGGCTACGCAGCGACGATTGATCCACAAAGGGTTTTCTTACTATTTCGGTCTTTTTGTGTTTGCGATACCTTGCTCGCTGTACGCGTGCGCTAAGCTGTCACCGTGGGTAAATACCATGTTCAGCGAGGTGAATCCGGCTGTTTCTGTGGGTAGTTACCTCTACATATTTTTCGTCGTGCTCTACTTTTATAGAATACTGTTCGGCTACACAAAATGGGCGTTCCCTGCCGTCGAACTTGTCGACAACCGAGATCACGCGCTTGGCCATCGCCTGTTTTGGATTGCAATCGTACTTAGTGTTCTGGGTAACTTGATTTAGAGCATGATTCAGGCGGCGGCCGGCTGAACTTCTTTTCCCATCGCGCGTTCTCCCTCCAACAACGGAGAACACTCATGTCCAATCTCAGCGAAATTCACGAGCATATGAACATCATCGGCGCCGACGGCGTGCATGTGGGGATTGTCGACAAGGTCGAGGGCGGGCGGATCAAGCTCACCAAGGCCGATAGCGGCGAAGGCAGCCACGAGGGCCACCACCATTATATTCCGGGCGATCTGGTCGCCGGGATCGAGGGGGACGAGGTGCGGCTCAGCGCCAATGGTGATGTGGTGTTCCTCGACGAGACCGAGGAAGACGGCAAGCCGCTCAATTAGAACAGTTTTTCAAGCGCACTCAGATCGGCGTCGGACACTCCCGTCAGCGCGGCGGTGTCGGCGCCGCTGTCGCTTGTGCCGATACCAAAGCTGCTGAGGCTCCAATAGATCATCATCATCATGCCGACGACGAGCGCCGCGCCGAACATCGTCGACGGCAAGCCACGGCCGAAAAACCGCGTCGGAAACAACACAACCGGCAACAGCGGCAGGACGACGCTGGCAATGAGGATGATGGCGCTCATGGGTGGACGATGCGCCAGGGCGGTGAAGGAAGCGGCGGGGGGATGGAGACAATTTTATGGAATGGGCTATTCCGCCAGCGCGTCGAGGATCGCCTGCGCCACACCATCGGGGTTTTGCAGGATATCATTGTTCCAGAGGCGGAGCGTCCGATAGCCGGCAGCGGCGAAATGCGCGTCGCGGATGATGTCGCGCGTCGACTCCGCATGCTGGCCACCGTCGGCCTCGACGATGAGCTTTGCCTCGTAACAGACGAAATCGAGAATGTAGCCGTCGAGCGGAATTTGCCGCTTGAACTTGTGTCCGTCGAGCCTGCCGGCGCGCACGATCGACCAGAGCCGCCGCTCCGCGTCGGTGGCGTTTGTCGGCAGCGACTTCGCCAAGGCCCTGCTGCGCGGTGGGACGTCTTTGTGCATTGAGGGACGCTAGCACCAAGCCCCCCCTCTCTTGCAAATTCCAAGGGCTTGGCGTCGCCAAACCCAGGAATTTGCTTTCTCCCCCGCCAAGGGGGAGAGGCCAGAGCCGATAGCGCTCGGCAGATATTAAAGCTTGCGGTTCTTGAACCTCTCCCCCTCGGCGGGGGAGAAAGCGATTTCTTGGGCTTAGCCCTTCGCTAAGTCCTAGAAATCGCAAGAGAGGGGGTCGCTCGGCCCGAGCCCAATACCGCACCACTTGCCCGCAGCTTCTCCCCCCGCGTAGGCTCGCGCTCCAACCTCGAGGGTCGTGCCATGTTGTTCCGAGTCGCTGCCGCCACCGCGCTTGCCGTCACACTGGCTCTGCCCATCCCGGCGTTCGCCGAGACCAGCCTCACGGCGTATGAGGCGGCGCGGCAGGCGTTGCTGTCGATCTGGGCCGAACTGCCGCTCACCGTGCGCAATGTGACGCTCACCGCGGCGCCCGCAATTGGCTATGGCAATTACACGCCGCATGAGGGCAGCGAGTACAAGGTGGGCGAGCAGATCCACGTCTATGTCGAGGTGCTCGGCTATGGCTGGAAGGACAATGGCGACGGCACGCAATCGGAATTGCTGGACGCCGATCTGAGCCTGCTCGACGCGTCGGGCACGACGCTCGCCACGCAGGCGAAATTCCTCAGCGCCAACATCATGTCGCGCGAAAAACTGCTCGAGACGTACCTGACGCTCGATGCGACGCTGAGCTCGTTCGCGCCGGGCGCCTATAAGCTGCATTACGTGCTGCACGATCTGGCCGGCGGCAAGGAGGCGAGTTTTGAGGTGCCGGTGACGCTGGTCGGCGATGCGCCGGCCTCGTCAGCGCCGCCCGATGCGGCGTCGTCCTCGTCGTCGGCAGCGCAGTAAGCAGGGTGGCGGAACCGGGCGGCGCGGCCTATATGCCGTGCATGACCCCCCTGTTCCCGCTCAAGCCGTTCGCCGCGGTCGTCTTCGATATGGACGGCACGCTGCTCGACACCGAACTGGTGTTCAAAGAGATCGTCTGGGACGTGACCCGCGATCTCGGATTCGAGATGACCACCGACGTGCATGGCCAGATGGTCGGCTCGTCGCACGAGGCCACCAACCGGCTGCTGGTCGAGGCCTATGGCGTGGCGTTCCCCTATGAGCTGTTCGACGCCGAATGCCGCCGCATCATGCGTGGCCGGATGGCGCAATCGGTGCCGGTGAAGGCCGGTGTGCCGGAGCTGCTGGCGGAACTGAAGGCGCGGCGCATCCCGATCGCGGTCGCGACGTCGTCGCGAGCGCCGCATGCGCTGGGGCATCTGGGCACAGCCGGGCTGCTCGACATGTTCCAGGCGATCGTGACGCGCGACGACGTCAGCCAGCCCAAGCCGCACCCCGAGCCCTATCTCACCGCGGCGCGGCATCTGGGCATCCGGCCGGCCGATTGTCTCGCCATCGAGGATTCGCATTCGGGCGTGCGGGCCGCGCATGGCGCCGGCATGCAAACCGTGATGGTGCCGGATCTGGTGCCGGCGACCGCCGAAATGGAGGCGCTCTGCACCGTGATGGCGAGCCTCCACGAGGTGCGGGCCGCCGCCTTCGGCGAGGATCTGGTCAGCAGCACCTGATCCGCCGCTTGCCGGAGTCGCGCGGCAGTAGGGCGATCTCACAAGATACAATGACGCCATAATATCGGCTGCGGGCCCCGGTTAACGCCGCGTGGCAAGCGGGCCACTCATACAATTTGAATTAACTACGTTGGGTTCTGGTTACACCCTGCTCACCACAGCCAAATGCCTCAAAAATCAGGGGTTTCCCTCGCTGCGGTCGGCCGTTAACCTCACTTTAGGAACCTAAGATGTATGGTTAAATCCAGGTAAATTCTGGTTCCATCGCCGGGAAAGCTCGTCTAGGGTGCTTCCGGGTATACGGCCGAAAAGCTGGTGCTGCCGCTTGGTGGTGTCGGGGGAAGGACGGGGGATTGAGGGCTACCGCGCTACCTCGCGCGCTGCGGACGATGTTGGCCTTGGGCGCTGCTGCGCTCATGGGCTTTGTCGTTTCTGGGCCCTCTTTCGGTGACGATCTCGTCGCTATTGTCGCTCCCGTGCAGATCACGCCGCAGCTCGAACTGCAGCGTATGCAGCCGACGCCGGGGCTTCGCCCGGGCTTTACCACTCCGGCGCTGACCAACGATCTTCTTGCCGCCTATGTGGCGCGCCAGCAAAACATCAAGAGTTTCAACGCCTTCGAGGCGCAGCCGACCGGCCAACTCAACGAGCAGGTGCTGCTCGGCTATATCGACCGCACGCGCGGCGCGACGAGCCCGGCGCTTGCCGCCATCGACAGCGTCGCCGACCGGCCGGCGCTCAACGGCGATCTGCTCTCGACCTACGCGCAGAAGAAATTCATGCCGACGGTCAAGAAGGTGCAGCTCTCCAATTCCGAAAAGCTCTGCCTGACCCAGGCGATCTATCACGAAGCGCGTGGCGAGAGCGAAACCGGCCAATGGGCGGTCGCCAACGTCATCATCAACCGCGCGATGTCACGCAAATTCCCGACAACGCTGTGCGGCGTGGTGTTCCAGAACGCCGATCAGGGCTTCCATCGCTGCCAGTTCACCTTCGCGTGCGACGGCAAGTCCGACATGGGCACCGAGCATGCCGCCTGGACCCGGGCGACGAAGATGGCAGCCGTCGCCTACACCGAGTTCAAGCAGGGCGACAGCCCGGGCGTGCTGCCGAACTCGGCGCTCTACTACCACACAGTGTCGGTCAGCCCCGGCTGGTCGTACAAGTTCAAACGGGTCGCGACCATCGGCGCCCACGAGTTCTACTCGCCGCGCTGAGGCTTATGCAGAGACGATGGTGACGGCCCCGCGGAAGCGGGGTTTTTTGTTGGTTACTCGGCCGCCAGCATTTCGGGCCGCTCCAACCGCCTGGCGTTCTGCTCGAACATCGCCGCAAGGCTGCGGGCGGCGGTGTCGTAGGCGCCGGCATCTTTCCAGTTGGCCCGCGGATCGAGCAGGCGCTTGGGCAAGCCGTCGACCGCCAGCGGCACGGCGAAGCCGAAATTGGGGTCGGTACGCATCGGGGCATCGTCGAGTTCGCCCGACAGCGCGGCGGTGACGAGCCGGCGGGTCGCCGCGATATCGATGCGCTTGCCGACGCCGTAGGCGCCGCCGATCCAGCCGGTGTTGATCAGCCAGACCGCAGCGCCGCTCGCCGCCAGCCGCTCCGCGAACAACTCGCCGTAAACCGCGGGATGATGCGACATGAACGGCGCGCCGAAGCAGGCCGAGAAAGTGGCGGTCGGCTCGGTGACGCCGCGCTCGGTGCCGGCGATCTTGGCGGTGTAGCCGGCGAGGAAGTGCGCGACCGCCTGCTCGGGCGTCAGCCGCGCGATCGGCGGCAGCACACCGAAGGCATCGGCGGTGAGGAACACCACGGTGTCGGGGATGGCGCCGGTGCCGCTCGGCGCAATCGAGGTCAGCGTCGTCAGCGGATAGGCGGCGCGGGTGTTCTCGGTCAGCGACAGATCGGCGAAGTCCGGCTCGCCATCGGCCAGGACGACGTTTTCGAGCACGGTGCCGAAATGCTGCGCAGCGCCATAGATCTCGGGCTCGGCGGCAGGGCTCAGATGCGCGGTCGTGGCGTAGCAGCCGCCCTCGATGTTGGCGATGCCGCCGGGGCTCCACAAATGCTCATCGTCGCCGATCAGCGGCCGCGCCGGATCGGAGCTGAGTGTCGTCTTGCCGGTGCCGCTAAGCCCGAAGAACAAAGCGGTGCTGCCGTCGGCGCCGGTATTGGCTGAGCAATGCATCGGGAAGACGCCGCGCAGCGGAGCGTGGAAGTTGAGCAGCGAGAACACCGACTTCTTGATCTCGCCGGCATAGGCGGTGCCACCGATCAGAACGATGTTTCGGCTCATGTCGAGCGCGATGACGGTGCCGGTTCGCGTGCCGTGACGAACCGGATCGGCGACGAAGCCGGGAAGCTGGAGGATGGTGGCGCTCAGCGCCGCGTCGCCAATTCGCTCGCGCAGCAAATTGCGGATGAACAGCGCATGCCAGGCGGTTTCGGTGACGATTTCGACCGCAATTCTGAACGATGGATCGGCGCTGGCGCTCAATCGCTCGAGCCAGAGGTCGCGGCCCTTGGCATAATCCTGCATGTCGGCGAGCAGGAGATCGAACTGCGCCGGCGACAGCGCCCCCGCGTTGTCCCACCACACATTGGGGCCAGTGAGGGCATCCCGGACGATGAATTTGTCCCTGGGGGAGCGGCCGGTGTGGCTGCCTGTCGTAACCGCGAAGGCGCCCGCATTGGTGAGTTGCCCTTCACCCGCCATAAGTGCGGCAGTGACCATTTGCGCCCGATTGCCGCCGCGACGGATGCGCGCAATGCCTTCGAGCTGGCGCAGGAGGTCCGCAGTTTGAGCCATTTCGCCCTCTAGCCTTGAACATGTCGATGACGCGCAACACCTAGGGTGAAGCGGGCAGGCAGGGACAGAGGGCAATCGGTCTTACGACGGAAGTTTGAGAGAATCCGCCCGGCAGACCCAAGGAATGGCGGCTAAGGGCCGTCTAGTGTATAGCGGTTGGGTGCCTTACTTAGTGCGCAATTGTGGCAGCCTCGTTTCGCCACATTTGGCAGGCCCCCGCCGAGCTGCCAATTGACCTTAGAAAGGGACCTGGATGCCTAAGATCGCCCTTGTGGACGACGACCGCAACATTCTCACCTCCGTCTCGCTGACGCTGGAGGCGGAAGGATACAACGTCTCCACCTATACCGACGGCGCCTCGGGCCTCGAAGGCCTGACCTCGGATCGGCCGGACCTCGCCATTCTCGACATCAAAATGCCCCGCATGGACGGCATGGAGCTGCTGCGGCGGCTGCGCCAGAAATCCGATCTGCCGGTGATCTTCCTCACCAGCAAGGACGAAGAGATCGACGAATTGTTCGGTCTCAAGATGGGCGCCGACGACTTCATCAAGAAGCCATTCAGCCAGCGCCTCCTCGTCGAGCGCGTCAAATCCATCCTTCGCCGTTCGGCGCCGCGCGACGGCACGGGCGTTCCGGGGACGACCGATACGCAACCGGGCAAGCAACTCATCGAGCGCGGCAATCTGGTGATGGACGAAGAGCGTCACACCTGCACCTGGAAGGGCCAGCGGGTTACCCTGACGGTCACCGAATTCCTGATCCTGCAGGCTCTGGCGCTGCGCCCGGGCGTGGTCAAATCGCGCAACGCCCTGATGGACGCCGCCTATGATGATCAGGTCTATGTGGACGACCGCACCATCGACAGCCATATCAAACGCCTGCGCAAGAAGTTCAAAGCCGTCGACGACGATTTCGAGATGATCGAAACGCTCTACGGCGTCGGCTACCGCTTCAAGGAACAATAAGGCGCGGGATGGCCGTCACCGGACAGGATCTCCCGGGCCTCAGGAAGCCAAACGCCGACGCACGGCGCCGCGATGCGGCGCTGTCGCGTTTGTGGGGCGCGCTGGCTGCCGGTCCGCTCGGCAAGATCGTTGCGTTCGTGCAGCATGCTCTTGCGGTCACGGTGTTTTCGAGCCTCACCCGCCGGATCATCGTTCTAAATCTTGTGGCGCTGGCGGTACTGGTCACCGGCATCCTCTACCTCAACCAGTGGCGCGCCGGACTGATCGACGCGCGGGTGCAGAGCCTGCGCGTGCAGGGCGAGATCATCGCGGCGGCGATCGCGGCGTCGGCGACGGTCGACAGTGACGTGATCCAGGTCGACCCCGACCGGCTGCTGCAGCTCAAGTCCGGTGGCGCTGTCTCGCCGTTCTCCTACTACGACCCCAATCTCGAATTCCCGATCAATCCCGAGCGCGTGGCGCCGTTGCTGCGCAACCTCGTGACGCCGACGCGGACGCGCGCCCGCATCTACGACCAGTCGGGCTTCATGATCCTCGACAGCGCGTCGATCTATTCGAAGGGCGAGGTGATCCGCACCGGCAAGCCGCTCGCTGGCGGACCGGGGAACGACTGGTGGACCACCGTGATGGCGTGGGTGCCGGGGGACGATTTCCCGCCCTACCGTGAGTATGGTGCCGACGAAGGCACCAAATATCCCGAGGTTGCGGCGGCGCTGACCGGCGCGCCCGCCGATGTGGTGCGCGTCGATTCCGCCCATCAGTTGGTGATTTCGGTAGCAGTGCCGGTGCAACGCGTGCGCGCCACAGTGGGTGTGCTGCTGCTGTCGACGGCGCCGGGCGAGATCGACTCGATCGTTGCCTCGGAACGCTGGGGCGTGCTGCGCATCGCGCTGGTGGCCGCGACGGTGACGATCCTCATTTCCCTGCTGCTCGCCGGCACCATCGCAGGACCGCTGCGGCGCCTGTCGGAGGCCGCCGAGAAGGTGCAGAGTTCGATCTCGAGCCGCGAGGAAATTCCGGATTTTACCTACCGCACCGACGAGGTCGGACATTTGAGCAAGGCGCTGCGGTCGATGACCAGCGCGCTCTACAACCGCATCGAGGCGATCGAGCGGTTCGCCGCCGATGTTGCGCATGAACTCAAGAACCCGCTGACGTCGCTGCGCTCGGCGGTCGAGACGCTGCCGCGCGCCAAGCGGCCGGAGGATCGCGAGCGGCTCAACGCCATTATCCAGCACGACGTGCGGCGGCTCGACCGGCTGATCTCGGATATCTCCAATGCCAGCCGGCTCGATGCCGAATTGGCGCGCGAGAGCTCGGATGTGGTCGATTTCGAGAAGCTGTGCGAGACGATGGTGTCGATCCAGCACGACCTTGCGGTGTCGCACAAGGTGAACGTCGTTCTGGAAAAGCGGAATGGCCGTTTTGTCCCGACACTCACTGGGCACGACAGCCGGCTGGCGCAGGTGATCAACAATCTGATCGACAATGCGGTATCGTTCTCGCCGGAGGGCGGTACGGTGACACTGGCGATCAGCACCACCGACGACAAGATCGTTACCTCGGTCAAGGACGAGGGTCCGGGCATTCGTGGCGACATCTCGCGCATCTTCCAGCGCTTCTATACCGACCGGCCCGATGGCGAGCATTTCGGCGATCATTCGGGGCTCGGGCTGGCGATCAGCAAGCAGATCATCGAGGCGCATCGCGGCACGATCATTGCCGAGAACCGCACCGATCGTTCGGGCGCGATGTTCACCCTGACGCTGCCGCGGGTCACCGTCGAAAGGTCCGCTAAGTCGCGCCGATGAGCACCACCAACATTCACGCCACCGGTCTCGTGCTCGGCACGACCGGGCTGATCCTGCGCGGCCCACCCGGAGCGGGCAAGTCGCTGCTGGCACTCGAGTTGCTCGACGAATGGGAGGCCCGCGGGCTCGCCGCAAAGCTCGTCAGCGATGATCGTGTCGACATCGAAGTCACCCCTAAAGGGCTCGTCATGCAGGCCCCCAAGGCGATCGAGGGGCTGATCGAATTGCGCGGCCGGGGGATCGTCAAGCGGCCGTTCGCTGCCAGCGCGCCGCTGCATCTGGTGGTCGATCTGGTCGAGACGGTGGAGCGCATGGTCGAGGAAGACGCCTTGGTCACGGCGCTCGAAGGAATCACCATCGCGCGCTGCCCTGTGCCGCGCGCCGGCAGGGTGGACAGCCGTCACCAGATGCTGTTGATCCGTGAGGCGCTGCGGGCGTTTAGCCCCAACGTGCCGGCTCGGAAAAAAACTTCTTGAATCGACGGAGTCGAGGGGCAAGACTCGGGGTTCGCGCATTTAGCCGGATGGGGGTGGGTCTCTCCTCCGGCAAATGCGGAACTGGTGCTCGGGGCGGGTCCGTCAGGGGATAGTTTATGATCGGTCTCGTTCTGGTGACGCACGGTGCGCTCGCCGTTGAGTTCAAATCCGCGCTCGAACATGTGGTCGGGCCGCAGGAACAGATCGCGACGATCTGCATCGGCCCCGACGACGATATGGAAGCGCGGCGCGAAGACATCATCGGGGCGGTCGGCGAAGTGAACACCGGCACGGGCGTGATCATCCTCACCGACATGTTTGGCGGCACGCCGTCGAATCTCGCGATCTCGGTGATGAAGAATGTCGGCGCCGAAGTGATCGCTGGCGTCAATTTGCCGATGCTGGTAAAATTGGCGCGCGTCCGCGCCGATCTCGACATCAAGGCGGCGGTGATGATGGCGGCCGAAGCGGGCCGCAAATACATCAACGTCGCCAGCGAGTCGCTTGGCGGTTAGTCGCTTTGCCGGTTAGTCGCTTGGCGGTTAACTTTTCCGCGCCTACATTCACCGCATGGATTCAGCAGTGAATGCCGGCCGGGCGCTGGCGCAGCAATTGACCATCGTCAACCGCAAGGGCCTCCACGCCCGGGCGTCGGCGCGCTTCGTGCGGATCGCCGAATGCTTCGATGCCGAGGTCAAGGTGACGCGCGACGGCACCACCGTCTCCGGCGGCTCCATCATGGGCCTGATGATGCTGGGCGCCGGGCCGGGCTCGACGATCCTCGTACAAGCCAGCGGCAAGCAGGCCCGCGAGGCGCTCGACGCCATCACGACGCTGGTCGAGAACGGCTTTGACGAAGATAGCGAAGGCATTCGGGCGAGCGACTAGCCCCTTGCAATTTATAACCCAATGGGTTAGCTATGGCGTTGCTTACAGTCATCGAGACGGAGCCGTTTCTTCGCGCCGCGCAGAGGCTGTTCAGCGATGAGGAGGGAGCGGCGCTGATCAACTATCTTGCCGCCAATCCATTTGCCGGAGACGAAATCAAAGGCAGCGGCGGTGTCCGCAAAGTGCGCTTCGCGACTGGCAATCGCGGCAAAAGCGGCGGCGCGCGCGTGATCTACTTCGTCTACAGCGACGAGACGCCCCTCATTCTGCTGACGTGTTACGGCAAGAGCGTCAGAGCCAATCTATCAGATGCCGAGATCAATGCCTTCGCCAAGTTGGCGGCGATATTCAAGGCGCAGTATCGGGATAATCGATGAGCAAGATCGGCAACGAAATCATCCAGGGCTTCGAAGAGGCGATCGCCTACGCTAAGGGCCAGAAGGCTCCTGGTGTCCAAATTCATCAGGTCCAGATCGGCGATGTCGATCCGCGGGTCATTCGCAAGAGATTGCGCCTGACACAGGAGCAGATGGCCGGATTTCTCGGAACCAGCACGTCAGGCTATCGCAAGTGGGAGCAGGGAAACCGCGCGCCCAGTGGAGCGGCAAAGACGCTGCTCCGGATCATGGAGCGGGAGCCCGATGCGGTGCTGCGTGCGCTCGTCGACTAAACAGGGCCTTTCGGCAGAATGCGGGAACGCTCTTCGCCTCCGTGCCGTTGCAAACCAAGGCGATTGTTCCATCTTCGGTTCGGGGGGCTCTTCATGCGCAGAATAATCGCAACTGTCGGCGGCCTCGCTCTGGGTCTCTGCTTTTCGCAGTTTCCTGAATACGCGCAGCAATATGAGCAGCGGCTCGGCGGCGCGGTGGACGAACTCCGGGCCATCACCACCGAATTCGATAGCGCGTCGCAGCAGGCCGGGCTGACGCGAGAACAGGCGTTCAGCCGCTACGAGGCGGCGCCCGACGGGTTCCTCGCCGGGCGCGGGCTCAGCATGCAGGCGATCTTCGCGCGCTATGACGAACTACAGACCGATCTGGCGGATCTGCAGGGCGCCAGCCCATTGCAGCGCCTCGAGCACCTTGGGCAGTATCTCGACAGCGGCGTCGGCGCACGGGCGCTCCAGAACTACAAGCCAGCGGTGCCGGTGACGCCCGAGGGGCTCGCCTGGGGCCTTGCCGGGCTGGTGCTCGGCTATTTTGGGCTCTACCCGCTGCTCGGCTTTCTCACCCTGCCCTTCCGCTGGCGGCGCGGACAATCGCCGCACCGCAAGGCGTTCCGGCGGGCCTAGCTGGACCGATTGCGCCATTCGAGCGCAGCTCTCATGGCCTTCTCGCCTCAAATCGATCCATCGGATCGATTTGTCCTGCGGGACAGCTCGCAGGACATAAAGCTTCCTTTATGTCCCCATTGCCGGGCGGCGATGCCGCCTTTATAAGGCCGCCAAACAGCATTTGGAGACGATCATGGCCGATTACGCCGTCAAAGACATTTCGCTCGCCGATTATGGCCGCAAGGAAATCGGCATGGCCGAGATCGAAATGCCCGGCCTGATGTCGATCCGCGAGGAATATGCCGAGGCGCAGCCGCTGAAGGGCGCCCGGATCGCGGGCTCGCTGCACATGACTATCCAGACCGCCGTGCTGATCGAGACGCTGGTGGCGCTTGGGGCCGAGGTCCGTTGGGTCAGCTGCAACATTTTCTCGACGCAGGACCACGCGGCGGCGGCGATCGCCAAGGCGGGCGTGCCGGTATTCGCCCACAAGGGCGAGTCACTGCAGGAATATTGGGATTTTACCGACCGCATGATGGATTGGGGCAATGGCCTCACCCCCAACATGATCCTCGACGATGGCGGCGACGCCACCATGCTGGTGCTGACCGGCGCCAAGGCCGAGACCGATCCCTCGGTCATCGCCAAGCCGGGCAATGAAGAAGAAGAGATCTTCTACGCTACGATCAAGAAGCGGCTCGCCAAGGACCCGAATTTCTACTCGAAGATCCGCGCCAATATCCGTGGTGTCTCCGAGGAAACGACGACGGGCGTGATGCGGCTCTATCAGCTGCACGAGAAGGGCGAACTGCCGTTCCCGGCAATCAACGTCAACGACAGCGTCACCAAATCCAAGTTCGACAACAAATACGGCACGCGTGAATCACTGGTCGACGCGATCCGCCGCGGCACCGACGTGATGATGGCCGGCAAGGTGGCGATCGTCTGCGGCTATGGCGACGTCGGCAAGGGTTCGGCGCAATCGCTCAAAGGCTCCGGCGCCCGCGTGCTGGTGACCGAAGTCGACCCGATCTGCGCGCTGCAGGCGGCGATGGACGGGTTCGAGGTGGTGACGCTCGAGGATGCCGCTCATCGCGCCGACATCGTCGTGTCGGCCACCGGCAACAAGGACATCATCACGGTCGACGACATGCGCGCCATGAAGGACATGGCGATCGTCTGCAACATCGGCCATTTCGACAATGAGATCGACGTGTCGGGTCTGCGCAATTTCAAATGGACCAATGTGAAGCCGCAGGTCGACATAATCGAATTGGCGTCGCAGAAGCGCATCGTGCTGCTCAGCGAGGGCCGGCTGGTCAATCTGGGCAACGCCACGGGCCATCCGAGCTTTGTGATGAGCGCCTCGTTCTCGAACCAGACGCTGGCGCAAATCGAACTGTGGACCAACGGCAAGAGCCTCGAAAAGAAGGTCCACGTGCTGCCAAAGAAGCTCGACGAGAAGGTGGCGGCGCTGCATCTCGCCAAGCTCGGTGCCAAGCTCACGGAACTCACCAAATCGCAGGCCGATTATATCGGCGTGTCGACGAACGGGCCGTTCAAGTCGGACGCCTACCGCTACTGAGGCGGCATCGCCTTCGACCGAAACAACGAAGCCCCGCGCGAGCGGGGCTTTTTGTTGGCCGGCGAAACCTCGTGAAAACCACGGGGTTGAGCCGGTGCTGTTAACCAATTGTTCACTGTTCGATCCGGGGTCAATCCCCGTTGTGGTGCATTTGCTTGCTGTGCACAGGGGGGTGGACTCTTTTTCCCTGAGTCATGCCCCGCTATGGTCAAGTGATTCGGGGCAGCCCGCAGCTTCGCCAGAAGGCGGAGACGCAGCGGGCAAAATCGGTCGGGAGCTTGGCTCCATAGTTTGCGTGTTGGTCGCGTGGCGGAGGCGGGCATCATGTCCGCGCTCTCGCGCATCAGTTGGGTACGCCAGCGTTGCGGGCGATTGAAGTAGCCTGTTTTTTTGGCGGGCAGTGGCGGTTCAATTTTCTCGGGGTGACACATGCGGCCGGAGCGATTCCGGAGACGTTTGGGATTCGCGCTTTGCGGCGCAGCCCCCCTGACACTCTTCACAGCGGCACCCGCGCTTAGCCAGGGTCTCAACGCCTCGAACCTCGTCGGGTCGGTTCCGCTCGCCGTCGCGCTTGGCGCCGGCGCCTTTGCGCTGCTCGCCATGATCGTGGTCCGCAAGCTTATCCGTGACGGACGGACCAATTCCAAGCGCTCGGGCGAACAGGTGGCAAGCCTCCGCGCCATGGTCGACGACTACGAAGCGCTGTTGTCGGGCACCGGTGAGATCACCGTGGTGTGGAGCGGCCGCATGGGGCCCAAATTCCTCGGCCCGGCGAATTCAGTGCTGCCCGGCGGACGGCGCGTCGAGGCGATCCTCGATTTCCCGTCCTGGCTGAACGACGCAGATTCGCGCACCATCACCACACGGCTCGCCGAGCTGCGCGGCGGCGGCCAGGCGTTTGATCTGCTGTTCACCGCCAAAGACGGGCGGCAGATGCGCGCCATGGGCTGGCCGCTCGGCGCCGGTGCCGCGATGCGGGTTCGACCGACGCTGTACCAGCCAGGCCAGAAGCCGGGCCACAACGATGACGTCGAAGCGACACTGGCGCAATGGCCCGATCCGGCGTTCCTGTTCGGCGACGGCAACCGCGTCGTGTTCGCCAATGCTGCGTTCCAGGCGCTGAGCAAGGGGCGCTCCGGTATGCCCGCCGAGATCGCGGAAGCCGCCGGCATGGATCTGGTCGAGGTCAATCTGCCCACCGGCCGGGCCGGCTATCTGCGGCCAAAACTCGACGCGCCGAAACCGGCCGCCAGCGATGGCCTCGCGCATCTGAGCGCCATCATCGACGCGCTGGCGACACCGATCGCGATCTTCAACGCCGGCCGCGAGCTGGTGCAATCCAACCGCGCCTATGCGGCGCTGTGGCGGCTCGATCCGAAATGGCTGCAGCCGGGCCTCGACGAGCGCGCCATCCTCGACCGGCTGCGCACCTCCGGCATGCTGCCGGCCGAGCCCGATTACCAGGCGTGGCGATCGAAGCATCTGCAGTCCTACACCCTCAAGGCGCCGCGCGAGAGCGAGCCCTGGTATCTGCCCGACGGCCGCGTCGTGCAGGTGATCTCGGCGCCGGCGGGCCCGCATGGCGGCGTCATCTATGTGTTCGAGGACATCACCGACCAGCTCAAACTGAAGAGTCTGGCGCGCACCCAGATCGACGTGCAGCGCTCGACCCTCAACGCGCTGGCCGAGGGCGTCGCGGTGTTCGGCACCAATGGCCGGCTGACGCTCAGCAATCCGCGGCTGTCGACGTTGTGGAAGCTGCCCACCAATCTGCTCGAGAGCAATCCGCATATCGACCAGATCGTCGAAGCGGCGAGCAAGGCGCTGCCCGAAGATGGCGCCGGCCTGTGGCGCGATCTGAAGCGCGGCATCGTCGATCTCAACCCGACCCGCACCGACCACAGCGCGCGCATCACCCGCGCCGATGGCCGCATGATCGACTACGCCATCACACGGCTGCCGGACGGGCAGACGATGATGACCTTCGTCGATGTCACCGAGAGCGCCAATTACCAGCGCGTGCTGACCGAGCGAAACGACGCGCTGGTGACCGCTGACCGGCTGAAGGACGCGTTCGTCCAGAACGTCAGCTATGAATTGCGCAGCCCGCTCACCAACATCATCGGCTTTGCCGATCTGCTGGCGTCGGAAGCCGTCGGCCCGCTGACCGACAAGCAGAAGAGCTACACCGACTACATTCGTGCCTCGAGCGCGCAATTGGGCGTGTTGATCGACAACATCCTCGATCTTGCCGGCGTCGACGCCGGCATCGCGCAGCTCCAGCCGGCATTGCAGGATGTGCCGGCACTGATCGAGAAGGCGCGCGCCGGATTGGTCGCGACGTTCCCGGCGATCGACGGCGAAAAGCCGCTCAACCTCAAAATCGTCATCCCGGAAGAATTGCCGCCGCTGCTCGCCGACGGCACCCGCATCGTGCAGGTGCTGTACAATCTGCTGTCGACTTCGGCGCGCTTCTCCGAGCCCGGCGCGCCGGTGGTGCTGAGTGTGATCTCGCGCGGCGGCCGCATGCTGTTCACGGTCGAGGACGAGGGTGCGCAGACCAGCGAGGAAATGCGGGCCGCGCTGAACGACCGCGCCGATACCGCCACCGGGCGGCAGCGCGGCGCGGGGCTTGGCCTCGCCATCGTCCGCTCCTTCGTCCACCTGCATGCCGGCACCATCAGCGTCGAGCGGCGCGAGCCGCGCGGCAGCCGCGTGGTGGTGAGCCTGCCGCTGGCGGCGGCGTATTCTTCGGCCGCGGAATAGGGTGCGCGACGCGGCCGCCAATGCTATCCAGCACCCATGGCGGCAGAGCGGATTTTCCTCCCCGATGACGACGCGACTGCGGCGCTTGGTGCGCGGCTGGCCGGCGGACTCAAGCCTGGCGATCTGGTGCTGTTTGCGGGCGGCCTCGGGGCCGGCAAGACAGCCCTCGCCCGCGCCATGATCCGGACGCTGGTGGGCGATCCCGGGCTCGATGTGCCCTCCCCCAGCTTTGCCTTGGTGCAGCCCTATGAGGCGCACGGCGCCCCGCTGCTGCATGCCGATCTCTACCGGCTGCGCGAGGCGCGCGAGATCGACGAGCTCGGCCTGTTCGACCGGGCCGACGCGATCGTATTGGTTGAATGGCCGGAGCGCGCGCCCGAACTGCTGTCACGCGCCGCAATGGTCGTGACGATCGATATCCCGGCGGACGGCAATGGCCGCTCCGTGGAGATCGCCCGATGAGCCGGCGCGGGCTCTACACCATCGCGCCGCATGCGCGGTTCCTCGACGTGCTGGCCGACCGCGTGCTCGACGGCACGCTGCTCAAGGGGTGGGACAGAACCGGGCCGTTCTGGCTCAGCGACATCACCATCATCCTGCCGACGCGGCGATCACGGCTGACGCTGGCGGATCTGTTCGCGACCAAACTCGGCGGCGCGGCGCTGCTGCCCGACATCCGGGCGCTGGGGGGCGAGGACGACGTGGAGGCGCTGTTCCTGCCGCCAATCGATATGCCGCTCGGGCCGCAGGCGGTATCGCTGCTGGAGCGGCGGCTGATCCTGTCGCGGCTGGTCAAACAATTTGCACTGTCGGCGGAGGGCTATGCGTCGCCGCCGAACGCGGCGGAGCTGCTGTCGCTGGCCGATTCGCTCGGCCGCCTGATCGATGATCTCGAGATCGAAGGCGGCGATTTGAAGCGGCTCGATCCGCTGCTGGTCGGCGACCTCGCGGGCAATTGGCAGGACGTGCTGCGCTTTCTCGAGCCGGCACTCGAGGTGTGGCCCAAAATTCTCGCGGCGCTTGGCAAGGTCGATCAATCGACCGCCCGCAATGCGCGGTTGGCGCGGCAGGCGGTTACGGCGGCAGTGCTTTATGGCGAGCGGCCGGTGATTGCCGCGGGCTCGACCGGGTCACTGCCGGCCACCGCCAATCTGCTGAAGGCCGTCGCGGCGTTGCCGCGCGGCGCCGTGGTGCTCCCGGGGCTCGACACGAACCTGACGGTCCGGCAGCACGAGATGCTGCTCGATGGCACCAACACCGAGGGGCATCCGCAATTCGTGCTGGCGCGGCTGTTGCGCGGACTCGGCGCCGGTATTGCCGACGTCGAGGAGTTGGCTGGCGAGGCGCCGCGGACCATGATCGTCCGGCACGCGCTGGCGCTCGCCGACGAGACCACCCAATGGGGGGCGCGGCGCGCCAGCGTCGATGCGCAGTTCGATGCGGCGCTTGCGGGCGTCAGTATGATCGCCGCGCCGAATGCCGATATGGAGGCGCGCGCGGTGGCGCTGGCCACGCGGCAGGCGGTGGCGAATAAACGGACTGTCGGCATCGTGACGCGCGACCAGACGCTGGCGCGCCGCATCGCGGCCGAGCTGCAGCGCTACGCAATCGAGGTCGACGATCCGGCTGGGACGCCGCTCTTCCAATCGGCCGCCGGCCGATTGGTCCGGCAAGTTCTTACCGGCGCGGCGGGCGGCTGGGCGCCGCTCGATACCATCGCGCTGCTGCGCAACAAGGCCGTCGGGCTGGGCCTAGCGCGCGACGACGTGCGGCGCGCCACGGGCCATCTGGATCTGAAGCTCCGGCGGGCGAGGCCCGAGCCGGGACTTGCAGGGATGCTGGCGCTGACCGACCGCGACGAGGTCCGCACGCTGCTGGATCGGCTTGGCCACGCCATCGATCCGATTTTTGCGCTGCTGCAGCGCGATCTGATCGAGGCGCGCGAGCTGGTGGCGAGCCTGATGGCGGCGGTCGAGGCGCTGATCGGCGCCGACGAACTGCCGGGGCTGTTGGATTTACGCCGTTGGGCGGGCGAGCTGATTGCGCTGGCGGATGGCGGCGCACCATTCGCCCCCGACAATCTCAACGCCGTGCTGGCGGCGCTAATGGCCGGCGAAGAGGTGCCGCCAAGCGAGCGGCGGCGCGAAGACGTCCACATCTGGGGCGAACTTGAAGCGCGCCTGATGACCTCGGATGTGATGATCCTTGCCGGCGTCAACGAAGACATCTGGCCGGCGCCGGCCGATCCGGGGCCCTGGCTCAGCCGCGGCATGCGGGTTGCGACCGGTCTCGCGCCGCCCGAGCGGCGGCAGGGGCAGGCGGCGCATGATTTCGAGATGGCGCTGGGCAATGCCAGCGTGATCATCGCCTATGCGGAGCGCCTCGGCACCTCGCCGGCTTTGCCGTCGCGGCTGGTGCAGCGGCTCGATGCCTTTGTGGGCACGGCTGCCGCCGAGGCCCTGCGCGAGCGCGGCAGCGTCTGGCTGGCCCAAGCAACGGCCATCGACTTCACCGGTCCCCCGGTGCCGGCGCAACGGCCCCTCCCCTCGCCACCGGCGTCGATCCGACCGCGTCGCATCTCAGTGACCGAGGTCGAGACCCTGATGCGCTCGCCCTACGACATCTATGCGCGCCATGTGCTGCGCCTCAACCAGCTCGAACCGCTCGGAAGCGAGCCGAGCGCGCGCGAACGCGGCACGATGATCCACCGGGTGTTCGAGCAATTCGTCGCCAAGGGCCTGAGTTTCAGCGCACCCGACGCAGCGGCCACCATGCTGGAGCTGGCGCGCGAGGCATTCAAGGGCCTCGAAGCCGTCGAGGAGCGGCGCGACATCTGGCTCAGCCGCTTCGAGCTCGCCGCCGACCAGTTCCTGCACTGGGAGCGGGCCCGGCATGGCGCGATTGCGTCGCGGAGCGCCGAGATCAAGGGCGAGTGGGCGGCGCTCGATGGCTTCGTCCTCTCAGGCAAGGCCGACCGCATCGATGCACGCACCGATGGGCTGCTCGAGATTCTCGACTTCAAGACCGGCGGCGTACCTGCGCCGAAAGACATGACGGCGTTCGACGTGCCGCAATTGCTGCTCGAGGCCGCGATGGCGCAGGCCGGCGCCTTCCCGGGCATCCGGCCGATGGAGACCGCGGCGCTCACCTACATCAAAATCGGCCTCGGACCCGCGGCGTTCCAGGTGCGTCCGTTCAGCCTGCTCAAAGGCATGACGCTGATGGAGGCCGTTGGCGTCATCGAGCGGCGGACACAGCGACATATCGATGCCTTTCTGATCCGCGACACGCTGCCGATGGCGGCGCGCATCCGGCCCCGCTTGAACACTGGGCGCAAGCCGCGGCCCGGTCCCTACGACCATCTGGCGCGCACCGACGAATGGACGCTGACGGCCGGGGTGGACGACCCATGAGACGCCCCCTCCTCAACCCGATGCCGGCGAATATCGTCGACAGCCAGCGCCGCGCCTCGGACCCCGAGCGCTCGGTGTGGGTGACGGCCAATGCCGGCTCGGGCAAGACCTATGTGCTTACGGCGCGGGTCCTGCGGCTGCTGCTGGGCGGGGTGAAGCCGGAAGAGATCCTCTGCCTCACCTACACCAAGGCGGCCGCCGCCGAGATGCGCAGCCGGGTCGGCGAACGGCTCGGGCGCTGGGCGCTGGCGAATGATGCCGACCTCGCAGCCGACATCGTGCTGCTGACGGAGACAGCGCCAACGGCGGGCATGACGCTGCGGGCGCGGTCGCTGTTCGCCCATGCGCTCGAGACGCCCGGTGGGCTCAAGATTCAGACCATCCACGCGTTCTGCGAGAGCGTGCTGCACCGCTTCCCGCGCGAAGCCAATGTGCCATTCAGCTTCAGCGTTATCGAGGACTATCAGCGCGATGCCATGCTGCTCGAAGCGCGTGAGAGCGTACTCGCCGCCGGGTTGCGCGGCAGCGGCGAGGTGCATGCGGTCGAAACGCTGTTCGGCCTGCTCAGCGACTTCCAGATCGAGACCGCGATCACCGAAGCGCTGAACCAGCAGCGCACGTTGCGGCGGGTGCTGGTTCAGAAGGCCGCCGCCAAGCAGCAGCTGCGGCGGTTCATCGCCAATGTGGGCAGCATTTCCGAAATCGTGACCGAGATCGCTGAGGGCTACCCCCTCACCGCGGCCGATCATGCCGAGATCTTCGCGCTTGCAACACCGGAGCCGGGCGGCACCGATTTCGTCGACCGGCTGGCGCTGGTCGACCCCGAGGCGCCCGACGCCGAGGCGCTGTTCGATGCGTTCCTGACGCAGACCGAGCGCACGGCGCGCAAGACGCTGCTGCGCAAGGCGACGATGGTGCTGATCCCCGAGATTGCCGCCAAGCTTGTCGCCGAGGCGGCGCGGCTCGAACGCATGAAGCGCCGGCTGGCCGCCGCGACGCTGCTGGAGCGGTCGGACGCGATGCTCGACATTGTCGCCGCCATCTCGGCGCATTACGAGCGAGCGAAGCGCAGCCGCTCGCTGCTCGATTTCGACGATCTGGTCGAAAAGCTTGCCGCCTTGTTGCACGACCAGGATCGCGGCTTGTGGGTGCGTTACAAACTCGACAGCGGCATTGGTCATATTCTCGTCGATGAGGGGCAGGATACAAACCCGCAGCAATGGGAGGTGATCACCGCGCTGATTGACGAATTCTTCCACGGCGACAGCGCCGCCGACCGGCCGCGCACATTGTTCGTCGTCGGCGACCAGAAGCAGTCGATCTTTTCGTTTCAGGGGGCCGACCCCGAGCAGTTCGTCAGCCTGGGCCGGCAGGTGAATTTCGCCGCCCGCGCCGTGCAGTTCGAGATCACACCGGTAAAACTGCATTTCAGTTTCCGCACGCTCCCGAATGTACTCGGCGCGGTCGACAAGGTGTTCGAGCGGCCCGACCTCCGCGCCGGTGTGCTGGAGAGCGATTTCGTCCACACCACTGCGCGCGCCGACAGCGGTGGAACGGTGACGCTATGGCCGCCGGTGCGCGAGATAGAGGACGAGATCGATCCCGAAAACTGGCCGACCGAGCCGCCCAAGACGCAGACCCAGAGCGCGGCGCGGCAGGTGGCCGAGCGCATCGCCCGCGAGATCGCCGGCTGGATCGAAACGCGGCGGCCGCTCGGCGCGAGCGCGCGTCCCGTGACGGCCGACGACATCCTGATCCTCGTGCAGGTACGCAGCGTGCTGTTCCACGAGATCATCCGGGCTTTGGTACGCGAAGGCATTCCGACGCCCGGCGCCGATCGGCTGGCGGTAACGACGCACATCGCGACGCTCGACATGATGGCGCTCGGCGACGTGCTGTCCAACTCCGCCGACGATCTCCAACTCGCGGCACTTCTCCGCTCGCCCTTGTTCGGGATCAGCGAGGACGAATTGCTGGCGGTGGCGCAGCCGCGGCCCGACAAGACGAGCCTCTGGTCGGCGCTCAAGACCAGCACTCTGCCGGCTGTCGCGGACGCCTATGCAACGCTCAGCAGATGGCGCAGCCGGCTCGATTTCGAGCGGCCTTTCAACTTCTATTCGTCGGTGCTGTACGCCGAGGGCGGTCTGCAGAAATTGCGGCGGCGGCTCGGGGCGGAAGTCGACGACGTCATGGCGCAATTCCTCGATCTGGCGTTGGCGCACGAGCAATCGGCGCGGCCCTCGCTGATCGGCTTTCTCGCCGAGCTGCGCTCACGCGAAGTCATCATCAAGCGCGAGCTGGCCGAGGCCGGTGCGGGCGTGCGGGTGATGACGGTGCACGGTGCAAAGGGCCTCGAAGCGCCGATCGTCATTCTCGCCGACGCCGCGACGACCGAGATCGGCCGCGACCGCCGTGCCATCTATATGGGCGCCGACCCATCGTTCTTCTTTCACGCGTCGAGCCGCGAGACGCATGCCGACGAAACGCTCGGCTTCAAGGACGACGCCGACAAGGCGCAGAAGGCCGAGTATTGGCGCAAGCTCTACGTGGCGATGACGCGCGCCGAGGATGAGCTCTACATCACCGGCCATTTGACCAAGCGCGGCAAGATCGACGACAGCTGGTACGAAGCCATCGACGATGCGCTGCGACCGGCCTCTGAGGTCATCGCGGATGCCGAGGGTGTGGAGACTGCACTGATCTATCCCCGCGAGCGCACAGCTATGGCAGAGGCTGTCGCGATCGCCGCGGCCACGCCGCCGGCGCAGGGACTGAAGCTGGCGCCGCTGCCCAGATACGAACTGCGCCGCATCGTACGTCCCTCATCCGCCTTCGCTGCCGATGCCGACCCGATGCGCGTGCTCGACACCGCCGCCGAACGCATCGGCGATTGGCGCGACCCCGAGGCGGCGCGCCAGGAAGGCGTCGCGCTGCACGCGCTGCTGCAGCATCTGAGCCGCATCGATGTCGCGGACCGGGCGGCGGTCGCGGCCAAGGCGTTACGCGAACTACTGCCAAATGCACCGGAACGGCATGCGGAATTGAGCGGAAAAGCCCAGCACATTCTCGCGCAACCTGCTCTGGCTGCACTGTTCGGCCCCACATCCCGCCCCGAACTCCCCATCCTCGCCCACGGCACGCGCAATGGCCGACCGGTGACGATTGCAGGGCGCATCGACCGGCTGGTGGTGGAGTCGGGCCGCGTGCTGATCGTCGATTTCAAATCGGACGCGGTCGTGCCGCCGGACGAAACCGGTGTTCCACCCGCCTATCTGGCCCAAATGGGGCTCTATGCGCTGGTTGCAGGCCAGCTCTTCCCGGGCCTCGATGTGCAGGGGGTGATCCTGTGGACGACGTTGGAAACGTTCATGAATCTGTCATCCAGGCGGCTTCGCGACGCAGTGGCGGGTTTCACCATAGGGTGATACTCATTGAAGGTTCGCTGGACTCTTCCTAGCTTTTGGATCACACACCCGCCACTTCGAAACTCAGGCGAAATCCCAAAGGGAATTCCTCTCATGACAACCCACGTTTCCGACGCCAACTTCGGCGAGGAAGTACTTTCGTCCAAAGAGCCCGTGCTCGTCGATTTCTGGGCAGAGTGGTGCGGCCCGTGCCGCGCCATCGCGCCAGTGCTCGAAGAGCTCAGCTCTGAACTGCAGGGTAAAGTGAAGATCGTCAAACTCAACGTCGACGAGAACCCCTCGACGACCGTCAAGTATGGCGTCCGTTCGATCCCGACCATGATCCTGTTCAAGGATGGCGAGGCTGCCGACATGAAGGTCGGTGCCGGCACTCCGAAGGCCGGCCTCAGTAAATGGCTGACCAGCTACGCCGACGCGCCTGTGGCGCGCACCGCGTAAACGATAGATCTCACGGTAGTCAAAAACGCCGTCGGGTCTCCCGGCGGCGTTTTTGTTTGTCTCACGGAAAGTTTGGAACAGCTTGCCTTTCCGCTCAAGTCGACTCGGCTTAACTTTATCGGCAATTACCGACGGAGATAAAATGGGCCACTTGGTTTCGGATTCGGATTTCAGCAGCGAAGTGCTGCAAGCCAAGGGGCCGGTACTGGTTGATTTCTGGGCCGAATGGTGCGGCCCGTGCAAGGCGATGGACCCGATCCTCGATGAGCTGTCGGTCGAACTCGCGGGCCGTGTGAAGATCGTAAAGCTCGACGTCGAGACCAACCCGTCGACCGTCACCACCTACAATGTTCGAGCGATGCCGACCCTGATGGTGTTCAAGGACGGCGAGCCGGTCGACATCAAGATCGGCTACGGGCCGTCGCGCGTGCAGTTCACCAAATGGCTCGAGAGTTTCGCCTGAAGCTCAATCGGGCGGCGTGCCGTTCTGCGCCAGCACGAACCCGCCCAGATAGAGCGAGCCGCAGATCACCACGCGGGCGCCCGCGATGGTCGCTGCCTGCATGAGCGCGGCGCCGAGCGAGCGATAGGGCGCTGCGTCGAAGCCGGCGGCGGTGCCGGCCGCAGCGATGAAGCCCGCCTTATGGGCGTTTTCCTCGCCGGGGATCGTCAACGTCAGAACTGTCGGCGCCAACGGCCGGAACGGTTCGAGGAAGTCGCCGGGTGGCCGGGTATTCATCATGCCAAGGATGAGCACCAGCGGCTTGGGACGCGCGGCCTGCATTTCCTCCAGCGAACGAGCGAGCGCAGCCGCACCGTGGGCATTGTGGCCGCCATCGAGCCAGAGTTCGTCGGCCTTGGGCAGCAGATCGCGCAGCTTGCCCTTGAGCGGCTGCAGGCGGGCCGGCCAGGTCACCGTGCGGAGGCCCTCGGCGATTTGCGCGTCGGTCACCGGCAGCTTGAAATGGCGCACCGCAGCGACTGCGAGAGCGGCGTTGTCGAACTGGTGCGGCCCGAGCAAGGCGGGCGGCGGCAGATCGAGCAACCCTTCCTCGTCCTGGTAGATCAGTCGCCCGTCCTGCGGGTAGCCGTCATAGTCGCGCCCCTGCACGAACGGGGTGACCCGCAGCCGGGCCGCGGCGCGCTCGATCACCGCCAGCCCCGCGTCACGCTGACGACCAATGACCGCCGGACGATCGCGCTTCATGATACCTGCCTTGTTGACAGCGATCTTGGCGATGGTGTCGCCCAGATGAGCTTGATGATCGAGATCGACCGGGGTGATGATGACGCCCAGCGGTTGGTCGATGACGTTGGTCGAGTCGAAGGTGCCGCCGAGCCCGACCTCGAGCAGCAGATAGTCGGCGGGATTGTCGGCAAACAATTTCAGCGCCGCCGAGGTGGTGATCTCGAACTGGGTGATCGGGCGGCCGGCGTTGATCGCCTCGACCTCCTCCAGCGCCGCATTGAGCTGTCGTGACGACACCAGCTTGCCCGCCAGGCGGATGCGCTCGTTGAAGCGCACCAGGTGGGGCGACGTGAAAACATGCACACGCTTGCCCGCCGCCTCCAGAAAAGCGCGCAGATAGGCGATGGTCGAACCCTTGCCGTTGGTGCCGGCGACGTGAATCACCGGGGGCAGCCGCTGCTGCGGGTTGCCAAGCGCGGCGAGCAGCCGCAGTTCGCGATCGAGCTGCAGGTCCATGAATTTTGGATAGAGCGCGGTGAGGCGCTTCAGGATGGCATCGGTGCGGGACATTTCTGCTTCGCTGTCGGCAACGGCGGCGTTCTAGCACCCGTGCGGGAACAATCCAGCCCGCACGGTGTGGCCTCCCACTCATCCGCCCTTCGGCCACCTTCTCCCACAAGGGAAGAAGGCCACCACTCTGCATCCTCGGCCCAATTGCCTTCTCCCTCGATGGGAGAAGGTGGCGATAGCCGGATGAGGTTGGGGCAGGCGCTCCGCCCTACTCGGATGCCGCCTGCGCCACCGGGCCTTCGGTCAAATCATCGTCGTTGGCGATCGGCGGGAGCGGGGTCAGGGCCGGCGATGCAGCGAGTTCGGCCGGGGTGGCGGCGCCGGTGAACATGGCGACTAGCGAGCCGATGGTCGAGCGCAGATTGTGGCGGTGGACGACCATATCGACCATGCCGTGCTCGTAGAGATATTCGGAACGCTGGAAGCCTTTGGGGAGCTTTTCTCGAATCGTCTGCTCGATGACGCGCGGACCAGCAAAGCAGATCAACGCTCCGGGCTCGGCAATATGGACGTCGCCCAGCATCGCATACGACGCGGTGACCCCGCCGGTGGTCGGGTTGGTAAACACCACGATGAACGGCAGCCCGGCATCCCGCAGGCGCAACACCGAAACCGTGGTGCGCGGCATCTGCATCAGCGACAGGATGCCTTCCTGCATGCGGGCGCCGCCCGAGGAGGCGAACAGCACGAACGGCGTCTTGGTCGCGGCGGCCTTTTCGAGGCCGGTGATGATGGCCGAACCGGCCGCCATGCCGAGCGAGCCAGCCATGAAATCAAAATCCTGCACCGCGACAGTGACGGGGGCGCCGTAGAGCTGGCCGGTGGCGACCAGAACGGCATCTTCCATGCCGGTCTTGAGCCGCATTTCCTTGAGTCGGTCGACGTAACGCTTCTGGTCGCGGAATTTCAGCGGATCCTGCGGCACCGAGGGCAGCGGCACTACATCGTATTTGCCGCCATCGAGGAAGGCCGCCATGCGGTCGTTGGCCTTGATCTTCATGTGGTGGCCGGAGCCCGGCACCACCCACTGATTGGCCTCGAGGTCGCGATAAAACACCATCTCGCCCGATTCAGGGTCTTTGACCCACAGGTTCTCCGGCGTCTCGCGCTTGTTCAGAAACGACCGGATTTTGGGGGGAAGGACGTTATCGATCCAGCTCATGGCGATCCTTTAGGGGCGAGACGGCCCCTCTAAGAGGCGATTGTGGCGAATATAGTCGCCGCCGCGGCGAGGCGCAAACAGTGCCCACGATGAGGCGGTTTTCCGATGGAGAAAACGAGGGCATAGACGGCGAAGGGCCGCCCCCGCGGAGGGGACGACCCTTATTCACCGATCGCCGAAAACGGCGGTCGGGCTTTAGCTTAGAACGCGGCGGAAAGACCACGCAGGCTCTGGAATTCCTGCTCGTCGAGGATGCCATTGTGGTTGCCGTCGGCCTTGTTGAAAAGATTGCCGGTCAGGGTCGGGAAGGCACCCATGGCTTCGGCCATCGAAATGACCTGGTCCCGGTTGCCGTCGACGTTGGCGAAGCGATCGGTGCCACCGGCGAACGCCGCGGTGGAAAGCGAACCAACGATAAGGGCCGAGGTCACTATAAGGGTAAGGGTTTTCATTTTTTATCTCTTGGGTTCTGTTTCGGGAAACCGGGCCATTTCGGCGACGCAGTGGCTCGGAGGTGGGTGGTTGATTTGAGCGTCGAAGCAGCAACCCGCCCGGAGCCGGCAAAGTTTCATCACTCATCGCTCTCGGCACCGTGCGAGTAACGGATTGATTTCGTGAAACTTTTTGGTCTGGATACCGTGCGTGGCGCGCGAGGAAACGCTGGCTAGGCCCGGGCGCGCTTCACACCGGACGCGAGGCTGGCGACCAGTGCCGTGACCGCCGCAACCGTGTTGGCGGTGGCTTTGCCATCGGCGAGCGAGTCACCAACGACATTGCAGATTGCCGTGCCGACAACCACGCCGTCGGCATCGCGGCCAATCAGCGCTGCGTCGTCGGCGGTCTTGATGCCGAAGCCGACGGCGACCGGCAGCGCCGTGTGGCCCTTGATGCGTTTGACCGCTTCGCCAACCGCCGCGTGCGATTTGATGGCCGCGCCAGTGATGCCGGTCATCGACACGTAATACACAAAGCCCGACGTGTTCTTCAGCACGACAGGCAGGCGGCGGTTGTCAGTGGTGGGCGTCGTCAGCCGGATGAAGTTGAGGCCTGCAGCGAGCGCGGGAACGCAAAGCTCGTTGTCTTCCTCGGGCGGCAAATCGACGATGATCAGTCCGTCGACACCGGCCTTCAGTGCATCGGCGATGAAGGCGTCGACGCCGTGAATGTAGATCGGGTTGTAATAGCCCATCAGGACGATCGGCGTGGTGGTGTCGGTCTTTCGAAACTCGGCGACCATGCCGAGGGTCTTGTTGAGCGTCTGGCCGGCGTGAAGCGCGCGCTGCCCCGCCAGCTGAATGCCTGGGCCATCGGCCATAGGATCGGAGAACGGCATTCCAAGCTCGATAAAGTCGGCACCCGCACCCGGCAGTGCGGCGAGAATCTTGCTGGCCGTGGCGAGGTCTGGATCGCCCGCCATGATGAAGGTTCCGAGCGCGGCGCGATTGGCCTTGGCGCAAGCGGCGAAGCGGTCGGCGAGCCGGGTGCTCATTTGTTCATACCGAGATAGCGGCCGACCGATTCCACGTCTTTGTCGCCGCGGCCGGAGAGGCAGAGCACAATCGTTTCATCCTTGCCCATGGTGGGCGCGAGCTTCATCACCTGGGCGAGGCCGTGAGCGGACTCCAGAGCCGGGATGATGCCCTCGATCTTGGTGAGGAGTTGGAACGCCTCCAGCGCCTCGTCGTCGGTGATCGGCGCGTAAGTGACGCGCTTGCTGTCGTGCAGGAAGGAATGCTCCGGGCCGACGCCGGGATAGTCGAGGCCGGCAGAAATGGAATGGCCTTCCAGGATCTGACCATCGGCATCCTGCAGCAGATAGGTGCGGTTGCCGTGCAGCACGCCGGGACGGCCGCCGGTCATGCTTGCGGCGTGACCGTTCTCGACATCGATGCCGTGGCCGCCAGCCTCGGCGCCGTAGATCTTGACCGTCGGCTCATCGAGGAAATCGTAGAAGGTGCCAATGGCGTTGGAGCCGCCGCCGACGCAGGCGACGAGCGCGTCCGGGAGATTACCTTCGGCCTCCTGCATCTGTGCGCGAATTTCCTCGCCGATCACCTTTTGGAAGTCCCGGACCATCATCGGATAGGGATGCGGGCCGGCCGCGGTGCCGATCAGATAATAGGTCGTATCGACATTGGTGACCCAGTCGCGCAGCGCCTCGTTCATGGCGTCCTTGAGGGTGCCGGCGCCGGCGGTGACGGGGCGAACTTCGGCGCCCAGCATGCGCATGCGCAACACGTTCGGCCATTGCCGTTCGACGTCGGTCTGGCCCATGAACACCACGCAGGGTAGATCGAACTTGGCGCAGACCGTGGCGGTCGCGACACCATGCTGGCCGGCGCCGGTCTCGGCGATGATGCGGGTCTTGCCCATGCGCTTGGCGAGCAGAATCTGACCGAGCGTGTTGTTGATCTTGTGCGAGCCGGTGTGGTTCAGCTCTTCGCGCTTGAGGTATATTTTTGCGCCACCCAAATGCTCGGTGAGACGGCTCGCGAAATAGAGCGGCGACGGCCGGCCGGCATAGTGCGTGCGCAGATCCGCCATCTCGGCGATGAAGGCCGGATCATCCTTGGCGATGAGGTAAGCGGTCTCGAGGTCGCGGATCAGCGGCATCAGCGTCTCGGCGACATAGCGCCCGCCGAAAATGCCGAATCGGCCATCCTCGTCGGGGCCGGTACGCAGCGAATTGGCCCCGCTCAATGGCACGACAGAACTCCTTACTTACTTGCTGGCCGCCCGCGCGTTCGCGATGAAGGCGCGAACCAGCCTGGCGTCCTTGACGCCTGGCGCCGTCTCAACCCCTGACGATACGTCGACGCCCATCGGTCGGGTCACTTTGATGGCCTCGGCAACGTTATCCGGCGTCAGGCCTCCGGAAAGCATGAAGCTCAGTTCCGGGTCAAGCGCTTCGAGCAGGCTCCAGTCGAAGGGAGCGCCGAGTCCGCCTGGGCGCGTCGCATCCTTGGGGGCTTTGGCGTCGAGCAGGATGCGATCGGCGCAGTCGGCAAAGGCGGAAACAGCCGCTATGTCGGCCGCATTGCCGATCGAGCAGGCCTTGAGGATGGGGATGCCGGCTTCGTCACGGATCGCCTCGACGCGATGCGGCGTCTCGGGACCGTGCAGTTGAATCCAGTCCGGGCCCAGCGCCGCGACCTGCGCGACCAGGGTGTTGTCGGGATTGACCAGCACCACGCAGGTTTCGACCCGCCCGCGGGCGATCGAGATCATTTCGCCGATGGGATCGAGTTCGAGATGGCGCGGCGAACGGGAAAAATGCATGAAGCCGACCATATCGGCGCCGGCCTCGATTGCCGCATCGAGGATCGCTTCCGATCTAATGCCGCAGATTTTGATGATGAGGGGATCGCTCATGCGTCAGGATTTGGCCAGATCATCGACGAGGGGCAGAGCGGGCGAACGGCGAATCGCGTCGACCTCGCGCTGCAGCCGCTCGGTGTCGCGCTTGTAGGCGCGCTCGTCGCGGCGATGCTGGCCCTGGGCGAACCAGGTGGCGACGCCACCAAGGACGACGCCGAACAGCAGCACGGCGAACAGCACAAGGAACAGCGGCACACCTACGCCCGGCGTGGTGAGCGCTTCGGACGGTACCAGCGGATTGAAATTTACCACCACCAACTGGCGGTTGGCGAGGGCAAACACTATCAACACCAGGCAGAGTGGCACCAGCACAACCCAACCGACGATGCGTCTGATCATCTGGCTATGTTCCGGAACTCAATCTTGGTCGCAGCGTAGTCGCGAAAAACCGGTGTCCATTTTTTCGCCCGCTACTCCACTCAATCCTTATTGAGCCGCTCACGGATCTCCTTGCCGGCCTTGAACTGCGGCACGTATTTCTCGCCGACATCGACCTGCTCGCCGGTGCGCGGATTGCGCCCGACGCGGGCCGGCCGGTTCTTGACGGCAAAGGCGCCAAAGCCCCTGAGCTCGACCCGGTCGCCACGCGCCATGGCGTTCCCGACCTCGTCGAGAATGGCGTTGACGATGTTCTCGATGTCGCGCTGGAACAGATGCGGATTCTCGCCTGCAAGCTTTTCGACCAGTTCAGACTTGATCATCGCGCCCCCCGGGCGTTCCGGTGTTAGTCGTCATCACAGGCTAATCGGTGTGCCTTAGTCAGGGGGCAACCTGCCAAAGCGAGACCAACCCGTCAAGCGCAACACTTCCATCACCTGGCAGGCCAAGCGCCGCACGCGCCTCCCCGCCGATCCATTTGCCAACATTGGTCCAATCTGCGCTGGCGACAGGATACCAGGTCACGACCGGCAGACCGGATTTGATCGACTTATTCTTTTCGAGCCAGGCGATGGCCTCGTCTTCGGCGCCGATCTCGTCGATGAGCTTTGCTTCAAGACCCTGATTGCCGGTCATGACGCGGCCATCGGCGAGCGGCAGCACCTGCGCGCGGGTGAGGCCGCGCCGTTCGGCGACGATATCGACAAACCACGAAAAGCTGTCATCGACGAGCGACTGCAGCGAGGCACGCACCTCGGGCGTCATCGGATGGTCGAGCGACGGCTCGGCCTTTAGCGGGCCGCTCGCCACCTTGTCGGAGCCGATGCCGATGATCTCCATCAGCCGTCCGGCATTGTAGGTCTGGAACAGCACGCCGATGGACGCGACGATCGACAGGCGCCGCGCGAAAACGCGGTCGGAGGCAATGGCTGTCATATAGGCGGCCGAGGCGCCCAGTTCCTTGATGTAGGCGACGACCGGCTTTTTGGCGCGCAGCTTGCTGATCGCTTCGTAGAGCTCTTCGCCGCCCGCGGTGGTGCCGCCGGGCGAGTTGATGGCGAGGATAACGGCCTTGACGGTGTCATTGGCGGCCAGCGCGTTCAGCGTCCGCAGACGCGTCGGGTCGGTGGCGATGGTCCCATCGATGACGACGCGCGCGATCTGATCACCCGGCAGCCCGTTTTCGGTGGCGTAGCGGCCAGCGAGTGCGAGGATCGCCACGACCAGCGCGATGAACGCCACAATACGCCAGCGGAAACGCGAACGGCGCAGCTGGCTCGCCGCCGGAATGGCGTGGGCGGGGTCGATGATCGGATCGGACATGAAACGCGGCCCTCGAAGAGCAAGCGGCTTAGCGAGCGGGGTTGTTTTTGTCCAGTCAGAGGCGGCGAACCATCAGGCGCGCCGCGTCCTCGTAGCTTTTGAGCTTTTCAGTCAAATCCGGCCGATCCTCGACGGCAAAGCCGTGCCGCTCCCAGAACCCCTGACTGCCGTTGACGGCAACGAGGCTCATGGTGGCGAAGCCGTGCGCGGCGGCGTGCTTGCTGAGCGCGCCGACGATGAAGCTCGCGGCGCCGATGCGGCGGGCGACGGGCAGCAGCGCGAGATCGTGGATGTAATAGGTGTCGCTCGGGTCTGGCAGTTCGCCGAGCAGGGTGTTGAGCGCTGGCAATGTGCCGAAAGCCCAGGGGTGGCTGAGCACATAGCCAGCCGGGCGTTCGCCGATTTCGAGCAGATAGGTGCCGTTGCGGTAGAGGCGCTGCCGCTCGGCCAGCACATCGGGGGTCTCGAAGAACGCAGGGTGCACCTGTGCGGCGATCGTTTCGACCGCCGGCAGATCGTACCCCGTCAACGCGCGCCAGGTGACGCCGGGCATTTTCATGTGAGCCCCCAAGCACAGAGGCCCGCACGGCTAGCGCGCGGGCCTCGATTAGGCAACAGCAGGGATGCGCGAGATTACTTCTTCTCGCGGTCCTTAAGGGCGGCGCCCAGGATGTCGCCGAGCGATGCGCCCGAATCCGACGATCCGTAGTTCGCCACGGCTTCCTTCTCCTCGGCGATTTCCAGCGCCTTGATGGAGAGGGCGATCTTGCCGGTCTTGCGATCGTACTGGGTGACGCGCGCGTCGACCTTCTCGCCCTTGCTGAAGCGCTCGGGACGCTGGTCGTTGCGGTCGCGGCTGAGATCGGCGCGACGGATGAACGCGGTCTGCTCGCTGTCGGCGATACGAACCTCGATGCCTCCGTCGTTGACCTCGGTCACGGTGCCGGTCACGACGGAGCCCTTGCGCAGGCCGCCTTCGGTGCCGGTATCGGTCGACTCGCCGGGGGCGCCAAGCTGCTTGATACCGAGCGAGATCCGCTCTTTCTCGACATCGACGTCGAGAACCTTGGCCGACACGACGTCGCCGCGGTTGTACTCTTCAAGCGCCAGCTCGCCCGGCTTCTGCCAGTCCAGATCGGACAGATGGACCATGCCGTCCACATCGCCGTCGAGACCAATGAACAGGCCGAATTCGGTCTTGTTCTTGACTTCGCCCTCGATGGTCGCGCCGATTGGGAACTTCTCGGCGAAGCTCTCCCACGGGTTCTGCAGGGTCTGCTTGAGGCCCAGCGAGATACGGCGCTTGTCGGGATCGACCTCGAGTACCATGACTTCCACTTCCTGCGAGGTGGAGACGATCTTGCCTGGGTGGACGTTCTTTTTGGTCCACGACATTTCGGAAACGTGGATGAGGCCTTCGATGCCCGGCTCCAGTTCGACGAACGCGCCGTAGTCAGTGATGTTGGTGACGCGGCCGGTGAACTTGGCGCCGACCGGATATTTCGCCTCGATGCCTTCCCACGGATCGGCCTGGAGCTGCTTCATGCCCAGGCTGATGCGGTGGCTTTCGTGGTTGATGCGGATGATCTGGACCTTGATGGTCTCGCCGATCGCCAGCACTTCCGACGGGTGGTTGACCCGGCGCCAGGCGATGTCCGTGACGTGCAGCAGGCCATCGATGCCGCCGAGGTCGACGAACGCACCGTAATCGGTGATGTTCTTGACCACGCCGTCGACGATCTGGCCTTCCTCGAGCTGCTGGACGATTTCCGAACGCTGCTCGGCGCGGCTCTCTTCAAGGATCGCCCGACGCGACACGACGATATTGCCGCGACGCTTGTCCATCTTGAGGATCTGGAACGGCTGCGTCACGTTCATCAGCGGGCCGATATCGCGGATCGGACGGATGTCCACCTGCGAGCGCGGCAGGAAGGCAACGGCGCCTTCGAGGTCGACAGTGAAGCCGCCCTTGACCTGATTGAAGATGATGCCTTCAACGCGCTGGTTGGCGTTGTACATCTCTTCGAGCTTGACCCAGCTCTCTTCGCGGCGGGCCTTTTCACGACTCAGCACGGCCTCGCCCATCGCGTTCTCGACGCGATCGACATAGACCTCGACCTCGGAACCGACCTTGATCGTCCCGTCACGGCCGGCCTGGCCGAATTCCTTCAATGCGATGCGACCTTCGGTCTTAAGACCGACGTCGATGATCGCGAGATCCTTCTCGATCGCGACCACAATGCCCTTAACGACGGCACCTTCCATGGGTTCGTTGTCCATGAAGGAGTCCATCAACAGGGACTCGAAATCTTCTTTCACTGCAGCTTGCGTAGCCAAACTCTTCTCCAAATGCGTCCGGTGGCTGGGTTGGTGGAAACGGGCTCATGGCTTGCCAAAGCAAAACCATCCGGTGCGCAAAGCGCCGCATCCACGATTTAAGTTGAGGTCCGGAGCCGGTCCCTGAACGATGGCGAAGGGGCTGGGAAAGAAGGGTGGATTAGAAGCTTTTCGGCTTCGCCTTCTTGGCCAGAACCCCGTCGACAATGGCGACGGCAGCGCGGAGTGCGGCCTCTATATCCAAACGCGTGGTGTCCAGCAAGTGGGCATCGGGCGCTGGAAAGAAGCCGCCATTGGGGTTGGCGCGGTCGCGCGCGTCCCGTTCTTCGATCTGGTGGTAGAGGGCATAGCGGTCAACCGGGAGCCCTTTTTGCTCGAACTGCCGGGCCCGTCGCTCCATGCGCGACTTGCTGTCGGCCTCGATGAACAGTTTTGCGTCGGCATCGGGGGCGATCCGGGTGCCGATATCGCGGCCGTCGAGCACCGCGCCTGCCGGTTGCATGGCGAATTTGCGCTGGAATTCGAACAGCGCCTGCCGGACACCGGCGATCACCGCGACTCTGCTGGCCAGACTGCCGGCCTCGCCGCTGGTCAGCGCGTCGAGATTGCTGAGATGGCCGGCGTCGAGCGCTTCGGCGGCCGCGATGGCGCGCGGCTCGAATTCGGGGGTGTCGGCAACGTCGCGTATGGCAAGACCGACGGCACGGTAGAGCAGGCCGGTGTCGAGATGCGGCAGGCCGTAGTGCCTGGCGAGCCCGAGCGCCAGGGTACCCTTGCCGGAGGCCGCGGGGCCATCAACCGCAATGATCATGCGGCGGCGCTGCCGGCGGCAAAGCTGGCGCCGATATGCTCAAAAGCATCGGTAAAATCCGGGAAGAGGCCCTGCATCGCTGCTCCATCGTCGATGGTCACTGGCCGGTCGGCCGCCATGCCGAGGACGAGGAACGCCATCGCCAGTTTGGGGTCAAGCCGGGTGGTGATGTTTCCCGCGCCCGGGACCCGTGCCGCGCCGCGCACCACGAGCCCGCCGGACTGCTCGACGCAGTCGATGCCATTGGCCCGCAGCGCGCGGGTCAGGCCGAGACGGCGGACACCCTCTGTCAACCCTTCGAGCAGCGTCTCGCCCTCGGCAAAGGCGGCGGCAATCGCGAGGATCGGGTAATCATCGGCGCCGACGCCGAGATCGGCCGGAATGGTGGTGCCGACCAGCGGTGCATGCCGCACCGTCACGTCCGCGGCGCCACGCCGAGCCTCGCCGATGGCGATGTCGCCGCCGAGCAGCGCCAGCGCGTCGAGCAGACCGAGACCGCCCGGATGCAGCGCCACCGAATTGATGGTGATTTCGGAATCTGGCGCGATCAATGCGGCGACAGCCGGATAGGCGGCGAGCCGCGGATCGCCCGGCACCGTCAGCGCCTGGGCGCGGAGCGGCGACATGCCCTCGAGCGTCAGCCGCGTGACTTGATCGGCCGTGACGGCACTGAGTTTTGCGCCAAACAGCGCCAGCAGGCCTTCTGCCGGGTCGCGAACGCCCTCGGGCAGATGGAGGGTCGACGTGCCGGTGGTCACCAGCGCCTGCAGCAGCAATGGCGCGATGAGGCCGTGCGCCTCGGCGGAAAGCGCCAGATCGAGCGGGATGCCGAAGCGTGGGGCGCGAACGGTGACGATTTCGCCGGTGCGCTCCACCTTGCCGCCGTTGCGGCGGACGAAATCGAGCAGCGCCTCACCCATCGGCGCGGCCGTCAGGCCGATGAAACTGCTGTCAAAATCGTGGGCGCCGAGCAGCCCCACCAGCAATTGCGCGGCATCGCCGGCGCCGGTCAGGTCAAGCGGGCCATTCGGAGTAAGGAAGCCGCCGGTGCCGATGCCCTGGGCATGCCAGCGGTGGGCACGTTCGGCGAAATGAGCGCCGAGCTGGCGCAAGACCGCGATCACCGTGGCTGCCTCGCGCCCGCCGCTCAGGCCCTCGATGACGCTTTCGCCCCGCGCCATCGCGGCGAGGATCAACGCCAATACGGACACAAACGGATCGCCCGGCAGCCGGATGGTACCGCGCAGCCAGGGCGACCGCTCGGCAGTGAGCGGAACAGCGGGGATCGGCGATGGACTCATTACGCGCGCAACTAAGGGAGCACCAAGGGCTAGCATCGCGCACGCCCGTGAGGCAAATGCGGCAGACAGGGGTCCGCAATGCGTGGCGGAATCGACAAGCGTTTTTGCGTTTGACAGGGGGGCGCTTTCACCCTAGAGCGCCGTCCACCTTGAACAAGTGCGGCTCGACCGCATCTCAAGATCTGTTTTCACATGACCAGCCAGGGACCGGCGACCCACTCGGATCATGCGTGAACCGGACGAACCGACGCGGGCGGCCCGCGTTTCATCCAAAAGGAAGCAGCTTTGGCCAAAGATGTTCGCGGTATCAAACGTGAAGACCCCGAAAACGGCAAGAAGTTCTACGACCTGAACAAGGATCCGATTGTCTCGCCATATACTGGCAAATCCTATCCGCGCTCGTATTTCGAGCAGAACACCTCGCGCAAGGCTGGAGCCGGGCGCGACGAAGAGCAGGATGAGGAAGAAGTCGAGGTCGAGGAGGTCGTCGTGGCCGCAGCGCCCGACGAGCCCGAGGTGATCTCGCTCGAAGACGCCGACGCCGAAGAGGCCGGTGAGGAAGAGGTTATCGCCGAGGTCGAGGATGTTGAAGACGCCGAGGATATCGGCGATGACGACGCCGACGCCTTCCTCGAGGAAGACGAGGAAGAAGACGAGAACCTCGATTTCGACGTCAACACCAGCGACGAACGGTAAGTTGGCGCGCTGATTTTCGCGCTTGCGCAGCTTATGACGCTCGACTAGAGAACACCCGCGCTCCGGCAGGCTCCGCCCGCCGCAGCGTCGCACGAGAATGGGGCCATAGCTCAGTTGGGAGAGCGCTTGCATGGCATGCAAGAGGTCGTCGGTTCGATCCCGTCTGGCTCCACCATCTCTTCCGAAACGGCGCCCCTGCGGCGCCGTTTTCGTTTAGGGGACATTCACCAGACTCGACCTAACGTCGGCGGCGCGTCCTATTTCGCGCGCTGCATTGTCGGCGCTCCAGCCGGTCGCCGCATCGGGATCGTCGCGCGCACCTTGCGGTAGGCGTCGAGGAACGTGCGGTCGCCGGTGCGGCGGAATTCGTGCTTGAGCAGGTCGCAGGTCTGGAGCGAGCGAAGCACGTGCGGGGTCAGCAGGCCAGCCGGCCGGCGGCGATCAGAGGTGTCGACGCTGGCACTGCGGCAATCGCCATTGGCGAGGACGATCGAGGCGAGCCGCTCCTGGACGAAGACCTTCATCGCTACCGCTTCGCTCTCGCCCTTGTAGCGGGCGGGCGTGCGCATCGCGACTGCCGCCGTATCGTCGGAGTGCTCGACGAATTCGAAGAGGATGTTTGCGAGCTTCAGCCAAGCCATCCAGAAGCGCGGCTTGGCGACGACGAGTTGGAAAACACCGCGCTCGAGGAATCCGAGACCAGCCGATCGAGGTCGATCTGCTGCCCGGCGATTCCGATGAATCTGCGAGCGGCGGCCAAAAGGCCGGGATGATAGTATTCGCCCTGCTCGAACGGGTTCTGAAAATAGGCGATTTGGTCCCAATAGGGCGAAAACAGCGCCACCTCGGCGTAGCCGTCGATGGTGGTGATGAACTCGTAAACCTCGGCCGCTTTGAGCCGCGTCTTGTCGGCAAAGCGTGGCGAGAAGAACCCGTACCAGTGGTCCGGCGCGAGCGGAGTTTCGAGCAAGAATTGCCGGATCGGCCAGAATTCGAACCAGTCGGGACGGGGGTTGGCGGTGTTGTCGATCGGCAGATAGCCGGGCTCAAAATGCGCCTGGGTCTCGGCATTGTAGAAGATCTGATAAATCGGAACTGCTGCTGACATGCCGATAGACAAAAAAAGCAGGCTGCTTCGATATTCGAAGCTCCGCCCGGCTCGGTAAAATTATATTGATGCCGTCCGCCGAAAGATTCTCGCACGACCAATACAAACAACTTTGCCTCCAATTTTTCTGCAGCGCAATAACAGCAGCAGCGCTCGCAAAAATGTGAGAATCATTACTGCCTATCAAAAAGGCAGTATCGCTGCTCACATGCCTTCGACGAACCCAAGGATGTTGCCTTCGCTGTCCTTGCACCAGGCGTTCTTGATCGGGCCGAAACTGGCGAGCCCGTCGACGGTCTTGAAGCCCGGCAGGTCGTAGTCGATGAAGACGACGCCCTTGGCGCGCATCGCCCGCATGTCAGCAACGAGGTCGGGACTGTCGAAGGCCATGATGGTGTGTTGCGCTGTCCCGGCGAACCGGGTCGGGTAGAGGAACGCAATGGTGCCGCCACCGAGCACGTAGACCGCACCCCTGTCGCCACGGTCGGTGACCGGGGTTAGGCCGAGTTTGTCGCCGTACCAGGCCTTGGCGCGGGACAGATCGAGGGCGGGTAGCATTGCGGTGGCTTTGCGGTCAGCGAACATGATCGTTTCTCCTCCATTGTCGGTTTCAGGTTTACACCTCGGCGACGGGCATCGTGTAACGCTTGTATCGCCCTGCAGTGCATACTGATCGGTACGCTTTGGTGCAGATTTGGGTCAGCAGATGAATGATCAGTTCATCCGGGCTTCATCTGGTCGAGGCGAGCGTGCGATAGTAAGCAGGCTGATGGGGATTCGTGCTGATGCGGGCTGGTCTGGTCACAGTTTGCGCGCTGATGGCGTTGTGGGGCGGTTTCGGCCCGGCGCCGGCTGCCGCCAAGGAGCAGCATTTCAGCGCTGAGGCGAACGGCCAGATCAGCTTTGTGATGCCCTCCAACAATATTGGCTGCATCTACACGGCCAAGGGCGGCACCAGTACCTATGAGCCGGTGGACGGCGGTCCGGAGCTGAGTTGCGACCGGATCCAGCCGAGCTACGTCAATGTCGTGCTCGGGCCGAAAGGTCCGGCCAAGCTCACCGAGAACCCGGGCGAGCAGGCGTGCTGCAGTGGCGGCAACGTCTTGGCTTACGGCAACAGTGTGCATTTCGACGGGTTCATGTGCAATTCGTCGTCCGCAGGTCTCACCTGCGAAACCCCCGACAAGCGACACGGCTTCTGCGTCGCTAAATCCCGCATGCTCCATTACTGAGGCCGCGCCCGGCTCCCTTCCCCACGAGGCAACAATGATCCGCTCTCTGCTCCGCTTGCTCGCCGGCCTGATGGCCGTAATCGTCCTGTCGCTGCCGGCGTTGGCGGTTGACAAGGCCATCATCATTCTCGATGCCTCGGGCTCGATGTGGGCGCAGATCGATGGCAAATCACGGATCGAGATCGCCCGGGAGACGCTGAAGCAGGTGCTGGCTGGTGTTCCGGCAGATCTCGAGCTCGGCTTCATGGCCTATGGCCACCGCAGCAAGGGCGATTGCAACGACATCGAGATGCTAGTCGATCCGGCGCCGGGCACGGCCGACGCGATCAGCGCCGCGGCCGACACGCTCAACCCCAAGGGCAAGACGCCGCTCTCGGCGTCGGTCAAGCTGGCGGCCGAGCAGCTCAAATACACCGAGAACAAGGCGACGGTGATCCTCATCACCGACGGCATCGAGACCTGCAACGCCGACCCCTGTGCGCTGGCCAGCGCGCTCGAAAAGGACGGCGTCGACTTTACCGTGAACGTCGTCGGCTTCGGCCTCAGCAAGGACCAGGGCGCGCAGGTCAAATGCCTCGCCGACAACACCGGCGGCAAGTACATCTCGGCCGATGACGAAGCCGGGCTGAAGAGCGCAATCGATGCCGTGGTGAACAACACACCGGCGCCACCGCCCAAGGCCGAACCCGAGCCGGTCTCCGACATCACCTTCGCGCCAACCGCAACGCTGTCGGAGGGCGACGACCCGCTGGTCGAGGGCGACGGCAGCGTCTCGTGGGACTTCGCAACGGTGCGAACCGACGGCACGCCGGGTGAGTGGGTGCGCACCGAGTTCGGCGATGCCTACCAGGGCGCTATCCCGCCCGGCGAGTACATGATCACCGCCAAGCTCGACTACGCCACCGTGACCCAACGCATGACGATCGAAGCCGGCAAGGTGGCGCGACCGAACTTCGATCTCGAAGCCGGATTCCTGAATCTTCGTCCGATCCATTCGGAGGGCGCCGATGTCGATGGCGGCGCGGCGGTCTACACCGAGTTTCCCGACGGAACGAGCACGACCAGCTATGGCGAGGTCAAAATGTACGTGCCGGCGGGCGACACCAAGGTCAACGTCAGCATCGGGGCGGCCAAGCTCGACCTTGTGGTCACCGTCACAGCCGGTGAGCGGGTGAGCAAGGACATCGTGGTGGGCGCCGGACATATCAATGCCAGCGCCTCCTATGCCGAGGGCATGTCGGCCGATGACGGGCAGATCTACTTCGACGTCATGAGCGGCAAGAAAGATATCCAGGGCAACCGCACCGATTTCGGCGGCGCCTATGGTCCCAAGGCACAGTTCGACCTGATGCCGGGGGACTATGTGATGGTGACGACGCTGGACGCGGTGAAGCTTGAGATCCCGTTCACCGTCAAGGCTGGCGAGGCGGTCGATCTCGACGTGCCCCTCGGCGCCGGCGTGCTGGCGCTCACCCTCGCCGACGACAACGATTATCTCGAAGTGTTCGGCGCCAAGAAAGACATCAAGGGCAACCGCGTCTCGTTTGGCGGTGGCTACGGACCGCCGATCAGCCGCACGCTGCCGGCTGGCGACTATCATCTGGTGCTGACGCTTGCTAACAGCGCCGGAACGAAAGAAGCCGACGCCAGCGTCGCGGCAGGCGAGCGCACGGAGACCAGCATTCCCTGATGCCCTATCCTCTGATCGAAATCTGCGTTGAAGGTATCGACGGGCTCGCCGCCGCACAGGCGGCGGGCGCCGATCGTGTCGAACTGTGTGCGTCACTGCTCGAAGGCGGGCTGACGCCGTCGATGGGCGCGGTGCGGCAGGCGCTGAGGATCGCCACCATTCCATTTCACGTCATCATCCGGCCACGCGGCGGCGACTTCCTCTATTCCGACCTCGAACACCTGACGATGCTCGACGATGTGCGGGCCTGCCGCGAGCTCGGCGTCGCCGGTGTGGTCTTTGGCTGCCTGACGGCAGACGGACAGATCGACGAAGCGCGGATGACCGAACTGACCAACGCCGCACGGCCGATGAAGGTCACCTGCCACCGCGCCTTCGACATGACATGTGACGCGGGCGAAGCCATCGAGGCTCTGGTGCGCTCCGGCGTCGACCGGGTGCTGACCAGCGGTCAGCGCGACACGGCGCTGGAAGGCCTGAGCATCCTCAAAGCGACGCACGACGCGGCGCGCGGCCGGATCAAGATCATGGCCTGCGGAGCGCTCGACGAGAGCAATATCGCGCAGGTGCTGGCAGGCTCAATGGCCGAAGAGCTGCATTTTGCCGCGCTGCACACGATCCCCAGTGCAATGGCGTTTCGAAATCCCAATGTCGGGATGGGCGGCACAGCGCTCGAGCGAGAGTTCGAGGTGACGCTGACCGACCCTGACGCTGTCCGCCGCATGATCGCGGCAGCACGGGCGGGTTAGGCCACCAGCCCATAGTTCTTCGCCAGCCGCGTCGCGATCTCGACCATGCGCGCGCGCAGCGATTCCGGCTCCAGCACTTCGACTTCGGCGCCCACTCGGGTCATCTCGCGGCTGGCCCAGCGTTCTTCTTCGATCGGTATATCGAGCAGCGCGTAGCCGTCGGCATCGAACACCACCGGTTGGCTCTCGATGGCGTCCTTGCAGCGCTGGCTGATGTCCTTGAGACGCGAGACGCCGGTGGCCGTTGCGCGCACGCGCGCCACCCCGACATAGACCTCGCGTTCGAACGCGGCCGTGCTGTCCTGCCAATGCTTGGGCAGATCGAAATCGGCAGGCCGATCGAAATGCTCTCCGGTCGGGGTCAGCGCCTGAATCTGACCCATCCTGTAGGTCCGCATGCCGGCCTCACGGCGAGCGACGAGGTACCAGACGCCGCCCTTGAGCACGAGACCCATCGGCTCGACCGTGCGCTCGCTGATTTGCGTCCAGCTGTCGTAGCGGATGGTGATGCGCGTCTCGCTCCACACTGCTTCCGCAACGAGCTTCAGGAACTCGGGACGCGGGCCGGTGGAAAACCAGCCGCGGGGATCGAGATGGAAGCGCGACGACATGCGGGTCGCCTCGGTTTGCCAGTCGGCGGGCAGCGCGGCGAGCAATTTCAATTCCGCCGCCGCCACTTCGTCGCCGAGCCCCAGCTCGCTCGCCGGCCCCGGCAAGCCCGACAGGAACAACGCGCGGGCCTCGGGTGCGGTCAGTCCGGTCAGGCGGGTGCGCCAGCCATCGAGCAGCGCGAAGCCGCCATTGCGGCCGACATCGGCGTAAACCGGCACGCCCGCGGCGCTCAACTGGTCGATGTCACGATAGATCGTGCGGACCGAGACTTCGAGTTCTTCGGCCAGCGTTTCGGCGCTCATCCGGCCGCGCGCCTGAAGCAGCATCATGATCGACAAAAGCCGGCTGGCGCGCATTGTTTTCGGCCTCGCGATAAAGACTGACACTCGGTGTCAGTCATACTGTTGTAGCGTCCTTTCCGAAGACGAGGAAGACCGGAGGAGAGCGGCGATGAACTACCAATGGATGAGCCAGGCGGCGGCCTGCCCGATTGTGGAATTCCACGATGTGCGCACGGAAAAATTCCGCTCCGCCAGGTATCTGGCGCGGTACGAGACGGCGCTCGCCGGCCCGCTCATCGCGGCGGGAGTGGTGGACCTCGGCCAGTTCACCGCGCAGGGCCATCCCGAGCGCGTGGTGCAGGTGCGCGGCTTTGCCAGCATGCTGGCGCGGCGGCGGGCGTTGACGGCCTTCCATGCCGGCGAGGACTGGGCAGCCCACCGGGCCGAGGCGGCCGATCTGGTGCGTGAGCACTCGGTCATGCTGATGCGGGCGATTCGCCCCGAGTCGGGGATCCGGCCGATTCGGGCCGGTGATCCGGTGGTGGCGCTCATCTCAGAGCTGAAATTCCCTGAGCAGATCGGCAACTACCACCTGTGGTTGCGGCTGCTGCTGCGCAAGGCCGGGCGTGATCCGGTGGCGGCCTTTGCGACGCTGGAGGCAGTCAACGTCAACGACGTGCCCGCGGTGCCGGTGGTGCGCCACCGTTCGCAGCACATCGCCCTTCTGGCAGGGGGCGGTGGCATTCCCGACCTCCCAGCTGAGCTGCGGGGATGCTGCGTTTCAGGCCCGAAGCGCTGACGCTTGAGCCGGCCGGCGCGCTGGTCTGGTGACAAATCGAGCGGGCTTCAGCATTATGCCGGTCCATTAACCGGCGGCGGGGAATTTGGGTGAGCGACGAGGCCAATCTCGACGCCTACCTCAAGCGTATCAATTACTCGGGGTCGATCGCACCGACCCTCGAGACGCTTGAGATGGTGCATCGGCTGCATCCGGCGGCGATTCCATTTGAGACTCTCAATCCGTTGATGGATCTGCCGGTCCGTCTGCAGCTCAGCGATCTCGAACAGAAGCTGCTGTTCGAGCGCCGCGGCGGCTATTGCTTCGAGCAGAATTTGCTGCTGAAGGCCGTGCTCGAAACGATGGACTTTCCCGTCACGCCACTCGCGGCGGGGGTGCTGTGGGGGCATGAGGAGGGCCATGCGCCAATTGCTCTCAACCACATGGCGCTGCTGGTCGATGTCGGCGGGGTGCCCTATCTGGCCGATGTGGGCTTCGGTGGCCAAGTGATGACGGCGCCGCTGCGGCTGCGGGCCGATGCGGAACAGTCGACGCCCAACGAGCGCTATCGTCTGCTTGGCGGCCATCCGAAATGGCGGCTCGAAAGCGAGATCGACGGAGCATGGAAGCCGCTCTACGAGTTTACGCTCGCGCCGCAGACGCTCGACGATTATGTGGCGCTGAACGATGTGCAGATGAAAACGATGGCGAGCAAGCTCATTGCTGCGCGCGTCGAAGGACCAAAGCGCCACGCGCTGCTCGACGCACGCTTGCGCACGCACGAGGCGGGCGAGACGCAGACCCGCATGCTGACGAGCGTCGCTGAGATTCGCGACACCCTCACCAATGTGTTCGGTATCCAATTGCCTGAGACCGACAAGCTCGATCCGGCGCTCGAACGAATCCTGAGCGCCGAGGTCGGCGACTAGTGGCAGCGTTCGTAGTCAACCCCGACGCGGTGCACGAGTTCAAGGACCTCAAGGCGCTCGAACGCTGGTATGCCATGAACCACGCCAAGGCGCCGGAGATGTGGATCAAGCTCCACAAGAAGGGCTCGGGTCTCGCGTCGGTGACCAACATCGAAGCACTCGACGCGGCGCTGTGCTGGGGCTGGATCGATGCGATCCGCAAGCCGTTCGACGACAAGAGTTTCCTGCAGCGCTACACGCCGCGCGGCAAGAAAAGCGTGTGGTCGACGCGCAATCAGGGCCTCGTCGCGCGACTGATCGAGGAGGGCCGGATGCAACCGTCCGGACAGGCCGAAATCGACCGCGCCAAGGACGACGGGCGCTGGGCGCGTGCCTATGACGGCAGCAAGACCATGGAGTTTCCGCACGATCTGCTGACGGCGATCGAAGCGGAGCCGAAGGCATTGGACTTGTTCGGCAGACTCAATGCACAGAACCGCTACGCGCTTGCCTTTCGCATCCATCATCTGAAGACAGCGGCAGGCCGTGCCAAGAAGATCGAGAGCTTCGTTGCCATGCTGAAGCGCGGCGAGACGATCTATCCGAACGGAAAGAAGAAATGACGCGCTACGCAGCGTTTCTGCGCGGGGTCAATCTGGGCAAGCGAACGCTCAAGAGCGCGGAGCTCAAGACTGCGTTCGAGGCGCTGGGCTTTGGCGAGGTGAAGACGCTCTTGGCGAGCGGCAATGTGCTGTTCGACGCCAAATCCACCAAAGTCCTGCAGGGCAAGATCGAAAACGGCCTCAAGGCGGCATTCGGCTTTGAAATCGGTACCGTGTTGCGTTCGGTCGATGAGCTCAAGGCGCTAGTGAAGGCCGACCCGTTCAAGGGCAAGGTCGAGAGCGAGGCGCAAAAGCTCTACGTGATGCTGTTTGCCGAGGACCTTCCAGCAGATTTGAAGCTCAAGGGCGTCGCCGGTGACTATGATGTGATCCACGGCGGACCGCGCGAGATCTATCTTGTCGGCTATCGCAAACCGGATGGAACCTATTCGGCCGGTGGGCTGCTGCTGATCGAGAAACAATTGCCCAAAGGGGCGCTGGTTACCACGCGTAACTGGAATACAATTTTGAAAGCTATCGCATGATTACCGTTTTCGGCTCTATCAACCTCGATCTCATCGGCAATGTGAGCCGTATCCCGCTGGCCGGTGAAACCGTGCCGGGCAAAGACTTCTCGACAGCGCCGGGCGGCAAGGGCGCCAATCAGGCGCTTGCCGCAAAGCGGTCCGGTGCGATGGTCAAGCTCGTCGGCGCGGCCGGCAAGGACATCATGGGTGACCAGGCGCTTGCGTTGCTCAAGGCGGGCGGTGTCGAGCTGTCGGCGGTCAAGCGGCTCGACATGCAGCAAGGCGTCGCGATGATCCTTGTCGATCCTCATGGCGAAAACACCATCGGCATCCTGCCCGGGGCGAATGGCGCGATGAACCCGGACGATGCTGACAAGGCCATGGCGAATCTGAGCGCCAAAGACGTGCTGGTGGTGCAGCAGGAGATTCCGCAGGCGGCGACGATGCGGGCGCTCGGGCTGGCTCAGCTCAACGGCATGATCTCGATCCTCAATACGGCTCCGTTCCTCGATACGACGTCTGCCGTAGCGGGTACCGCCTCGATCGTGGTCGCCAACGAGACCGAATTCGCCCTGCTGGCCGGAACGGAGATCACAAATCTCCAGACCGCAATGAGCCTTTGGGCAACCAGCCGGCGGCAGACCATCATCGTGACGCTCGGACCGGACGGTGCGCTGGCCGCGACGCCCGAGACGATGTTCCATGTGCCGGCTCTTCAGATCGAGCCAGTAGATACAGTGGGCGCCGGCGATACCTTCGTGGGCTACCTCGCGGCCGGACTCGACGCCGGGCTCGATCTTGAAGCGTCGATGCGACGCGCCACAATTGCGGCCAGCCTCGCCTGCCTCAAGCCGGGCGCCCAGCCGGCAATCCCCACCAAACAGGACGTCGACGTGGCGATCGGCTAGGCCGCGGCCCGTAGCATCGGCTCGATATGATCTTCGAACAATAGGCCGGGCTGAGCCATGACGGCGGCCGGATAGGTCTCCTCGGCGAGCAGCGAGATGCGCAGGAATTTCGCCATGCCCTCGGGCCCACTCGAATCTGCCATTTGGTAGAACCCCGTTTCAAGTCGGCGCAGCATTTCACGCTTCGAGCGGATCATCTTTTCGGTGACGCCGGGGCCATTGCTCATCGACACGCTGAGTTTCAGATAGTCGTGCAGCGGCGTGCCGAGGTGCCAGCTCGATGCCGCGGTGCGGTAGAGTTGCAGCAGCAGCTCCAGATCGGTCATGTTGGTGAGCGTCGTGTCGTAGCGCGCATCGGTTTTACGGCGATCCCACAGGATCATCGAATCCATCGACAGGCACGTCCACTTGTAGTTCGCAGGCGACAGCTCGCGATCCGGCCCTGCCCCCACCAGTCGCAGCGGTCGTTCATTTTCGTCGAACTCATCGAGCGCCACCGAGACGATCGGGTGGTGCTGCAGCGCCGCGATGGCCTGCTCGAGCTTGTCGGGCTTGAACCGGTCATCGGCATCGAGGATCGCCGCGTACGGAGCCGTACTGACCTCCAGCGCGACGTTTCGCGCCCGCGAGGCACCGCCTCCGATCGTGCCGGATGACAGAAATTTCAGCCTTGGGTCGCGCACCCCTTGGGCCGCGATCATTTCTTCGTAATTTTTGCCGTCATCGGAGACGATAATGTGCTCCCAATAATCATAGGTCTGGCCCAAAACTGATCGAGCGCAGGCCCCGATCCAGCGCTCCGCGTCATAGGCGGGCGTGATGATAGCAACGATGTCAGACATAGCTTTGGCAGGCTCCCCGCGGCCTTGAAGGACCAACGCCGCCGCCCCATATTTCATCCATCCGCCGGTGCCGCAAAACTTTGGGCCGGCGGCTGACGTTGCTTACTAAAGGACGGACAAAGTGTCCCGAGTCTCGTTGTTTTCGGCGCCGTTCCTGCTGGGTTTCGAGGCCTATGAGGAACGCATCGACCGGCTCAGCCGGGCGACGGACGGCTATCCGCCCTACAATATCGAGCGCACCGTTGAGACCGACGGCACCGAGCGCTTCCTGATCTCGATCGCGGTGGCGGGCTTCGCGCAGAGCGAACTCGACATCACCCAGGAGGACAATCAACTCGTCGTCCGAGGCAGGCAGACCGATGATTCCGACCGGCAATTCCTGCATCGCGGCATCGCGGCGCGGCAATTTCAACGGAGCTTCCTGCTCGCTGATGGCGTCGAGGTGACCGATGCCGTGCTCCAGCACGGCATGCTGGTCGTCTCGGTGGTGCGTCCTAAGGCGGAAAAGCTCGCCCGCCACATCGACATCCGTTCTGCCTAGAAAGGGGAACATCATGCAAGACAGACCAGAACCTGCAAGTTTCGACAATCCGCTCCGGCACCTGACGTCGGCGCAGTTCATGGCGCTCGGCGGCAATGCCGTAGTCTATGTCCGCCAGATCAAGGGCAAGAAGTTGTCCGAGATGATGGACGAGAGCGACCCTGCGGACGAAGAGGAAGATTTCCAGATCGTCGTCTCAGCCGACGGTTCGCCGCTGCTTGTCGCCGACACCACCGAGGCCGTCGAGGATTGGCTCGCCGAAAGGAATTACGGGATCGTCGCGCTGCACTAGCGCGACGTCACCTGCGCGAGGCGTTCAGGCCGCTTTGTTGACAGCGAGCGGCTGGGTGAGGATGGCGTACAGTTGGGCCGGATCGTTGGTGCGGCGCAGCGCCTCCGTCACCGAGTCGGTCCTGAGCACGCGGGCGACCCGCGCCAGCGCTTTTAGATGATCCGCGCCGGCGCCCATCGGGGCGAGCAGCATCATCACGATGTCGACCGGCTGGTCGTCGACCGAATCGAAGTCGACGGGCATCTCAAGCTTCAAGAACACCGCCATGACGCCCTTGAGTGCCGCGAACTTTCCGTGCGGCACCGCAATGCCATTGCCAAGCCCGGTGGAGCCAAGCGACTCGCGATCGTTCAGCGACTCGAAGATTTCGGCCTCAGACTGGCCGGTCAACGCCGCGACTTTTTCAGAGAGTTTGGCAAGTACGCCGCGCTTGGTCGTAGTATCCGTGCAAACGATCACGGCTTCCTCAGAGAGGATATCTTCCAGTTCCATTCGTGAACCCTAGATTCTTCTTCGACGAACTGACCTAATTGGCCCGCAGGGCCGGATCAATCCAGCCTATGTTGCCGTCGGCGCGGCGGTAGACCACATTAAATCCACCATGTCCAGCATGGCGGAACATCACCACATCGGCCTGTGTAAGGTCGAGTTCCATCACGGCTTCCTCGACGCTCATCTGCCGAAGACTCCTGGTGGTTTCGGCGATGACGGGGGGTGAATAGTCCTCAGCCTGTTCGTCAAAATCGTCGGGGGAGGCGAGCACATAGCTCTGTGCCTCGACTGTGCCGGCGCCACCAGCGTGGTGGCGGTGCTGCTTCAGCTTGCGATTATAGCGTCGCAACCGCTTCTCGATCGTTTCGGTAAGGATTTCATAGGCCGAGATCGCATCGCCGCCATAGGCGCTGGCCTGCAGCACGGCGCCCGAATCAAGGTGCACCATGCAGAGCGCGTTGAAGCCCAATCCTTCGGGCTCGAGGGTCAGATGGCCGGTGTAGCCGCCATCGAAGTACTTCTTCACGACGGTGTCGAAATGTCCTTCCGCCTTGGTCCTGAGCGCATCGCCTACGTCCATGTTCTTGCCTGAGACGCGTAAGGTCATGGAGCTCCTCTTGGGTCGGTTTGTTTGGTTCTCCGCGGTCGCCGCGGAACGGCGACCGCGTGAGTCGAGACTAGACCCGCAGCGCCTCAATGAGCAATGCGTAACAGGGCTTTAGGTTCAATGTTGTGGAGTTGCGGTCAGCGCGCTGCGACGAGTGATCGTTTCTGGCGGCGGCGGATCACCGAGGACGGAATATTCATCGCCTCACGGTACTTGGCGACGGTGCGCCGCGCCACTTCGATGCCCTGCTCTTTCTGCAGCATTTCGGCAATGGTGTCGTCGGAAAGAACGTCGGCGGAGTTCTCGGCGTCGATCAACTGGCGGATGCGATGACGCACCGCCTCGGCGGAGTGGTCGGCCGCGCCGGTCGAAGACGCAAGCGCCGTGGTAAAGAAGTATTTCATCTCGAACAGACCACGCGGCGTCGCGATGTATTTGTTCGAGGTGACTCGGCTGACGGTTGATTCATGCATGGCGATGGCGTCGGCGACGAGCTTCAGCGTCATCGGCCGCAGGAACGCGATGCCCCGGTGCAGAAACTCATCCTGTTGGCGAACGATCTCGGTTGCCACCTTCAGAATGGTCTGGGCGCGTTGATCGAGGCTCTTGGTCAGCCAGTTGGCGGTCTGCAGGCAGTCGACGAGGAACGTCTTTTCTGCCGCGTCACGCGTCTTGCTGGTGACACTCGCATAGTAGGTGCGGTTGACGAGGACGCGCGGCAGAATGTCAGAGTTGAGTTCGATCAGCCAGCCAGCCGGCCCTTCGCGCACGAAGACGTCTGGGACGACGGCCTCTACTGGCCCGCGCTCGAAGGCCCGACCGGGCTTCGGATCGAGTGCCTTGAGCTCGCCCAGCATATCGAGCAGATCCTCGCGGTCGGCGCCGACGGCACGCGCCAACGCCACCAGATCGTGATTGGCAATCAACTCTAGATTGTCGAGCAGGCGCTGCATCAGTGGATCCAGACGATCGAGATCGCGCAACTGAATGGCGAGACACTCCTTGACCGAGCGGGCAAAGACGCCGACCGGATCGAGGGTCTGCAGTTTGTAGAGTACCGTTTCAATCATTTCGTGCGACGCGCCGAGCTGATCGGCGACGGTCTCGAAATCGACGGCGAGATAGCCAGCTTCGTTGAGACCATCGGCCAGGAAGCGCGCGACGATCCGCTCGGCCGGATCGGTCAGCAGCAGGCCGATCTGATCATTGAGATAATCGGCGAGCGTCGGACGCGCGGCGACGAACTGATCGATGTCGGGTGCCTCGCCGCTGAGCGAACCGCCGGCACTCGCCCAGTCGCTGCCCAGTCGGTCCTCGCCGCGCTGTTCGGGAAAGACGTTGTCGACCTCGGTGTCGAAACTGCCGGCGATGCTGTCAGCATCCTGGATACGTTCGCCGGCTTCCACGGCGTCGTCATAGGCGGTGGTTTCGGCGGGCGCTTCGGGCGTGTCCGCCGGCTCCGTGCCGTCTTCGCGCTCAAGCAGGGGGTTGCGCAGCAATTCCGCGTCGACAAATGCGCCAAGCTCGAGATGCCCCAACTGCAGCAGCCGGATCGACTGCATCAGCTGTGGCGTCAGCGTCAGCGATTGCGATTGCCGAACCTCGAGCCGAGGCGACAGCGCCATGAACTTGCCTTGTCTTCCCACGCACCGCGGGAGGCGCGGTGCAGGCCGACCATGCCGTATTCACCGGCACAGAGCAAGAACCGTGCCAAAGAAGGTTAAGCTGTTGACCGGATAGTCAAAGTCGACGTCAGACCGAGAAGCTATCGCCCAAATAGACGCGGCGGGCTTCCGGGTCGTTGGTGATGACATCGGGCTTGCCTTGGATCATCACGCGCCCGTCGTGGATCAGGTAGGCGCGGTCGACCAGCGAGAGGGTTTCGCGCACCGAATGATCGGTGATCAAGACGCCGATGCCGCGCCTCGTGAGCTGGCGGACGAGGCCTTTGACCTCGGCCACAGCGATCGGATCGACGCCGGCAAATGGCTCGTCGAGCAGCATGAAGACCGGATCACCCGCGACAGCGCGAGCGATTTCAGTGCGCCGCCGCTCGCCGCCGGAGAGCGCCAGGGCCGACACATTGGCGAGATGGGCGATGCCGAATTCCTCGAGCAACGCGTCGAGACGTTGCTGACGCTCCTTTTTGGAGCGGACGTGCTGCTCGAGCACGGCGAGGATGTTGCCCTTGACGCTGAGTCCGCGGAAAATCGACGGTTCTTGCGGCAAGTAACCGATGCCGAGCCGGCCGCGCTGGAACAGGGGCAGGCGGGTGATCGGGAAGCCGTCGAGGCGGATCTCGCCCTTGTCCGGCTTGATCAGCCCCATGATGATGGTGAAGACCGTGGTTTTGCCGGCGCCGTTGGGGCCGAGCAGGCCAACCGCCTCGCCACGGCGCACCGCGACCGAAACATCGGCGACAACGGTCTTGGTACCGAAGCTCTTGGCGAGCCCGTGCGCCACGAGCCAGCCGCTTTGGTCGATCCGGTTGTCGCCGTATTCGCTCATTTCGGGGTGAACACCCCCGTCACGCGTCCGCCCTTGCTGCTGTTGGTGAAAGTCGAAGCATTGGTGGCGAGATTGACGACCAGTTCGGAGCTTCCGACTGTCCCCGTGCTGTTGACGACGATGACGTTGCCAGTCAGCCGCAACATCTGTGTGCTGGGATTGAAAACGGCCTTATCGCCGGTTGCGTCCTGATCGGGCGTCTTGATGCGAACACTCCCGGTGGCCACAAAGCTCTTGATGTCACTCGGGCCGCCGCTGCCATAGTCCACCACGACCTTGGCGGCCCAGACGGTCAGCTTGGTGCGCAGCACCACGACCTTGCCGGTGAAGGTCGCGTGGTGGTTGGCGTCGTCGACGACGAATTTGTCGCCGGTAATTTTGACCGGATCGCTCGCAGTTGCGCCGGCGGCGAGCATCAGGATGCCGGCAATGAGGAGGAGCCGCTTCATTCAGCGACACCCCAGGCGCCGAACACCGCAAAGACGTCGGTCCATTCGATCACCGGTCGCGGCAGATTAGGGACGATGAGGGTCGCGTCCTCGAAGGTCCAGAGCGCCGTATTGCCATCGAGACGCATGTTGCTGGCGGTGAGATGGCTGCCGTCGGGGAAGGTAACGTCGACCGGGCCCTCAGCAGTGGTGATTTGGGCGCGCATGTTGGAGCGGACCTCGACCAGCGTGCCCGACAGGCCATCGTCGCTGCTCACCCGGGTGACGCCCGGAATGATGACCGCGTGACTGTCTGTGTCGATGGTCGCGTGCGCAGCCACCGCATGAAACGGGGCCTTGCCGGGGCGCTCGAAGGTCAATACTGGCTCGATCATGTCAATATCGCTCGGGTTCGCCAGCGGAGTGCGGGCGTCGCGCGCCGTTACTAGGTAGCGCGATCCGTCGGTTCCGATCTCCGAATATTGGGGCGTTTCGACGACAAGATTGCCGCGGTCGATGCGAATGCCAGAAACGCCGTACTGCCGGGCGATGTTGGACAACCAGATCTGTCCCATCAGCAGCAAAAACGCAGCTATCCCGAGCGCCGGGACGGCAAAACGCAGGACCATAACCAGACGGTTGCGCACAACCAGGCGACCGAGAATGGCGGAACGTTGATCGAAGGTCTGGGTGCGCGCCACAGCCATCAGGAATGGGCGAAGATGTCCTGTTCGTCCCAGCCCAGCAAATCGAGCTCGATACGCGCGGGCAGGAAGCGGAAGCAGGTTTCGGCCAGCGCCAATCGGCCTTCACGGCGCAACATCCGATCGAGATGGCGCTTGATGTCGTGCAAATAGAGCACGTCGGAGGCCGCATACTCCATCTGGGCGTCCGAGATCTTTTCGGCGCCCCAGTCCGAGCTTTGCTGCTGCTTGTTCATGTCGACGTTCAGCAGCTCGCGGGCAAGGTCCTTGAGGCCGTGCCTGTCGGTGTAGGTGCGCACCAGCTTGCTGGCGATCTTGGTGCACCAAACCGGCCCGGTGACGATGCCGAAACGATGCTTGAGCACTGCCATATCGAAGCGCGCATAGTGAAAGATCTTGGTTCGGTTGGGATCGCTGAGGAGCGCGACGAGATTGGGCGCCTCCTTCAGGTCCTGCGGAATCTGCACAACATCGGCGCTGCCGTCGCCGGGCGACAGCTGCACGACGCACAGCCGATCACGGCGCGGGTCGAGTCCCATGGTCTCGGTGTCGATGGCCACTTCCTTGCCATAGCGGGACAAGTCCGGCAGGTCGCCCCGGTGCAGTCGCGTGGTCATTTTGTGCCCCAAATCGGTCTAGCGAGTTGGTTTGCCACAGCATCTAGGCATTGGAAAGGCCGGATACCGGCCCGCCCGACGCCAATTCCGAAGTCTTCAGATCAATCTTCTTAAAATGCGCGGAAGCGAGCTAACCGGGCGGTTAGCCATGCATCGCACACCACAACGTCCATCCGCATTTCGAGATGGTTGCGTCAACAATCTGACTGAGGGTTTTCATGAATCTTGTTTCGCGCTTCGTCGCGGACGACTCCGGAGCGACGGCCATCGAGTACGGCCTGATTGCTGCGCTGATCGCCGTTGGCATTATCGCTGCTGCGACCACTCTCGGCAGCAGCCTGTCCGATCTTTTCGGCCGCATCAGCACCAAACTTAACGCCGCGACGTAAGCCCGGCGGACGATTTCTCAATTAGGCGGGAGGGAGCGGCGACGCCCCCTCCTTTTGTTTTAAGGGAACTATTTTGTAGTTCCCGAAGGGACGGTGGCGGCCTCCAGTGCGGGCTGCGAGGCCCGCCCACGTTCCCTTCGGGGAGGCGAGGTCATTCGAGGGCTGTCGAGACCCCACCTCATGGCGCGTCAGGCGGCGAAGGGTCCATGATCGTCGTCATCATCGTCCGGCTCGGGATAGGGCTGAAGGACTGACAGGACAGTTATCACCTGCTTCCGGCCATCCCGCGTGAGGCAGGTTATTGAATGTCCCGCCCGGAGACCGATCAGCGCTGAGCCGACAGGCGTGAGAACCGAGATCTTGCGGGACGAAATATCCGCCTCCTTGGGAAACACAAGCTCGACAGAGCGTTCGTCGCCCGCATCCGTGCGGAAGAGGACGGCCGAGTTCATTCGCACGACGTCCCTTGGGACGCCCACGTCCGGCACGACCTTTGCTCTTTCCAATTCGTGCAACAGCCAATCGGCGTCATCGGCCGAATGGTATAGCCCCGACAAGGCAAGAACGGTCAGTCGGCGATGCTCCTCTTGGCCAACAACGAGGTCTGGCGAAAGATTGAAGTCTGTCAGTGAAGTGGTCGTCATGATGTGCCTCATCGCCCCACCGGTACGGTGGGTGCTCAAGTTGATGTCAATGTGAAGAAGGCACCGATTTCGCGCGAGCGCATGCCACCCCTAAGTCCGAGGGATGCCATTTGGCTCGGACTTAGGGCTGCTTGATCTCAGCGGTGAAGTTCCGCTGGCCCGTGATGAGAAACTTGCTGCTCATACCTCTTACCTAGCCACTAAAGCCAAGAAGTCAAGCAGTGACAAAAGAACAGGGTCCTTGCTGCTGGAGTGGAGCAGATAGGACGTCGCGACTGAGGTTGCTGGTCTCATCGACTTTTGGCTTACGACGACCGGCGCGTGACAAAGTGTCTCGACGGATATCAAGGCCAAACATTGAATACGCCGGGTCCAGAGCCTAGCTTAGGTTAATGAGCAAGTACCAGCCTACTACAGATACGCTGGTCCACCGAGGTCAGCTCCTCGCAGGACTCTAGCCCCAGGCCCGCGCGTCTACCGCGCCACACGAGCTTGGGGAAATTCACATCGTGACGCGAGTGACGTTGCCGACCGGATTGCCGGAACGGTCTCCTGCACTCGCACCATCGTATCGTGCGCAGTTCCCGGCGTTGGCCACCCAAGCATCAGCAGGGACCACGTCTCGGCCAGCGCACCTGTGCAGTGTTTTGCAGACGCAATCATCCCTATGTTCCGATGGAGGTCAAGCTATGTACGATTACTTTCCGACCGTTCTTTCGGCCGCCGACCATTCGCGGTTGCAGCGTATGATGCGCGGCATGATCGGCAGTCGCAGCCCGCTTGCGGCATTGGTTCGGCACAAACTTGGCACGGCGACTGTCGTACCCAATGCGAACGCGCGAGCTGATCTGGTATCGAGCGGCCGCAAGGTACGTTATAGGATCGGCAGAGTTCGCTCAGACGAGCGTGTCCTTGTGTGGGCGCCAGCTGACGAAACAGACGAAGTTTCACTCTCCCTGCTGACACCGGATGGTCTTGCGCTGCTGGGTCTGGCCGTCGGTCGGTACATCTCATTCAAGACAGACGATCATCGGACGCAAACGTTCCTGGTCCAGAACGTCGGGGATCGGCATCGGACTCGATCGCCCCAGGTTGCGTCGGGTAACGCCAGCCGGCCCAATCTCACGGCTTTCCCATCGCGGTCGCCGACGGACTCCGCGCGCGAGACTGCGTTCGAGACAGCGATCACCAGCTAGGGCGGCAATTTGCTATCGCGGCGGCGTCTGGCCCCAATGTCGACGACAGGGCCGGCCCGCACTGTCGAACCAAAGGAGATCGGACCATGTTGCAGTGGAAAAACGCCCAGGAACCGGAACCATCGGGTTGTGCCAAATTGGTGAGGGCACCGGAGGTCGCAGGTGCGACCAACACTCCCAGCGAAGCGTCGATCGCGCGTTGGGAAGATGACGGTGGACGCGAGCTCATCGGACAACAATTGCGGAGTATCGGCGCCTTGGTCTTTCCAATCGCGCTTCAGCAACACCTTTCAACAGAACTGCGAGGAGCAGAGTACGCCGCGCGCTGGGGCTCTCACGGCCTGTGAGGCCCGCGAAGCGGGGAGTTGTTGTTTAATGTGGGAGAGCCGTTGGTGCCCCGGAGAAGACTCGAACTTCCACGCCTTGCGGCACACGGACCTGAACCGTGCGCGTCTACCAATTCCGCCACCGGGGCAACCGAGGGCGCCGTTCCCCTAGGGGACGGCCCCGGTTGTGTCAATCGGAGAAAGCAGACCGCCGGAACGACGTGGAGCTGTCTCGACAGTCCGCGCGGCTTCGCGATAGAAGCGGAAACCTTCTTTCTGCTTGCGGAGCCGCGCTGATGGATCACCCGGGACTGGTCACGATTTTCGGGGGTTCGGGCTTTATTGGCACGCAGGTCGTGCAGCTTCTGGCGCGCGCCGGTTACCGCATTCGGGTGGCGGTGCGCCGTCCAGATCTGGCCGGGCACGTAAAGCCGCTCGGCGGAGTCGGTCAGGTCGTACCGATGCAGGCCAATGTGCGCGACAAGGATTCGGTGCTGGCGGCGGTGCGCGGCGCTTCGGTAGTGATCAATCTAGCCGCCATCGGCCTGGAAAGGGGTAAGCAGCGCTTCCGCGCCATCAATGCAATGGGCGCAAGGAATGTCGCCGAAGCAGCCGCTGCCGCCGGTGTTGGAACGCTGATTCAGATGTCGATACTGGGCGCGGACGACAATTCATCGAGCCTGTTTGCACGGTCCCGCGCCATGGGCGAAGCGGCCGTGCGCAAGGCCTTCCCGGGCACCATCGTGTTCCGGCCGTCGATTGTGTTCGGGGTGGGTGATGGCTTCTTCAATACGCTGGGCTCGCTGAGCCGGATGCTGCCGATCTTGCCGCTGTTCAGCGGCGAGACGAAATTCCAGCCGGTCTATGTGGGTGACGTTGCCGAGGCGATTGCCGCGGCAACGACGGGCAATGCCAAGCCAGGCACGACCTACGAGCTCGGTGGACCGGAGGTGCTGACGCACCGCGCGCTGGTCGAGCGCGTGCTGCGTGACACCAACCGAACCAACCCGATCCTGCCGCTACCGACTGGGATCGGCAGATTGCTGGCGCTGCCGATGTCGCTGATGCCCAAACCGCTGATCACCGCCGACCAGTTGACGCTGCTGGCGATCGACAATGTCGTTTCGGACGCAGCGACGACCGAGAAACGGACGCTCGGGGCGTTCGGCGTCGTGCCGCGGCCGCTCGATGCGGTCCTGCCGAGCTATCTGTGGCGGTTCTCGCCCAACGGCCAGTTCGACCGGCAGACTGCCTGAGGATGGTCGGCAAGATGACCGTCTATCCGCTTTTTCCAGATGACAACAACCAACCCCGCGGCCGTTCGACGTCACTCTGAAAGGCAGCGGCGGTACGTTGAAGGACAATTTGGCCGGAGCCACCAAGTTCCCGCTGGAAGATATGGAAGGGCAGTTGATGCTTGAGGGCTGTAAGCCAGCTACTTGAACAGCAGCACACCCCAAAGCCCGATGGCGCCGACGAAGATGCGCCAATAGGCGAAGGGGGCGAAGCCGTGGCGCTGGATGAAGCTCAGCGCGTAGCGGACGACGCCGTAGGCCACCACAAAGGCGAGCGCGAAGCCGATGGCGATGCTGACGCCGACTGAGGATGAGATCACGTCGCGGCTCTTGTAGAGGTCGTAGCCGAAGGCGCCGATCATGATCGGGATGGCCAGAAAGAAGCTGAACTCGGCGGCGGAGCGCTTGTCGGTGCCCAGCAGCAGCGAACCCACGATGGTGGCGCCCGATCGCGACACGCCCGGCACCAGCGCAAGCATCTGGAACAACCCGATGTAGAGGCAGAGCAGCGGCGGGTAAGTGTAAATGTCGGTGTATTTGGGCGTCAGCTTCAGCTGATCAACATAGAGCAGGATGATGCCGCCGACGATCAGCATGACGCAGATCAGGAACGGGCTCTCGTACAGCACCGATTTGATGAAATCGTGCAGCAGGACGCCAGCCAGCACCGCCGGGAGCGCCGCCAGCACAATGCCCAGAATGAACCGCCAGGCGCCGCGCTTGCCGGCGATGGCGTCGCGCAGGATGGACAGCAGCCGGCCGAAATAGACAATCACTATGGCGAGGATGGCACCAAGCTGGATAAGGATCGTAAAAGCCTTCCAGTCGTCGCCGTTGAGACCGAGAAAATGCTCGGCCAACAACAGGTGGCCGGTCGACGAAACCGGTACGAATTCGGTAAGACCTTCGATAATTCCAAGGAGCGCAGGCACAAAAAGACCTTGATCGACGCTCATCTGATCTCCTACTCATCGCGGGGTCCGGGCAGAACCGCCCGCCACTCGATAAGCTGATTTGCCGGGCCGCGCCAGAATGGGCCGCCGGAACCCCACCGAGAGCAATGCCCAGACTTTTGCAGCACAGGCTCGACCCCGCCTCCCGCCTCGCCCGGCTGATGTTTGCCGAATACGGCATTTCGCCCGATCTTGAGGACATCAAGCCGTGGATTCGCGATCCGCATTTGCTCGAACTCAACCCGGCAGCGACGGTGCCGATCCTCGTCGATGAGGGCGAGCCGCCGGCAGTTGGCATATTGGCTGCCATTCACGCGATCGAGGAGCGCTACAGCCCGAGCGCCGTGGCTGGACTGTTTCCGACACAATCGCGCGACCGCGCCGAGATGTGGCGGCTGTGCGAATGGGTGCTGCTGAAGCTCAATGACGAAGTGACGCGCTATGTCATTGAGGAAAAGATCGTCAAGCGCGACCGGCCGGGGGCAACGCCCGACCCGGCGGTGCTGCGCGTGGCGAAGGCTAACCTTGCCGAACATCTGCTCTACTTCAACTGGCTGTTCGCGACACGGCAATGGCTCGCCGGCGATGTGATGACGCTCGCCGATTTCGCGCTGGCGGCGCATCTGAGCGCGCTCGACTATCTCGGCGATGTGGCGTGGGAGACGTCGGTCGAAACGCGAAACTGGTATGCGCGGATCAAATCACGACCGGCATTCCGTACGTTGCTGAACGACCGTATCGGCGGCATGCCGCCCCATGCCGGCTATGCCGATCTCGATTTCTGACCCACAGGCTGTAGTCGTCGCGGAGCTTCGTGTCCGCGCCAAGGCTCTCGGCTTCGACGCCTTCGGCATCACCTCGGCGAGCGCGCGGCCGGACCTCAAGCAGAAGCTCGACGCGGCGCTGGCCCGGGGCTGGCATGGCGAGATGGACTGGATGGCCGAGACAGCGGAGCGACGTTCCAGCCCGACGGCGTTGTGGGGTGACGTACGCTCGGTGGTGATGCTGGGTATCAACTATGGACCCGACCGCGATCCGCTTGAGGCGCTGGAGCAAAAGGACCGCGGGGCGATCTCGGTCTATGCGCGCAATCGCGACTATCACGAGATCATCAAGGGCAAGCTCAAGGAACTGGCGGGGCTGCTGAGCCGCCGGAGCGGTGCGAAGGTGAAGGTGTTTGTCGACACGGCGCCGGTGATGGAAAAGCCGCTGGCGGAAGCGGCGGGCCTCGGCTGGCAGGGCAAGCACACGGTACTGGTCAGCCGCGACTATGGCTCGTGGCTGTTCCTTGGGGCGATCTTTACCGATGCGGACCTGCCGACGGACGCGCCCCATGAGGAAAGCTGCGGCAGCTGCACGCGTTGCCTCGACATCTGTCCGACCAACGCGTTTCCGGCACCATTCCAGCTTGATGCTCGGCGGTGCCTTGCTTACCTCAACATCGAGCATAGAGGCCCGATCCCGGTCGAATTCCGCGCCGCAATGGGCAACCGGATCTATGGCTGCGACGATTGCCTCGCGGTCTGTCCGTGGAACAAATTCGCCTCGGTCGCCAAGGAGTCCCGCCTCCAGGCACGCGAGGAGCTTAACGCGCCGCCGCTCAGTGAACTTGCAGCGCTCGACGATGCCGGATTCCGGTCGTTGTTCGCCGGGTCGCCAATCAAACGGATCGGCCATGCCCGGTTCCTGCGCAATGTGCTGATTGCGGTAGGCAATAGTGCTGACGAGGGGCTGGCGCCCTTGGCCACCGCGCGTCTGGGCGACGACGATCCGTTGATCCGCGGCGCCGCTGTGTGGGCCGCGCGGCGGCTTGTCGCCGAGGAAGCTGAGCGATTGGCGCTGGACTTTCTGCCGCGCGAGTCCGACATCACCGTGCGGGCGGAATGGGTTCAAAATCTGGACGGCTGATGGGCGTTTTCTTCTTCGGTATGGGCTATTCATCGCTGGCGACGGCCCGCTCCATTCACCAGATCATCGACGCCGACGTGCCGATCGCCGGCACAACGCGCACCGAGGAAGGCGTCGAGCGGCTGGCCGAGGGCCCCTATCGGCTGCATGTGTTCGACGGGATGGCGCCCGGCACGACGCTGGGCCCGGACCTTGGCCAGGCGACGCATGTCGTGCTGTCGATCCCCCCCAACGACAATGGCGATCCGGCGCTCAATCTGCACCGCGACGATCTTGATCGGGCGGCAGGCCTCGAATGGCTCTGCTATTTCTCGACGGTCGGCGTCTATGGCGATTTCGGCGGCGAATGGGTGGTCGAGACTTCGCCGACGCAGCCGGTGAACAAGCGGAGCCGGCAGCGCGTCGAGATCGAGCAGGTCTGGCGCGACTATGCGGCCAAGCGCGGTGTGCCACTGATGATCCTGCGGCTTGCAGGCATTTACGGACCGGGCCGCTCGAGCTTCGACAAGCTGCGCGAGGGCACGGCACGGCGCATCGTCAAGCAGAACCAGGTCTTCAACCGCATCCATGTCGGGGATATTGGCCGTGTTACGGCCCTGTCGGCGCAACGCAAGCTCGCCGGAACGTTTAATCTGAGCGACGATGAACCGGCCCCACCACAGGATCTGGTCGCCTACGCTGCAGCGCTGATGGGCGTGCCCGTGCCGCCCGGGATACCGTTCGAGGAGGCGCAAATGACCGAGATGGCGCGAAGTTTCTACAGCGACAACAAGCGAGTATCGAACAAAGCCATCAAAGCAGCGCTCGACATAAAGCTGCTTTATCCAAACTACCGCGTCGGCCTCGACGCGATCTTCAAACAACCAGCATGAGCGCGCCCGCGCCCGCCAAAGGCCCACCGAAGCGGGTCGTGCTTGAGGGGCGCTACGCGCAGCTCGAGCCAATCGGGCCGCGGCACGTCACCGACCTCTATCGCGCCGCGACGGAGCCGGGCTCGGATGGCCGCTTCACCTATCTGTTCGAGGTGGCGCCGGCGGATGAGGCGGCAATGGCCGCTTATGTGCAGAAGGTCGCGCCGCAGGACGATCCGATACTGTTTGCCGTCGTCGATCGGGCGACCGGGCTCGCCGAGGGTCGTCAGGCACTGATGCGAATCGTGCCCGAACATGGGGTCATCGAACTCGGTGCGATCTATTGGGGTCCGCGGATGGCGCGGAGCCGGATCGCTACGGAGGCGCTCTACCTCCATGCGCGCTACAGCTTCGATGAGCTCGGCTACCGGCGCTTCGAATGGAAGTGCAACAACCGGAACGAACCGAGCAAGGCGGCGGCGCAACGCTTCGGCTTTCAGTTCGAGGGCGTGTTCCGCCAGCACATGATCCAGAAAAGCGAGAACCGCGACACAGCGTGGTTCGCGATGCTCGACGGCGACTGGCCGGCGATCAAAGCCGAGTATGAGCGCTGGCTGGCGCCAGAGAACTTCGACGGGACCGGGCAGCAGAAAACGAAGCTCTGTATCGGCTAGTCCATCATACCGATCTGGGTGACGTCGCCCCGCGGCCACTCGGGCTGGGTTGACCCGTCCGCGGACTTCGGCTCACGGAAGGCGCCGAGCATGATTGCGGTGAAGAAGGCGTGCAGCGTCGTCGGCAGGTCGTAGCCGAGCGTCATGTCGGTGATGCCGAAGATCAGCAGGCTGGCGCTGAGGATCAGCGCGCAATAGATTCGCAGGTTCGAAGAAACGATCGGCGGGCATCATGAGGACGCCGAGGATCGGCGCCGCGATGGTGCCCAGCCAGCAGATGATGCCAATGCTGCCGGCGGCCACCGCCATGTCGAGGAAATCATTGTGGTAGAAGTAGATGCCGTACGGCAGCGATGCTTCGGTGAAATTGGCCCAGCCGAAGCCGATCAGCGGTGACTTGATGAAGGTGTGGATGCCGGCGTCCCACATGTAGAGACGCTGGCTGGTGGCACCGTCGGCGACGTTCGACGCGTTAAGCGCCACTTGTTCGAAGACGGATCCCAGAGCCAGGAAGCGTGGCGAGACTATTGCGACAGCGCCGATCGCGACGAATACTGCGGCTATGCCAGCTGCGTACCAAAGGCGCGAGGCGCGCAGTTCGCGCATGAGCGCCCAGACCAAGATCAGCCCAAGCACCGGCACCGCGATGAACACACCGCGCGTTCCCGTCAGATACAGCGTGTAGAGCGCAAGGGCCGGCCCCAGCAGGTAGAGCCAGCGCCAGCGAGAGCTGACCGCAAAAACGCCACTGAACGAGAGGAAGCCGATCAGCACGACGCTGCGCGCCATGAGATTGCCGCCCTGCCCCCAGCCGATGGCACGGCCAAGATGCTGGACAAACACATCGTAGGACCCAGTGAGTGCACCAACCAGCGTGCCAAGCACCAGCAACCCAGAGACAAGCGCGATGGTCTGTGGGCCGGCGCGCCGGCTGGCGAGGAGATAGACCACGGGCGCGAGCAGCAGGCCGAGGAAATTGGTGGCGAACAGAACGTCGCCGGGCGTCCGCTGCGTGGCGATGAAACAGATGGTGATGGACGCAAAGATCGAAAGGAACAGCAGCATCGCGGGTTGCGCGCGCAATACCTTCCAGGAGCCCGGCAAAAACGCGACTGGCGACACCAGCAGGGTCAGCATCACGGCCGCTATACTGCCGATGCTTCCGATGGCCGGCGACAGAACGAAGAGCGCGACGAACGCAAGCCAGGACAGCACCACCACATACCAGCGGAACACGGATTCTATCATATCGTGACCACGCGCTCGCGGCAAAAATGCAGCAGGATCGCTGTCAGCATGATGAAGAGGAAGGTGTGGAACTCGAAGCCGAACATCAGATCGGTCAGCCCCCCGCCGACGTAAACGATGGCCAACACCGTCGCGCCGTATAGCCGGAAAGTCCGGAGGGCGTCGCGGGGGCCGAGGGCGGCGCCGATCAGTGGAGCCGAGATGATCGCGACGTACAGAAGTACGCCAACGATTCCGGCGCCAACGGCAAATTTCAGAACGTCGTTATGGAGTTGCGGCAGATTGGCGAGATCGGCGTCAGACGCAGCAAGTAGTGGCTTGACCGAAGTCATGATGTTGGCCCAGCCGTGGCCGATCCACGGCGATTGCTGAAACGATTCCCAGCCGGCGTGGTAAAGGGCAAGGCGCTGGCGCGTGCTTTCGTCGGTGACCGTCCCACCCGCTCCAACCGTGCCGATGATCGAGAAGATCGAGGCGGCGCGGCCGCGCATAAGCAGTCCAAAAGCGACGATGGTCGCGGCAAGACCGACGACGCCGACCAATCCGGCGCGCGGCGCGCCTTTGAACCGGACGCGCCAGACGAACCAGACTGCGGCAAGCAGCGCGAACGGACGGCGATCAACGGTCCGCGCGAACCAGTGATTAGCGTCGCGGCGATAGCGAGGAGTGGCGACAGCAGATAGAGCCAGCCCAGCCGATCACGCCGCAACAGTACGCCGCCAGCGCTGATGAAGCCGAGTGCCAGCAGACCGTTGGACAGCACAATCGGGCCGATATTGAGCGCCGTGGGCCGCACCGACTGGCCGAGCACCGCGCTCGCGGCCACTTCGATGAAACCTAGCAGGACCCCAAGCCCGGCCAATTGTGCAACGCCCTCCGCCGTGAGCACCCGACGCGCTGGCGAAGGAACAGTGCGATCGCGCCGAAGGCGAGCAGCATGGTGAAGTTGAAGGCGCGGAGGACGTCGGACACGCTATCAGCGGTGAGCACGAAGAGGATAGCGAAAACTACGAAGACGACGAGGAAGACGCGGGCCTCGTACGGCGCGAAGGCGAAGGCGAACTGTCGGCGGAACAGGGTCACGAGAAACAACGGAATGATGACGAGCAGCGCCACATAGGGCGTCAGCAGGCCGAGCGAGAGGGTCAACGGGAGAAGCAGCAGCGCCCAGAGTGTAAAGGCCGCGAGGCGATTGGTCATTTCGACGGCGTGCCCGCAAGGAGCGATATGGCGAGGCCGCTCAAAAGTCCACGTCCGATCGCCGGCATCGCATCCCCCAAACTCGGAATGGTTCTAGCCGCAAGCCTGATAGGCTCACAAGCTCTGTTCGCCGACCAAGCGCGTCATTGCAGCGTGCAGTTGCGCATCCTCCACGACCGGGCCGGCGGGCGCGGCGGTGCGCTGGGCCTTCCAGTTCGTGTTGATGCCCTTGAAGTGCCAATATAGCGCGTCATCCGGCATAGATTTGCTCAACAGCGCGCGCCCTTGAATCCAGTGCCAATAGGGATGCACTGACAGTCGGCGGACCCAAGGACGACTGGGGTCGAGTGCCCATTTGCGCTGCGGTGAGACGGCGGCCTTCGGATCAGCGAGCTTTTGCGTGAAGTCGCGATGGCGGGTGCCCGGCCCGGTCGCCTCGATCCAGAGGCCGCGGAAGACTATTAGGCCGCCGCGGGAGGTTTTGGCGGGGTCGTAGATGGACTTGCCCGATAATGTACCGGCGAGTTCGTCAATGTCGGTGTCGAGAATCCCGTAGCAGAGCTCGCCGTAGCGGCGGAGGACCATGCTCATCGAACCGATCTGGAGGAAGCGGGCCCAATAGGGGTCTTTGCGGACGGCCGGGTCGATCGGGCCGAAGCTGTAGGGCCAGCTTGGGACGGCGGCATAGGCGATGCCCGGGATGGCACTGAGGGTGTCGAGGATTTCGGCGGGCTCGTAGCGGGTCGAGCCGTTGTCGACGAGGATAACGGCGTCGGTGCCGTGGATTTTGGCGTGGAATTCGGCCCATTCGCGGATCCAGGCGAGGTCGTTGTTCTTGTTGATCGAGAACAGCAGTTTGCGGCCGGCGAGGTCGCGGCAGGAATTGGGCTGGACGTCCAAGTGCAGCTTTTCGCCCGCGAAGGTGATTTCGAGCGCGGTCGTGCCGGCTGGGGCGCCGGTCAGCTCGGTGATCATCGTGGTCAGCGACGGATGGAAGCGCGACGTGAGTTTCGTGCCGGAGGGCATGGCGACGTAGGTTGCGAGCTTGTAGCCGGCCTCGAGGTTCACCCAGGGCGGGCCGACCAGCAGCATGCGGACGCCATCCATGTGCCAGAAGCAATCGTAGAACAGCGTTCTGTCGTCGAATACGCTGTTGAATGTCGCCGGACGTTTGCGTTCGGGGCCGCGCGGCAGGCGGCGCACGCGGCTTTCGTATGGCAGCGCCGCGTAGGAATTGGCGACGGGGAGTGTCGCGGCGGTCATCCGCGCAGCGTACCGCCGGTTGCCTTGCCGACAGCCGCGACGATCGCAGCGGCAACTTTCTCGATCTGCTCGTCGGTCAGCGTCTTGTCGGTCGGCTGCAGCGTGACGCGGATGGCGACGGATTTCTTGCCGTCGGCGACGCCCTTGCCCTCGAACAGATCGAAGATGCCGATTTCGGTGATCAGCGCTTTGTCGGCATTGCGGGCGGCACGCAGCAGAACGGCGGCGGACACGTCACGATCGACCAGGAAGGCGAAATCGCGCTCGACCGGCATCAGGTCGCTGAGTTTCAGGGCACCCTTGCCTTTGGTGGCTTTCTTGCGTGGCTCGGGGACGGCATCGAGATCGATCTCGAAGGCGACAACCGGGCCGGTCAGATCCATCTCACTGGCCCAGGCCGGATGCAATTCGCCGAACCAGGCGATTATATTGGTCGGGCCGAGTTGCACTCGCCCGCCGCGGCCGGGGTGCGACCAGGCCGGCGCTTCGCCGATTAGCTGCAACTTGTCGAGATCGTGCCCAAGGGCGTCGAGTGCGGCCGCGAGATCAGCCTTGATGTCGAACACCGACAGCGTCGCGCCGCCCTGCCAGGTCCTGGCCGGACCCCCGGCGCGCACGGCGGTCGCATAGGTATGCTGGCCTTCCGCCCGGTCACTGAGAAACACCTGTCCGACTTCGAAGATCGCGACATCGTGGAAGCCGCGATTTTCGTTGCGACCAATTGCAGCAAGAAGGCCCGGCAACAGAGACGGGCGCATGTCGCTGAGGTCGGCCGCGATGGCGTTGGCGAGCTTCAGCTCGGGCGCGCCGCCGCCGAAGCGCTTCGCCGCATCGGCAGAAATGAACGACCAGGTTACCGCCTCGTCGAGCCCGCGCGCGGCGAGCACGCGTTTGACCAGACGGCGGCGGTTCTGGATCGTCGTCAGCATGCGTGGCGCCACACCCGGGAGGCGCGGCAGCGGGTCGAGCGGCACCTTGTCGACGCCCTCCATGCGCATGACTTCCTCGACGAGGTCGGCCTTCTGCGTCACGTCGGGCCGCCACGACGGGATTTTGGTGGTGAGCACAGCGCCGGTCCCGGAGACAGTGCAGCCAAGCCGGGTCAACAGCTCGGTGATCCGCGCGGCCGGGAGGTCGAGGCCAGTGAGACGGCGGACTTCGCTGAGCGGAAACTCGACAATTGTATCGGGGAAGACATCTTCGCCCGAGATGGCCGGCTCCATCGGCGTGCCGCCGCAGATTTCCATGACGAGGCGCGTGGCGAGTTCGAGGCCGGGCTCGGTGAGCGCCGGATCGACGCCGCGTTCCAGGCGGTAGCGCGCGTCGGAAATGATGCCGGTCTTGCGGCCGGTGCGGGCGATCTCCTGCGGGTCCCAGCTGGCGCATTCCATGAAGACGTTGACGGTGCTATCGGTGCAGCTCGAAGGAACACCGCCGAGAATGCCGCCGAGGCAAAGCGGGCCGGTGTCGTCGGCAATGACGCACATCGTGGTGTCGAGCTCATGCGTGCGGCCGTCGAGACCGTCGAGCTTTTCGCCAGACCGCGCGTTGCGGAGCAGCAGGGTGCCGGTGATTTTGTCGGCATCATAGGCATGGAGCGGCCGGCCCCAGCCGAGCGAAACGAGATTGGTGATGTCGGCCAGCGCATTGATTGGCCGGAGGCCGACCGCGCGCAGGCGTTGCTGCAGCCAGTCGGGCGATGGACCGTTTGTGACGCCCTTGATGTAGCGGCCGGCAAACTTGCGAATGGCTTTGGGCTCGCCCGCCGCGAAGCTCTGCGGCAATGGCGGGATGGGGCTCGTCCCCTGCGACGGGATTGTCGACATGTCGGTCGGCTTCAGCGTGCCGATGCCGAAGGCGGCGAGATCGCGCGCCACGCCGTAGACGCCAGTAGCGTCGCCGCGGTTGGGCGTCAGCGAGATGTCGAAGACCACCCCGCCAATCTTGGCGTAATCGACATAGGGCACACCGATCGGCGCGTCGTCGGGGAGCACGATGATGCCGTCATGGTCTTCGCTCAGCTGGAGTTCGGCGGCAGAGCACAACATGCCGTTGCTGGGCGTGCCGCGGATGACGACGCCGGCCTTGAGCTCGAAATCCTTGCCGGGAATCCAGGTGCCCGGGAAGGCGAACACCGATTTCATGCCGCTGACCACATTGGGCGCGCCACAGACGACATCGATCAGGCTGCCGGTACCGGCATCGACCTTGCACAGATTGAGGTGATCGGAATTGGGATGCGGCTCGGCGGAGACGACTTTGGCGACAACGAACGGTCGCAGCGCCTTGCCCTGTTCCTCGACGCTTTCGACCTCGAGACCGATAATGGTCAGCGCGTCGGAAAGCTGCGGCGCAGTTGCGGTCGTCTCGAGGTGATCTGTCAGCCAGTCGAGCGTGAACTTCATTTGTAGACACTTTCGGTCGCTTCGATCTTGGGCAAGCCACCCGAGATCGCAAAGAGTTTGGCCAGCACATTGGCAAAGCCGCGCGCGTCGTCGATGGCGCGATGGGAGTGCGGGATATTGCCGTACCAGTCGGGCGGCACGCGCTGCATGCCCCATTTCAGATAGTCGGCGCCGCGCAGGGTACCGGCCATCGTGTAGAGATCGACGCCGCCGCCGCGAAAAATCTGGCGCCCGCCGGTTGGATGGCCGAGCACCCGCACGCCGACATAAGTTTGGAGATAGTGATCCATCCAGAGCCCATCGAAACTCATCGGCGCCGCAGCAAAGACGTGGAAGCCCGGCAGCGCCTCGACCCAATCGGCATAGCGGTTCATCACGGCGTTTGCCGGCTCGGCATTCTCGGTGGCATGCTTCCACGCCTCGGGCTGCGTCTTCCACCACTCCATCGTCACCGGGTGCGGCTTGCGATCGGAACGCGGTTCCAGCACGGCCTCGAACTCATCGAGTACCTTGCCGGTGACGTCGCAGGCCACCGACGCGAAGCTCAGCATCGAGCTCTCGAGCGGCGACGGACCATCGGCCTCAATGTCGGTGACCACGAAGGTGACGATGTCCTGTTGCTCGCTCATGCGCGCGCCTGCGTTGAAGAAGAAGGCCCCCTCACCCGGCCTTCGGCCGACCTCTCTCCCAAGGGAGAGGTGGTGCGGGAGCGAGATCGTGCCACATCGCTACCTCTCCCTTTGGGGGAGAGGTCGGTGCGCAGCACCGGGTGAGGGGGCCTTGCGATATCGCTCATCAGCTGCTCAGCCCTCCGAACAGCGTCGGCATATCAAACGCGCGGAAGCCGTAATGGTCGAGCCAGCGCTTGTCGGCGTCGAAGAAGGCACGAAGATCGTTCATGCCGTATTTGAGCATGGCGAGGCGATCGATCCCCATGCCCCAGGCGAAGCCCTGGTAGACATCTGGGTCGAGGCCGCAATTGCGCAGCACGTTGGCGTGCACCATGCCGCAGCCCAAAATCTCGAGCCAGTCGCTGCCCTCGCCGATCTTCACTTCGGCGCCCGAGCGATCGCACTGGACGTCGACTTCCATCGACGGCTCGGTGAACGGGAAGAAGCTCGGCCGGAAGCGCAGCGTCACATTGGGCACTTCGAAGAAGGCCTTGAGAAATTCGGTGAGCACCCAGCGCAATTGGCCGATATGCGAACTCTTGTCGATCACCAACCCCTCCACCTGATGGAACATCGGGGTGTGGGTCTGGTCGGAATCGTGCCGATAGGTGCGGCCCGGCATGATGACGCGGATCGGTGGCTCCATCGGCGCTGTGAGATAGGACGCGGCCGGCTTTTCGTTGGACTGCTTCATCACCCGGATCTGCACCGGCGAGGTGTGGGTACGAAGCACCTTGCGGGTGCCGTCGGGTCCGGGCTGCAGGAAGAAGGTGTCGTGCATCTCGCGCGCCGGGTGCCCCTCGGGGAAATTCAGCGCGGTGAAATTGTACCAATCGGTCTCGATGTCGGGACCTTCGGCGATCTTGAAGCCCATGTCGGAAAAGATCGCGGTGATCTCGTCCCAGACCTGGCTGATCGGGTGGATGCGGCCCTCGGTGGTCGGCGCAGCACCGACCGGCAGCGTGACGTCGAGGCGCTCGGACTGGAGGCGCGCGTCGAGTGCGGCGCCGCGCAGCGCGGTGCCGCTGGCGTCGATCAGGCCGGCGATTTCTGTCTTGAGGCCGTTGATGGCAGGACCGGCGGTCTTGCGCTCCTCGGGCGCCATGGTGCCGAGCGAGGCGAGCAGCGCCGAGACCGAGCCTTTCTTGCCGAGGGCCGCGACCCGCACGGCATCGAGTGCGGTCTCGTCGGACGACGCAGCGATGGCGGCGGTCAGGTCGGTCTTCAGGCGGGCGATATCGTCGGTGAGGCTCATGGACAAATCTCGGTTTGCGCAGACAAACAAAAAAGCCCCGCGCCATACCCGGTCGGGCGGCGCAAGGCTTAGCTTGAGGCCTCGAGAAAGGCTAGGGAGACGGTCGCTTTAGGCGACGCGCTCGGCAGTCGTCTTTTCGATCTCGCCGAGATAGGCCAGCGCCTTCTTCGACTGCGCGACAAGCGCGGCGAAGGCGGCGGGCTCGGTGATGGCGATATCGGAAAGCACCTTACGGTCGACCGCGATCTCAGCCTTCAGGAGGCCGTCGATAAATCGGCCATAGGTCAGGCCATGCTCGCGCACCGCGGCGTTGATGCGCTGGATCCAAAGAGCGCGGAAACTGCGCTTCTTGTTCCGGCGATCGCGGTAGGAATACTGGCCGGCCTTGTCGACAGCGGCCTTGGCGGCACGGATGGTGTTCTTGCGGCGGCCGTAAAAACCTTCGGCAGCCTTGAGAACTTTCTTGTGTCGGGCGTGGTTGGTTACGCCGCGTTTAACTCGGGACATTCACGCTCTCCTTATCGATTGTACGGCATGTACCACTTCACCAGACTCTCATCGCCCTTCTTCAGGATTTTGGTCCCTCGGTTGCGGCGGATGTAGTCGGCGTTGTGGCTGGAGAGGCGGTGCCGTTTACCTGCGACGCCCGCTTTGACGCGGCCCGTCGCAGTCATTTTGAAGCGCTTCTTAGCGCCTGACTTGGTCTTCATTTTTGGCATTTTGCGTTCCCTGAGAGTGGGTGCGGACCCGATATTGGCCCCGCGTTCAGGATTGCCACGGCATGCCTTTCGGCCGGGCGATCCGGTTGGAAGGCGGCTGTATAGTGAGGAGAGCCCAAGAAGGCAAGCAGGAAGGCAAGCCGTGTCAGGCGGTTTTGAGGCCCGCGATGACTTCGCCGAGGCGGTCGATCAAATGCGCCTGCTCGGTCTTGCTGAGTTCGGCGAGGGCCTGGCGGTTGATCTCGGCGGCGAGCCGGGCTGCATCGGGCAGCACCGATCTGGCGCGATCGGTCAAATACAGCCCCTGCGAGCGGCCGGCCCTGGCTTGCCGGGTGATCCAGCCATGGGCCTCGAGGCCATTGAGGGTGCGGGCGACGCCGGGCTGCTCGACATCGAGGCGCTCGACCAGTTCTTTCTGGGTCAGGCCCTCGGCGCGGCCGATTTCGATGAGCGAGGCGACCTGGGCGGGCATCAAATCCAGCGGCGCGAGCGCGTCGCGCAGCCGGTTGGCGATCAACCGCGCCAATTGCGCCGCCTGAAAGCCGATAGTGTCGCGCTGATCGAAGCTCATAAGACGTTATGTATCATGCAGATGCTAAGAAAATCAAAAGGGCGGCACCCTCGCCGCCCTTCGAATCCACTGATATTTGGCGCCCTTTGGCCGGCCAGCCTCACTTGGGGGCGAGCACCATCACCATCTGGCGACCTTCGGAGCGGGGCGAGGATTCGACCTTGGCGACCGGCTCCATCTGTTGCTGCACCTTGACCAGCAGACCCATACCGATGTCCTGGTGGGCCATTTCGCGGCCGCGAAAACGCATGGTGACCTTGACGCGGTCGCCATCCTCAAGAAAGCGGCTGACCGCCTTCATCTTGGTCTCGTAGTCGTGGGTGTCGATGTTGGGGCGAAGCTGGATTTCCTTGACCTCGATCACCTTCTGCTTCTTGCGCGCTTCGGCAGCTTTTTTCTGCGCAGCGTATTTGAAGCGGCCAAGATCGAGCATCTTGGCGACGGGCGGGGTCGAATTGGCGGCGATGATCACCAGATCGAGGCCCAGTTCCTGGGCCTGTGCTATGGCGTCTTTCGTCTTGATGGCGCCCTGGTTGACGCCTTCGGCATCAATCAATTGGACGTCGGGGCTTTGAATATCCTCGTTTGAAAGCGGCCCATCTTTCTGGGGCGTAACAGGTCTCATTGGTCGGCGAATGACAGATGTCCTTCTGCGGTTGGCGATACGGGTGGAGAAGCGCCGCTAAAATCGTGACTTACCCTCACAAAGTCAATGCGCTGGACAGGATCAAAATGGAAATGTCAAAGCCTGTGGCGGAGTTGCGCGGCGTGAGCGATTTGGCCGAATTTATCGAGGTGGGAGACCGGCAGATCGCCATGCTGCGGCGGGCCGGGCGGGCGCCGGGGCTGATGTGGCTCAGCGGTTTCCGCTCGGACATGACCGGCAGCAAGGCGGCGGCGGTCGATGCATTCGGGCAAAGCCACGGGCTCGGGGTGACGCGATTCGACTATTCGGGACACGGCCAGTCGGGCGGCGATTTCAATCTGGGCACCATCAGCCGGTGGCTGGAGGAGGCCGAAGCGGTGTTCGATACGACCAGCGGGCCGCAGGTGTTGGTGGGCTCGTCGATGGGCGGCTGGATCGCGCTCCTGCTGGTGCGGGCGCTGCGGCGGCGGGGGATCGAGCGGGTGCAGGGGCTGGTGCTGATCGCGCCGGCGGTCGACATGACTGAACTGATTCTCAGCCAGATGCCGAAGAAATATCAGAAGCTGCTGGAGACGCAGGGGTTCGTCGACACGCCGTCGGCATATGCGTCCGAGCCGTACCGGATCAACCGGGCACTGATCGAGGATGGCGGCCAGCACAGGCTGTTTGGGCGGGCGATCGAGACGGGATGTCCGGTGTCGATTTTGCAGGGCGCGCGTGACCGGGATGTGCCCAAGGAGCACGCGATGAAGCTGGTGCAGCATCTGCTGACCGACCCGGTGAGTATGACGTTGATCCCGGATGGCGAGCATCGGCTGAGCCGGCCGGAGGATCTGGCGGCGCTCGAGCGCGCGATCGAGCGGATCATCACAGAGCGGCGGGTCTGAGGCTTTTAGAGAAATAGGCACTCAAGTATGGTCTTCGGCGGAGGGCACCCGTTGCTGGGCTCTTCGGGGTCCTGCGCGTCTCCGCCACCTTCGTTGCCGGTACCGCCCGCCTCCTCAGGCTCCTCGGTATCTCCCACACCTTCTGAACCTCCGGCGCTGGCGGAAGGCGAGGCCGGCGGCGCGCTATGCGGCGTGTTGAGCGTCGTGCCGCCGGCGGCGGCGTAGAGGGCGGTGCTGCGGTCGGAGGGGTCGTCCTCGCGGTGGCGGCGGAGCAGCGATTTCGACGGCGCGCCGAGATAGGCCCGGAGGCCGAGCGTGGCGAGCACGGCGCCGTCCTGGCCGATCCTGACCTCGGTGGTGGCGGCGACCGGCAGGTCGAAATTGTCGAACAGATATTCGGTGCCGAACTGCACGGAATTGTAGCCGTCGAGGGACGACACGCCGAGGCTCAAGCGCCAATTGTCGGTCGCGTAATAGCCGACATCGGCCATGACGAACGGGCCGATGCGGGTCGGCGCCGGGGCTTTCGGATGAACGACGGCCAGGCCGGCCCAGGCTTCGAGGGTCCAGCGATCGAGGTAGAGTTCGGCCTCCGGGCCTGCCGCGACGACAATGGAGCCGGGCGAGAGGACGAGGCCGAGGGTGCCGCCGATCAGGTACGAGGCGGTGTCGCGGGTGAAGACGTGCAGCGCGGCGCTGGTGGTGAAACCGGGCGCCGACGCCGCCGTCAGGTCCGCCTGCAGGCCGAAGCGGTCGCCGAGCGGCACCGTGATGGTGCCGGCGGCGCGCGCCATGAAGGCCGGCGCCGGCAGTGACAGTGCCCCGGCGTCGAATTC
>JBDTLB010000091.1:0-41930 GCA_039934955.1 Devosia sp.
GAGCAGGCTTTCCTTGTGTCTCCGCTCAGGGCCAGAAATCGCTCTATCCACCCCACGTGCTCGGCAGTGATTTCGCGCTCATTGAAGGGAAAGTTGCCCTCAGACCGCATCGGGCTGAACCCCCAACCAAACTCGGCATCGTGGAGATCTGCGTCCTCGAATTCTGCCCAGGAGGAACCGATAATAGCATTTGTCTCAGGCGACGCGATGCTTAGGCCAAGTGCCACGTCCTCGAGGTCTTGGAATTCCGAAATACCGCTTCTCACGGGCAGCACTGCAACGAGCCGAGCCTCCTTAATTTGGAACATTGCGGTGCCTCGGGCGCCCAGAGCGTCTGATGCCCAGTGGTCGAATGTCTGTGCCGCTCGCTTGGCCTGGTCCGCCTGCCACGAGGAGCGCATGTCCTCCACTGCGAGAATCGTAACCCCATTAGACAGGGTGACCGGACCAGCGGCGCCAGCTTTGACTCCGAAAAGTTCAGCACACCTCCGGATTTTCACACTGTCGAGCGCGCGAACTTTATGGAGCCAGGCCAGCGTTTGGTCCGGGCCGCGCTTCGGCAGCGCGCGAGAGAGGGTCTGTGCAACGACACTTGGGTGAAGCTGGAGCTGCTTATGGCCACCAGCTGCGAATACATGCTTGGGCTGCCCAAAGACCGGATGCTGCTCGAGCGCCACTCGAAGCGATGCGGTCTCTTCCTGGCTCAATGCAGACCCATGGACCGGGTCGACGTCTCGGTTCGCAATAAGCTGCGCAACCTGCGTCAGCGCGCGGAGCACGGCTTGATCTGGAGTGTCGCTTCCGCTGCCGACCTGGAGGGGATCAATCATCGCTGGACCCTGCTGATTAGGCGACGTTCGCGCGAACAGTGTCCGCCGACTCCGCAAGTATCAATTCGCGCCCTTCCCATATTGGCACCGAAATTGGCACCGGACGCCTGATTATTGACGGGGACTAGACGTGATATGCTTAAGCCACCAACCCAAGAAAAGGCCCGGATTTCTGGCCGAATAGGGACCAGCGGTGACTGGCAAAAACGACGCGTTACACTTTTCAAGACCGGAGCAATCAACCGCTCTGCCACCTGCCCGACGGCCCGCGTTTAGCTTGCTCGGGGTTTTTCGTCCAGCCCGGGGGCCCTTGGAGTCATGACTGACAGCCTGACCCCAACGCTGCTGCCGCTTGGCGATCGCGCGCTATTGATCCGGTTCGCCGAGGAATTGTCGGACGCGGCCAATCGCGCGGCGATCGGGCTGGCGCGACAACTCGCCTCCGCCCGGCTGGAGGGCGTCGAGGAGATCGCGCCGGGGCTCGTTTCGGTCCTGTTGCGGCTGTCGCCAACCGCCGATTTTATGCGCCTGAGCGGCGAGATCCGGATGCGGATGGGCACCGACGGGGCCGCCGCGCCGGGTGCCGAGCACACCATCAACGTGACGTTCGATGGCGCCGACCTGCCCGAAATTGCGGCCAAACTCAGCTTCAACCGCGACGACTTTGTCTTCCGCCACAACGCCGCCCCGCTGCGGGTGCTGGGGACAGGCTTTGCGCCGGGCTTCGTCTATTGCGGCTTTCACCCCGCGGCCCTGACGACGCCGCGGCGCGAGGCGGTGCGGCCGATGGTGCCCGCTGGGACCGTGCTCTTCGCTGCCGGTCAGACGGCTATCGCCGCGACCCCGATTCGCACCGGTTGGCATGTAATTGGGCGAACCGCGTTCCAGAATTTCAATCCAGCCGCTTTACCGCCGACGATCCTCGCCCCGGGCGACACCATTCGCTTCACCGAGGTAGCATGACCGTCATTACGATCACCCGCGCCGGACCGCTGGCGACGCTGCAGGATGCCGGACGCTTCGGCATGCTGGCGCACGGCATCAGCGCCTCAGGTCCGATGGACACAGGCGCGTTCGAGGCAGCCGGTGTGATGCTCGATCGAGCAGGGAGCACCGCCATCGAATTCACCGCCGCCGCGCTGAGCTTCACGGCCGATGGACCGTTGCGCGCGGCCTGCGCTGGCGGGAACTTCAAGCTATCGGTCAACAGCAATGCGCGCGAATGGCCGGCGCGGGTTGGCTTGGTCGCGGGTGACACCGTCGAGATCACACCCGGTCCCGCGGGCAACTACGGCTACCTGCGTTTCGGGCGGGAAATCGACATAGCGCCGGTGCTCGGCAGCCGCTCGACCAACCTCGCGGTCGGGCTGGGCGGCCTCAACGGCAGGGCGCTCAAGGCCGGCGATCGGATCGTTTTCGGCGAGGAGGGATCGGTTATAGCCCACGCTGCGTCTGCTCCACGCGGTGGCCCGATCCGAGTGCTCTGGGGGCTCCACGCCGATCTCTTCGATCGCGCCGTGCGACAGCGTCTCGTTGAGACGATTTTTCGCGTCTCGCCGACCCTCGACAGAATGGGTGTGCGGCTTATTGACGAAGACGGCCTGTTCCAGACCCAGCGCAAGCTGAGCCTCGTGTCGGACGCGATCGTCGCGGGTGACATCCAGATCCTTGGCGACGGCACGCCGATCGTGCTGATGCGCGACCATCAGCCGACCGGGGGCTACCCGCGGGTTGCGACGGTCGTCACGGCGGACCTCGACCGTCTCGCCCAGCTCCGCCCAGGAAGCGAAGTCAGCTTCCAGCCGGTGACGCTGGAGCATGCCCGATGACCGCATCCCTGGACCTCAATGCCGACCTTGGCGAGGGGATCGGCGACGACGGGGCGATGCTCGAGATCGTTTCGTCCGCCTCAATCGCCTGTGGCGGCCACGCTGGCGACGAGGATTCGATGCGTGCTGCTCTGCGCGCCGCCAAGGCAAAGGGCGTCGTGGTCGGCGCTCATCCAGGCTTTCCCGACCGCGAGAATTTCGGCCGCAAACGCATGGTGCTGGCCCCCGAAGACCTCGACGCGACCATCCGTGCGCAAGTCCGCACCCTGGTTGAACTCGGTGAGGAGGAGGGCTGGCCGGTGCGCTATGTGAAGCTGCACGGCGCACTTGCCAACATGGCGGCCGAGGAACCGGCGATCGCCGCCCTGTGCTTTGCAGCGGTTGAAGGCCTCGTACGCGACATGGCGATCCTCGCCATTGACAACTCGGCGCAGTCGGAAACCGCCGAGGCGCTGGGATTCCGCACCATCTGCGAGGCCTATGCCGACCGGGCGTATCAGCCGGGCGGACTGCTGGTGGCCCGGCAGATGCCCGACAGTGTGTTGCACGACAAAGTCGCGATCGCCGCGCGCGCCGTCCGCCTCGCCCAGTCCGGCGAGATCGTCGCAGTCGACGGCGGTATCGTCTACACGACTGCCCGGTCGCTTTGCATTCACGGCGATACGCCCGACGCCGTCGCGATTGCCCGAACCGTCAGGGCTGCGTTGTTCCTCGCAGGGGTTGAGATCAAGGCGACGTTGTGAAATAGCCCGGCCACGAGGTGGCGAATGACTGCACAGATCATCGACGGAAAGGCCTATGCGGCCGGATTGCGCGAACGCATCGCCGGGCACGTGGCGCGGCTGAAAGCCGAACATGGCATTACGCCGGGCCTCGCCGTGGTGATCGTCGGGCATGACCCCGGTAGCGAGATCTATGTCGCCCAGAAGGCCAAGCAGACGGTCGAGATGGGAATGTACTCGGAAAAATACGAGCTTGCCGAGGATACGCTGGAAGCCGAGGTGCTAGCGTTGGTCGAGCGGCTGAACCGCGATCCGAAAATCCACGGCATACTGGTGCAATTACCGCTGCCCAAGCAGATCAATCCGACGAAAATCATCCTGACGATCTCACCAGACAAGGATGTCGACTGCTTCACGCCGGCCAGCGTGGGCAAGCTGACTATCGGGATGCCAGGGCCAGTCTCATGCACGCCGCTCGGTTGCCTGATGCTGCTGCGCGATACGCTGGGGTCGCTGTCCGGGCTGCATGCGGTGGTGGTCGGCCGGTCGAACCTCGTGGGAAAACCAATCGCGCAATTGCTGCTGCGCGAGAACTGCACGGTGACCATCGCGCACTCGCGCACCCGAGGTTTGCCCGACATAGTGCGCCAGGCCGATATCGTCGTTGCCGCCGTTGGCCGTCCGCAGATGATTAAGGGCGACTGGATCAAACCTGGCGCTGCTGTGATCGACGTCGGCATTAATCGCATCCCGGCGCCCGAACGCGGCGAAGGCAAGACCCGCCTGCTCGGCGACGTGGACTACGCTGCGGCAGCGGAAGTGGCGGGCGCGATCACGCCAGTGCCGGGCGGTGTCGGGCCGATGACCATCGCCTGCCTGCTCGCCAATACGGTGACCACCGCGAGCCTGATCAACGGCTTGGTCCCGCCGCAGGATCTGACGCCGTAAAGCCCGGGAAGCGTCTGACGCGTGCGTAAGCCTTTCTGAACGGATTGCGGAATAACATTCGTCTGCAAGGGTCCAGAACGGGGCCTTGGGGGCGGGTAAAGTGGTCGCAAGAATCGCGGCGATCGATCTGGGTGCGAGCCGCGGACTGGCGGTGCTGCAATTGCTCGAGCGCGCGCAGGTGTCGCCCCTGCCGGCTTTCTACAGGCTTTTGTACGACTACGTGGCCGGCGTGCAGGGGCTGTTCTCAAGCCGGGTCGGCGACATTCTCGCTGAAGGCGAGCGCGGCAGCGACGCCGTTGGCGAACGGCTTTATGCCGAGTTCGTTGAACCCTACGAGAGGACCGAGGCGGTCGATCGTGCCATCGCGCGGATGACCGAGCGACTAGTCACCCTCGACCTGCTGATCGGGGAAAGCGCGCGGGCCTCGCAGGCGCAATCGGCCTCGCTGCGGGACGCGACGGCGCAGTTTGCAGAACCACAAATCGACGCTGCGCTGCTGAAGGACTGGGTTGCGCGGCTGCACGCGACCAACGAAACGATGCGCGACGCCAATGCCAGCCTCGGGCGCGAACTCCAGGAGGCGCAAGTCGAGCTCAAGACGACCCATGCCGAAATCCAGCTCGCCAGGGACAGCATGTCGCGCGATCCGCTGACCGGTCTCGCCAACCGGGCCGGGCTCGATGTCGAACTGACCCGGATCCTGGGCGAGCGACGCGAGCAGCAGACCGATCTGGCGTGCGCTGTGGTCGACATCGATCATTTCAAGTCATTGAACGACCGCTACGGCCATCAGGTGGGCGACGAGGTGCTCCGCATCGTCAGCAGAGCTTTGCTAGTCTCGGTCCGCGACGGCGACCTCGTCGGGCGTCCGGGCGGCGACGAATTCCTGGTTGTATTCCCGAAGACCGGACTCGCTGCCGCGCACGAAATGTCCGACCGCATCCGACGCGCCATCGTCGAGAACGATCTGCGGGCCGTGCTGGGCAATGGCGTACTGGGCGGCATCACCGTGTCGATCGGCGTCGCGGTGTTCCAGACCAACGACACGATCTCGCGCCTCGTCGACCGCGCCGATCGTTGCCTCTTCGCCGCGAAAGGCGCCGGACGCAACCGCGTTACGGCCGAGGAAGAACTCGCCGCTTAGCTCACCACACGTAGGCCGGCGAGCCGGGTGCGGGGTACAGTTCGGGCACGAAGCCTTCGAGAGCGTCGACCGCAATCGTCTGCATTTCCACACCGCGCCAACTGACGGGCAGGGTTTCCACGGGCGTCAGATGAGCATTGGCGAGCAGCGGGTCGGCCACTCCGAAATGAACGTAGAGCCCCTTGCCGCTGAACTGCGTGGCGTCGCGCCACGCAAAATCGAGGAAACGGACGCGCTGGTTGATCTGCATGACCGGAATGTCGCGCCCGATATGCCAGAGCAGATTGGCGTAAGTCCGGTAGTCGGTCGTGGCGATCCAGCCAGCACCGTGCGACTTCGCGTCGGTCAGCACCTGGTCGGCCATCGCGCCGAAACCGGCATCCTGTCCAAACGGATCGCCGCGCCCGAGCCATACCGAACGATCCAAAGCAGCGTGGTAGAACAGCGCCGCGACCACCGGCAGGCCGGTGATGGCGATCACGGTGGTCAGCGCTGCGATGCCACGTGGCGCACGGCCCCAGGGCAGCGCCAAAGTGAGCGACAGGATACCGATGGGCCAAACGAACCACGCCCAGGACTGATTGATCTGCAGGGTCAGTGACCGCAGAAGGAAGAAGCCGAGCGGAAACAGAAATGCGATCGCCATGGCGGCCTCGACTGGCTGCGACCGGTAGAGTGCGCGAACTAACAGGACGAGGGCGCCGCAGACGGTTGCGATGGCGAGGACCGGGCCGACCCAGAGGCTTTCGTACATCAGGAACCGAAGCAGGTCGCCGGCGGCCGCGTTATGTCCCGACCCGAGCCGAATGCCCTGAAAGGCGAACGACGCCCAGTCGTGCCGGGCATTCCAGATCAGCACGGGCAGGAACAGCACGGCGGCCATGGCGACGGCGATGTAAGGCCACGGCGTCGCGAACCAGCGCCGATGTCTCGGCGTGAGCAGCAGGAAAACCAGCAGCGCCGGCGCCAGCAGGAGCACGATGTATTTGCTGAGCAGCGCCAGTCCGCCGGAGATACCGATAAGCAGCCACCATCGCGCATCCATCGTCTCGTCGAGCCGGCAGAGCGCCCACAGGATGACACTCGTAAACAGCAGCAGCGGAATGCTCGGCTCGACCACGACGACGAACAACGCGTAGTTGAGCGTACATTCGAGCGCCAGAACGACGAACAGAGCGGCGTTCCAACTGCCGGTCCGGCGGCGGGCGACGTCGGCGAGCAACAGCGCAGTGACAGGGAAAGCGAGGAGTTGCGCAAACCGCGCACCGATCGGCGTGTCGCCAAAGATCAATTCGCCGAAGCGCTCGAACCAGGCCACCATCGGGGGCTGATCGAGGAACGACAGCGCCGCTTCGTGCGACCACGTCCAGTAGTAGGCTTCATCCGAGCGCAGATCGAGGCTGGCGGCCGTGATGAGCCGCAGGACAGTGAACGCGGCAACGATCACGATGGTCAGAACCAGCAGCGTCCGCGACGGCGGGGCAGCGGCCGTGGTCAAATGACGCGGCTCAGATGGAAGCTACGCGCCACGGTGTGATCGCGCAGCCCAAACGCCGGCACGACGCCACGCTCAAGGCGGTCGATGATGGGTTTGGCGTCCGTGAGGTCGGACGCGTCGACGACCACCTCGGTCAGCGGCCGCTGCTCGCTACGCGACGATTGCAGCAGATCGAACAACAGGGCGCGAATGTCGCCACGCGCCGCGCAGGCGACGCACTCGTTGCCTCGATCGTGTGCGTGCAGCGCAGGTTCGAGATGCAGCAGTTTTGCGCCCGAACCGGCACTGACGGGCCCGTGGATGACGACGGTCACCGGGATCGAGCTTGCAACTGGGTCGAAAGGACTGGTCACGAGATCACTTTCTCCGGCACCGGCGTATAGTTGAGCACTGGACCGAGCCAACGCTCGACCTCACGCGCTGCCATACCCTTGCGCTTGGAATAGTCCTCGACCTGATCCCGTTCGACCTTGGCGACGCCGAAATAATACGCCTCCGGGTGGCTGAAATAGAGGCCGCTCACCGATGAACCGGGCCACATCGCGTAGCCTTCGGTCAGCTCCACACCGATCCGCTGCCTGGCATTGAGCAGGCGGAACAGCGTGGTCTTTTCTGTATGGTCTGGCTGCGCCGGATAACCCGGCGCCGGGCGGATGCCGCGGTACTTCTCCTGGATCAACTCGTCGGGCGAGATCGATTCATCCCTAGCGTACCCCCAGAACTCTTTGCGGACTCGCTCGTGCAACGCCTCGGCAAATGCCTCCGCGAAGCGGTCGGCGAGCGCCTTGATGACAATGGCGGAATAGTCGTCGTTCTTGCGCTCGAAGCGCTCGGCGATAAGGTGCTCCTCCAGCCCAGCCGTGACCACGAAGGCGCCGATATAATCGGGCGTTCCGGTGGGCGCGATGAAGTCGGACAGCGCCAAATTCGGCTTGTCCTTCTGCTTCGAAAGCTGTTGGCGCAGCGTGTACAGCCTTGCCAGTTCCTCGCTGCGGCTGTCGTCGGTGAACAGCTCAATGTCGTCACCGACACTGTTGGCCGGCCAGAAGCCGATCACCGCCTTGGGCCGAAACCAGTTCTTCTGAAGTACCTCGGCGAGCATAGCCTGTGCGTCATCCCAGAGCTGCCGCGCCGCGGTTCCTTGTACTTTGTCATTGAGAATGCCGGGGTAGCGCCCCCTCATCTCCCAGGCCTGGAAGAACGGCGTCCAGTCGATGTAGCGGCTCAGCTCGTGCAGATCGTAGCTATCGAACACTTTAGTGCCGAGGAAAGTCGGCTTGGGCGGGGTGTAGTTTGCCCAGTCGGTTTTGAAGGCATTCGCGCGGGCCGCTATCAACGGCAGGCGCTGCTTTTCGAGCTCGCTCTGCGCGTGCTTGGCGGCGACTTTCTCGTACTCGGCCTTGACGTCAGCCACATAAGCCGGCCGCTGCTCCTTGCTGAGCAAGGCCGAAACGACACCGACGGCGCGGCTGGCGTCATGCACATGGACCGTCGGCCCGCTGTGATATTGCGGGTGGATTTTCACCGCAGTATGGACGCGGCTGGTCGTCGCCCCACCGATGAGGAGGGGAATATCAAAACCCTCGCGTTCCATCTCGGAGGCGACATGAACCATCTCGTCGAGCGACGGCGTTATGAGGCCGCTCAAGCCAATGACGTCGACCTTCTCGCGCCTGGCGGTCTCCAAAATCTTGGCCGTCGGCACCATAACGCCGAGATCGATGATCTCGTAATTGTTGCAGCTCAAAACTACGCCGACGATGTTCTTGCCGATGTCGTGAACGTCACCCTTGACCGTCGCCATCAGGATCTTGCCGGCCGATCTGACACCTTGCACTTCGCCATCGGCACCTTTTTCCGCCTCCATGAAGGGCAGAAGATGCGCCACGGCCTGCTTCATCACGCGGGCGGACTTGACCACCTGTGGCAGGAACATCTTCCCCGTCCCGAACAGATCTCCGACGACGCTCATGCCGCTCATCAGCGGGCCTTCGATAACATGCAGCGGGCGCTCTGAGCCGAGGCGGGCCTCCTCGGTATCGGCGTCGATGAATTCGGTAATCCCGTTGACCAGCGCATGCGAAATGCGGTCAGCGACCGAACCGTTGCGCCAAGTCATGTCCTTGGCCTTGCCCTCCTGCGCCGCGCCGCCCTTGTAGCGTTCGGCCAGGTCGAGCAACCGCTCGGTTGCATCTTCGCGGCGGTTAAGGATGACGTCCTCGCACGCCTCGCGCAACTCCGGATTGAGCGAGTCATAGACAGCGAGTTGGCCCGCATTGACGATCCCCATGTCCATGCCCGCCTGGATGGCGTGGTAGAGGAACACCGAGTGCATCGCCTCGCGCACCGGCTCGTTGCCGCGGAACGAAAAGCTCAAATTCGATACGCCGCCCGAGATATGGACGTGCGGCAGGGTCGCCGTGATCCTGCGGATCGCCTCGATGAAATCGACCCCGTAGTTGCGGTGCTCGTCGATACCGGTGGCGACGGCGAAGATGTTGGGATCGAAGACGATGTCCTCGGCCGGAAAGCCGACGTCCTCGGTGAGCAGCTTGTAGGCCTTGGCGCAGATCTCGACCTTGCGCGCCTCGGTGTCGGCCTGGCCCTGCTCGTCGAACGCCATCACGACAACGGCCGCCCCATAGGAGCGGACGAGCCGGGCGGTTTCGAGGAACTTGTCGACACCCTCTTTCATCGAGATCGAATTGACCAGCGGCTTGCCCTGCACGCATTTCAGCCCGGCTTCGATCACAGCAAATTTCGAGCTGTCGATCATCAGAGGCACGCAAGCGATGTCGGGCTCTGCGGCGAGTAAGTTGAGGAACTCGACCATCACTTTTTCGGAGTCGATCAGGCCTTCATCCATGTTGACGTCGATGATCTGCGCGCCGTTCTGCACCTGGTCGCGGGCGACTTCGAGCGCGGCGGTGAAATCGCCGGCGGTGATGAGTTTGCGGAAGCGGGCCGAGCCGGTGACGTTGGTGCGTTCGCCAACGTTCACGAACGGAATCTCTTTGGTCAGCGTGAATGGCTCAAGGCCGGAAAGCCGCAGCAGCGCCGGCACGTCCGGGATGACGCGCGGCTTGTGGCGGGCGGCCATCTCGGCGAAGGCGCGGATATGGTCGGGCGTTGTGCCGCAGCAGCCGCCGATGATGTTGACCAGCCCCTCGCGGGCAAAGGTTTCGATCTGACGCGCCATGAATTCGGGGCTCTCGTCATAGCCGCCGAACTCGTTTGGCAGGCCGGCATTCGGGTAGGCCATGACGAAGGTGTCAGCGACATTCGACAGCTCGGCGATGTGGGGCCGCATGGCGTCTGCGCCGAGCGCGCAGTTGAGCCCAATGGTGAGGGGGCGGGAGTGCCGCACCGAGTACCAGAACGCCGATGGAGTCTGGCCGCTAAGCGTGCGGCCCGACAGGTCGGTGATCGTCCCCGAGATCATTATCGGCAGCTCAAAACCGCGCTCGGCAAAGATCTTCTGCGCAGCGAAGATCCCGGCCTTGGTATTGAGCGTGTCGGTGATGGTCTCGAACAGCAACAAATCGGCGCCGCCGTCGATCAGCCCGTTGATCGCTTCCGCATAGGACGCGGCGATCTGGTCGAACGTGACGTTGCGGTGGCCGGGGTTGTTGACGTCGGTCGACATCGACGCGGTCTTGTTGAGCGGCCCGAGCGCCCCGGCGACGAAGCGGCGCTTGCCGTCCGTCTCAAACGCGAGTTGCGCCGCCTCGCGCGCCAGCTTCGCGCCCTCGACGTTCAGTTCATAGGCCAGCGCCTCCATGCCGTAGTCGGCTTGGACAATCGAGGTGGACGAGAACGTGTTGCTCTCGCAGATATCGGCGCCCGCGAGAAAATACTCGAGATGGATCGCCCGGATCGCATCGGGCTGCGTCAGGATCAGCAGATCATTGTTGCCGCGGACGTCCTTGATCCAATCTTTGAAGCGCTCGCCGCGATAACCCGCTTCGTCGAGTTTCAACTGCTGGATCATCGTCCCCATCGCGCCATCGAGCACCAGGATGCGCTCCTTGGCTGCCGCGGTGAGGGCAGCGCGGACATCATTTTGGGGCGGAAGTGTCGTCATTGGATCATCCTCTCGCGGCTGAGCCGCGCCCAAACCTGCGGAGTGGGATATAAAGATATCTTTATGTGATTGCCAGAGGCCGGACAAGTCACGGTTTTTTGCGCTAACGAGGGAACGAGAAACAGCTTTTCGTGATCCCCATGACGCCCTTCTTGCTCATTCCCGGCCTTAATTGCGATGCCCGAGTCTATGGCCCGGCGTCGACTGTCCTGTGGCAGACGGGGCCGGTGACCATCGCCAGTCCTCTTGAGGGTGAGGGCATTGCCGCAATCGCCCGCAAGATTCTGGCCGACGCGCCGCCGCGTTTTGCCCTGGCCGGTTTTTCGTTCGGCGGATACCTCGCCTTCGAGATCGTTCGGCAAGCGCCAGAGCGGGTGCTGAAACTGGCGCTGCTCGATACCACGGCGCGGCCCGACACGGCCGAAGCGAGCGAGACGCGGCGGCGGCGGATCGAACACGCGCAGGCGGGGAAGTTCAGCGTGGTGATCGAGCAGTCCTTTCCGGCTTCGGTGCACCCCGACAACACAATCGACTCGCGGCTCTATTCGATCCACCGCGCCATGGCTGGCGCCAATGGGCCTGAGGCGTACGTCCGTCATCAGGAAGCGATCATCGGCCGGCCGGATTCCCGGCCGACGCTGGCGAATATCGACGTGCCGACATTGGTGCTGGTGGGGGAGGGCGATCAGATCACGCCGCCCGACGCGGCCCGCGAGATGCACGAGGGGATTGCCGGCAGTACACTCGCCATCATCCCGCGCGCCGGCCACCTGGCGTTGCTGGAACAGCCCGATTTGGTAAACGCGGCACTGAAGATCTGGGCCGCGTCGTAGGTTTGAGATCGAGTCAATTTCGCTCAAATTAACTCGGTCGCAACCACGATCCCTGATGGTCCCCGAAAGCCTTGGCGGTGTTGCTAAAATGCGCCTCGGGTCGGGTTCGAGGTGCGTTTCGTGTTGTTGCGTTTGCGTGAATGGCGTCTTGCGGCGCTGCTGGTTGTGATGGCGCCGCTGATCGCGGCGTGCGCGACCAACCATAGCCACGTCAAACGCGCCGCTTTCACCTCCAAGGAATTCGGCGTTGCGGTGTCGCCGCGTGTCACCACCGCGAAATATCCCCCGCATGGCGGCGGCCGCTACATGGGCACCAAGCCCTATGTCGTGCGCGGCGTCACCTACCGGCCGGTCGACGGGCCAGGCTATGTGGCGACCGGCGAGGCCTCCTGGTATGGCCAGGACTTCCACGGCCGGCGCACTGCCAATGGCGAAATCTTCGGCGCGTATTACCTCACCGCGGCGAGCCCGGTGCTGCCGATCCCGTCCTATGCGCGCGTCACCAATCTCGAGAACGGCCGCTCGGTGCTGGTCCGCATCAATGATCGCGGGCCATACATGCAGGGACGCGTTGCCGATCTGAGTTATCAGACTGCCTCGGTGCTCGGCTTCGTCAACACCGGCAGCGCGCAGATCCAGATCGCCTATGTCGGCCCGGCGCCGCTCAACGGCGACGACAGCCGTATGCTGATGGCGTCGGTCAACACCACGACGCGGGTCGAAGAGCAGGGTGACACCCGGGTGGCGTTCGCGTCGGCGCCGGCGCCCCTCCGGAGGCCCAGCGTCTCTGGCCCGAAAAGCCGGGATCCGCTGTCGGGCGGGCTAATTGGCGACATCATCGGCATGTTCGGGTACACGGAAGCGCCGACCGACAAGACCATCAACGGTGCTGTTGACGCTGCCAATGCGATGGCGACCCGTGCGGGCGCACTCGACGACTGGAAGGCCTCAGTCGATGACGACGCCCGCAAGATCAAACTCGAACTGGGTGTGTTCAACGACCAGGTCGCAGCGATCTCGATTGCCGAGGATTTTGCCATGCTGGGCGCCGTTGATGAGGACATTGTCGATTCCAACGGTCGCCCGGCCACACGTTTGACGATGACTCATCTTAAGCCGGGCGTCGCCCGTGCCGATGTTCTGGCGATGGCGCAGGAACTTGGCCTCACGGACATAGTTCTGTACTAGGGCCGTGCAGGAAAAGCTGCTGACTTTTCCGGTCCGAATGGTCGCTAAGTAGGTATAGTCAGAGTCGCGCCGCGGCGGCGCAAACTGGTTGGAATGATGCGGTTTCGCTTGGGTTTGATCCTGCTGGCGGCACTTTGGGGGGTTGCTTCGGCAGGCCCGGCGTTTGCACAGGACTTTGACACCAAAGCCAAATTTGCCGCTCTGATCGACTACGAGACCGGTACGGTTCTGTTTTCCAAGAACGCCGACGCCCAGCTCGAACCGGCCAGCATGGCCAAGCTGATGACGCTGGCGGTGGTGTTCACCTACCTCCAGCAGAAAAAACTCAGCCTCGACGACGAGTTTTTCATCTCGGAGCATGCTTGGCGCGATGGCGGAGCGTCATCGGGCGGCTCGACCATGTTCGCGGTGCTCAACTCGAAAATACGGGTCGAGGATTTGCTCAAGGGCGTGATCGTCCAGTCCGGCAACGATGCGGCAATTGCGCTAGCGGAGGGGATAGGCGGCACTGAGCAGACTTTCGCCAACATCGAAAACCAGCTTGCCAAGCAGATCGGCCTTACCGGATCGCACTTCACCAATTCGACGGGATTGCCAGACCCCGACCTTTATTCAACGGCGCATGATCTCGCGATCCTCAGCCGTTACATCATCAAGACCTTCCCCGAATATTATCCGATCTTTTCGATGCCGGAGTTCACCTGGAACAAGATCCGGCAGCCCAACCGCAATTCGCTGCTCGAAGTCGGCATCGGCGTCGACGGCCTCAAGACCGGCCACACCGAGGAGTCGGGATACGGCGAAGTGGTCTCCGCCCCCAATGACGGCCGCCGACTGATCGCCGTGCTGCACGGGCTCAACTCGATGAAGGAGCGCGCCGAGGAAGCGCGCAAGCTCATCACCTGGGGCATGCGCGGGTTCGAGCTGATCCCGGTCTATCCGAAGGGGAAGGTGGTGGCCTACGCCAACGTCTTCGGTGGCGATAAACCGGCCGTGGGGTTGATCGGCAAGGACAAGATCGACCTGTTCGTGGCCAAGGGTGCCAGCAACTGCCCGTCAGCGACGGTGACCTATCGCGGCCCACTTCGCCCGCCCGTCACCGAAGGTCAGGAGATCGCCAAACTCCACGTCTTCTGCGATGGCAAGGAAGTGCAGCAGAGTCCTCTCTATGCTGAGGAAACGGTGGAGCAGGGCGACATTTTCCGCCGCTCCGCCGATGCCGCCAAGCAATTGCTGTTGGGCTGGCTGCCCTGATGCTGGACCGTGACTCTAATGCGCGCTTCATCACCTTCGAGGGCGGTGAAGGGGTCGGCAAATCCACACAGGTCAAACGCCTCGTTGCGTCACTCGGCAGGCGTTCCGTTGGGGCCGTGCGGACTCGCGAGCCGGGCGGCACACCAAAGGCCGAAGCGATCCGTGCATTCATCCTGCAGGGTCGCTCCGAACGCTGGGGACCAGGCGCCGAAGCGGTGCTGTTTGCCGCAGCCCGGCTCGACCACGTCAACAAATTGATCGCTCCCAATCTCGATGCCGGCAAATGGGTAGTGTCGGATCGCTTCTCGGATTCGACTCGCGCCTATCAGGGGCTGACCGGCGGCGTCGATGGGAAGCTGATCGATGCGCTTGAGGTGCTGGCGCTTAATGGCCACAAGCCCGACCTGACCATCGTCCTAGACATGGACCCGGAAGCAGCCTTTCGCCGCGTGCTCGAACGCGAGACCGAGGCGGCGCTCGCTGACACCGGCGATCGCTTCGAAAAGGAAGACCTCGACTGGCATCGCCGGCTGCGCGAGGCGTTCCTCGCCATTGCGCGCAACAATGCCGAGCGCTGCGTCGTAATTCCTGCCAGCCAGAGCGAGGACGCACTGGAACAGGAAATCTGGGACGTCATTACGCGCCGTTTTCCAGAACTCGCGATCGAGCAGACAGCGTGAGCGACGCGGGCGACGCTCGCGAGCCCGATCAGCTCAATGGGGTGCCGCTGCCGGAGAGCCGGACAGAGGTCATTGGACACGAGGCGGCGCGCGCCACCATCATGGCAGCGCTCGTTACGGCGAGACTGCCCGGCGGGATGCTTCTGCATGGCCCGCGCGGCATCGGCAAGGCGACGCTCGCGTTCGACGTCGCGCGCGCCGTCTTCGTCCGGACCGGCGACGAGACCGCCGACCATGTTGCCGCCCAGGTCGAAGCGGGCGGCTATCCCAATCTTCGCGTCCTGCGAAAAGCGCCGCGCGACACCGGCAAAGGTTTCTACACGGCCATTCGGGTCGAGGAGGTCCGAGGATTGATCGGGGAGTCGCGGATGACGCGTGGCCGCGCCGGCTTCCGCATCGTGATCGTCGACGCGATCGACGACTGCAATCCGTCCTCGGCCAACGCTTTGCTGAAAATTCTCGAGGAGCCGCCACCGGAGACGCTGTTCCTTTTAGTGTCGCACCGGCCGGGCGGACTGCTGCCGACCATCCGGTCGCGCTGCCAGCAGGTGGCGCTGCGGCCGCTGAGTGACGCCGATGTCCGACGCGTCCTCGGCGACCAGCCGGGCGCAGAGCATGCCGTCGAACTCGCCGCCGGCCGCCCGCGCCGCGGCTTCGAGGCCCTAGCGCTGGGCGACAATGCCGGGCTGACGGCACTGCAAGGCTGGCTCAAAGCGCCAAGCAACGGGGCGGCAGCGGTCTATCTGGCAATTGCCGAGGGCCTAGCCGCCGACAAGGACGGCGCGGCCTACGCCTTCGGCCGGGAAATGCTGACGGACTGGATCGCCCGTGAGGCCACGGCAGCCGCCCAATCCAGCCAAAAGGCCCGGCTTGCCTCAGCAACCACGCTATGGGACAAGGCAACCGGCTCGTTCGCCGATGCCGATGAGTACAACCTCGACGCAAGGCAGACGCTGATCTCGCTGTTCGACGAGATCAGGCGGCACGCCCAGACCAAGCTCGCACCAGCACCGGCCCGATGACCCGCAACGCCTATTACGTCACCACTGCCATCGCGTATCCCAACGGCGAGCCCCATATCGGGCACGCCTACGAGATGATCGCCACTGACGCCATCGCCCGCTGGCGGCGGCTCGAGGGACGCGATGTGTTCTTCCTGACCGGCACCGATGAGCACGGCCTCAAGATGGTGCAGACCGCCGAACGCGAAGGGCTAACAACCCGCGCGCTCGCCGACCGCAATTCGGCGCGTTTCAAGGAACTCGCCGCGCGGCTTAACCTGTCCAACGACGATTTCATCCGCACCACTGAAGAGCGGCATTTCAAGTCGAGCCAGGAACTCTGGCGGCGGATGGAGAAGGCCGGCGACATCTACCAGTCGACTTACAAGGGCTGGTACTCGGTGCGCGACGAAGCCTATTTCGATGCAGCCGAGCTGACCGACGGGCCGAACGGCACCAAGCTCGCCCCGTCGGGCGCAGAAGTCACCTGGGTGGAGGAGCCGAGCTATTTCTTCCGTCTGTCGGCGTTCACCGAGCGGCTGCTGAAGCTCTACGACGAGCAGCCCGATTTCATTGCTCCGAAAGAGCGGCGCAATGAGATTGTCTCGTTCGTCAAAGGCGGCCTCGACGACGTCTCGATCTCAAGAACGACGTTCGATTGGGGCATTTCTGTGCCCGACGCACCGGGCCACGTCATGTATGTGTGGATCGATGCGCTGACCAACTACATCACCGGCGTCGGTTTTCCCGACGACGACGGCGCCCAGTTCCAGAAGTTCTGGCCGGCCGATCTGCATGTCATCGGCAAGGACATTATCCGCTTCCACACGGTGTATTGGCCGGCTTTCCTGATGAGCGCCGGATTGCCAACGCCGAGCCGCGTTTTCGCGCATGGCTTCCTGACGTCGGAAGGCAAGAAGATGTCGAAATCGCTCGGCAACGTCGTCGATCCGATCGGCGTCGTCGATGAATTCGGCGCCGACCCGGTGCGTTTCTATTGCCTGCGCGAGATTTCGTGGGGGCAGGATGGCGACTGGGGCCGCGAGAAATTCGTCAATCGCAACAACGCCGAGCTCGCCAACAATTTCGGCAATCTGGCACAGCGCTCGCTGTCGATGATTGCCAAGAATTTCGGCAGCGAGATGCCACCGCGGCAGGACGGTTCGGGCGAGGACAACAAGATTGTCGCCGAAACGATTGCGTCGATCTCGCGTATGGAAAACGCCATGGTGACCGAGCAACTGCACGAGGCAACGGCAGAACTTATCGCGGCGCTGAGTGCGGCCAACCTCTATTTCGCCGAGCAGGCGCCGTGGGGGAAAAAGGACGATCTGGCGCGCATGGGGGCAATCCTTGCGACCACCGCCGACGTGGTCCGCCGCTGCGCCATTGCCGCGCTGCCCTTCGTGCCGGAATCGGCATCGAAGATGCTCGACCTGCTTGCGGTGCCCGCCGATCAGCGGCTGCTGCAACACGCGCTCGACCCGGATTTGGGCATTGCCGTGAGGACGGCGCTGCCGGCCCCTGAGCCGGTGTTCAAGAAGTTCGAGACCGTCAAGGCCGGCTGAAATGCTGATCGACAGCCATTGCCATCTCGATTTTCCGGAACTCGCGGCCGACCGGGCAGGTGTGCTCACGCGTGCAAGGGCGAACGGAATTGACGGCATTTTGACGATCTCGACCCGCGTTGAGCGGTTCGATGAGATCAGTGCGATTGCCGAGCAGAACCCCGAAGTCTGGTGCTCGGTCGGCACGCACCCGCATCACGCGCATGAGGAATTGCACATCGAGACCGCCGACCTCGTGCGGCTCGCCGCCCATCCCCGTTGCGTCGCGATCGGCGAGGCGGGGCTCGACCACCACTACGAGGGCGACTACGCCGCCCAGGCGACCGGATTCCGCCGCCATATCGCGGCGGCGCGCGAGACCGGGCTCCCGCTGGTGATCCATTCGCGTTCGGCCGACGAGGACACCGCGTCGATCCTCGAGGAGGAGACCGGGAAGGGCGCCTTCCCCTTCGTCCTCCATTGCTTCTCGGCCGGGATCGATTTGGCCCGGCGCGGACTAGCGCTTGGCGGGTACATCTCGTTCTCGGGGATCATCACCTTCAAGAATGCCGAGACGATCCGAGAGGTTGCCGGCTTCGCGCCAGCCGACCGCATTCTCGTCGAAACGGATGCACCCTATCTCGCGCCGGTACCGCATCGCGGGCAGTCGAATGAGCCCTCCTACGTGCGCTTCACCGCCGAAGCACTGGCCAAGGTGAGGGGCATCTCGCTCGAGACGATTGGCACCGAGACAACGCAGAATTTTGCTCGCCTGTTTGCCAAAACGGGACTCTAGATGGCCGCCTCAACCCACATCACCGCCACCATCATGGGCAGCGGCTCCTCCGGCGGGGTGCCGCGCATTGGTGGCAATTGGGGCGTCTGTGATCCGGCCAATCCAAAAAACCGGCGGCGGCGCTGCTCGCTGCTGATCGAGGGACGGATGAGTGGCGACGGCGAACCAACCCGCATCGTCATCGACACTGGATGCGATCTGCGGGAGCAATTGCTTGACGCCAATGTCGATCGTATCGACGCCGTGCTCTACACGCACGAGCACGCCGACCACACCCACGGTATCGACGATCTGCGGGTGCTGGCGCTCAACAATCGTAAGCGCGTCGATGTCTATTTCAGCCACGAAGCCGGCCAGCGGATCGTTCAATCCTTCGCCTATTGCTTCACGGCGCCCCCCGGCAGCGGCTACCCGCCGATCCTCAACCAGAACATCATCGCCGCCGGACGGCCGGTAATCATCGCGGGCCCGGGCGGTGATATCGAGGTGCTGCCGTTCCGCCAGGAGCACGGCGAGATCTTTTCGCTCGGCTTCCGGGTGGGCAATTTCGCCTATTCCTGCGATTTGAGCGGCATTCCCGCGGAGTCGGTGGCCGCCGTGTCAGACCTTGATGTCTGGGTACTCGACGCGCTGCGGCCGGCGCCGCATCCCAGTCATCTCAGCCTATCGGAGGCGCTGGAGCAGGTGGCTCTGCGCCGGCCAAAACAGGCGGTTTTGACCAACCTCCACATCGATCTCGACTACCTCGAGACCGACCGGCAAACGCCGAGCAATGTTCGTCCGGCGTTTGACAGCTTGCAGATCGATGTTACCGACGGCCGGATCGTCTCCGCCCGCTAGGGATTTTGTGCGATCACACGGAACGTCGCGATGCTCGTGCCGCGCGTCACGACAATGTGCTGATTGACGTTGAAGCGATAGTCGGGGCTCCACGATCCATCCGGCCATTGCACGCGCACGATGCCGCGATCGATCATCCCCATGCCGACATGGACGCTGCCGATATGCCCGGCTGCGTGACCGCCGCCAACGGTGATCAGCCGCGTCATCGCCCGAGTTCCCGACTTGATCAACAGGTGAGCGCCGATAGCATCATGGTTTGAAGTCGTCGGATCGTTGACCTCGATCTCGACCCAATTACCCAGCGGCCGGTGACCCCAGGGCGTCACCGTTCCGAGGTTGCGGAACAGCGACACGTTCTCCTTGCGGTTGACCACCAGCATGTCCAGCATGCCGTCATTGTTGAAGTCCGCAATCAGCGCGCCGCGGCCGATCTTGTTCATAGCGAGACCGGCCTGATCGCCGCTCTCGACGAATTTGCCCGCGATGTTCTGGAGCAGCAGATTGTTCGGGTCGTATTTGGCAAAGTCCGACATCGCCTCGACATTACCCTTGGCGATGAACAGGTCGAGCAATCCGTCATTGTTGAAGTCCTGGAACTCGACGTGCCAGCCGGTCGATGGCAATTGCGCGCCTACGATGTACGGCATCTGGGCCGTGGCGCCCTTTTCGTAGGCGATGTCGTAATAGACGGGGCTTTCCGGATCTTCGGGTGTCTCAAGCGCCTGGAGCTTGGTGTCGCCCATCGAACTGATGGCATAAACCGGCATGCCGTTGTTCTGCAGATCGGCTTGCGCGATGCCCATGCCCCAGATGCTAAGATGCGCCCAACCATCATCGCGCGTGTAGAGACGCGGCGTCTCGACAGGCGTGACCTTCCACATCTGTTCTTCGCCGCCGCGATAATATTGCCGATCATTGGCGATGCGCAGCGCCGGCTCACCGGAATGATTCCAGTCCGTAAACAGCATCGAAAGTGCACAATAGCCAGGCGTCAGCGGGGTCGCGTCGGAATAGTCCGGCGCCTCACCGGCCCTGGGCCGCATCAGCATGTTGTCCGAGCACGTGCCCCAAGGGGTGCCGGGCGCAGCGCGGTCGATGTAGTTGCCGAACGCCAGCGTCGGAAACTTCGCGCCGGCTTCCCAGGTCGCCGAGAACGCCGTCGTCCAGGCATGGCCGCCGTCGATGTGCCATTCGCGATCGATGCGCTGGAACTTGCAGTCGCCGAGGCCCTTCAAAACCATGTTTTCGCCGAGGCGGAGCACGACGATGTCTTCGATCCCGTCGCCGTCGATGTCGAGCGGGTAGGCGCCGGTGATGTCGGACAGTTCCTTTTCGGTGAGCCCCGTATTGGCATCGTCGGCCTTGGCAAAGCTGAGCTTGCCGCCCATTGGCGAGTGATTGATGTAGAGCGCTGCGGGGCTCGCGCCTCCTGCCAGAAACACATCGTCATAGCCGTCGCCATTGCAGTCGAGCGCCGCGCCACCGCCGCCGACGAAGAACTCGAAGCCGCCGGTGTAGGCGTGATCGATGCCTCCATCCTTTGCCTCTTCGGTAAAGGTCGGCACGGTGAGCAGGCCAAGCTCGGCTTGGCGATCCGGGGGTACCGCGGGCGACTTGTCGTCACCCAGGACGGGGAGCGAAAGCGCGACGATTGCCGTCAACAAAAGCAAAGCGAGGCGGTTCATTTTGGCATCCTCAGCGTCATAAGATAGGCGACGAGATTGTTCTGGTCGTCCTGCAACAGGGCGGCGTAGGCGTCTCGTGATGGGCGGCCCTCACCACCGTGATCGAGAATGACCTGATGCAGAGTCGATACGTCGCCGCGATGCCCCCACGGCGCGGTGTCGGCGACGCCCCAGAGTCCCGGTGTCTGGAACGTATCGCGTGGCGTGAACGCCTGGCTCTGCACTTCATTGGCAAAATGATCGGCTCCGGCGTCGGCGATCTGGTGGCGCTTAAGGTCGGAGAAAATCGGCACGAGGAAGTCGCCATTGGCGTCCTTCGGCAATGTCTTGGCCCAATCGAGCAGCCCGAGATCATAGACGGCCGGATGCGCGACGTCTCGATTGGAGAGCGTGCCGGCCGTATCGTACGGCCCCGGATCCATGAATTTGAGACTGTGCAGCGGCAGGCTCGCCATATGGCAAGACTGGCAGCCGATCTGCGCAAACAAGGTCTTACCTTTGGCCGCCGCAGCATCCCAATCGGTGTTGCCGAAGGGCCGCGGAAGTGGCGGCGCCAGGCTCGCTTGAAACGCCACCAGTGCCGACACCTGGCCGGGCGAGATCTCGTTGATCTTGCCGTCGCCGTCGAAGTCCTTCTCGCCTGTGAATGCCGGACCGAAGCGCTCGTCGGCTTCCATACCGGTATGGACGTTGAGTGCGTTGACAGTGAACGTCCGGAGTGAGGGGATGACCCCTTTCCAGCTGAACGGGCGGACCACCAAATCGCGGTCGACACCGCTCATTTTGGTCAGGTCGAGCGTCCCGTCAGGATTGGCGGTGACAGGGCCGAAATCGACACCTTTGGTGACCAGTTCGGCAGTTACGGCCTTGCCCGAGGTTCGCGCATCCGCGGCCGTCTTGTCGCGAATGGCCTGCAGATCGACCGTCATCTCGCGCGCCAGCAACTCCTTGAGGCCGGCGCCGAACACGATGTTTGTGTTGCGTTCGTTGGAGAACTGCGGATCGACGGAGTCGAAATCTGCACTCTCCGTGCCTTCTGACGTAAAGACATTCACAGTGAAATCGCCTGCGCCGCCGACCGCAGGTGAGATGTGACAAGAAGCACAGCTATTCGCGTCGGGACCGGAGGCGCGCTGGAAGCTCAACTCGCGCGGGTGCTTGAAATGCGTGGGAATAATCGCCTGGGTGGCCGTAGGCCGTCCCTCGCCGTCGGCGGTGCTGAATTTGGCGGTGAAGAGTTGCTGGCCTGCGAGGATGAGGTCGTCGAGATCCGGCTTCGCCAGTTCGCCCTGAAGTTGGCTCTGATCGACGGTCACGGGCATCCGCGCGGGATCCCACGGCGGTCGGGCAATGAACGTTACCGGTCCCGCCTGCGTTGGCGCGGCCAAGGCGGTGGCGCCCAGTAGAAGTAGAGGAAGAAGTCGTTTCATCTGGTCACCTGACGCTGGAAAGGCGATTTTTAGAGCCGACGAAAACGTCTCGCCGACATGCAAAACGCATTAATGCCCGGGCTCGAACTCGTCCCGTCGGACCGTTTGGGCCGGCTCAGGCCGCGACGTCCTCCGACATCGCGCCGGGACCCGGAATTGCGCCGGGCGGGCATTTGCCGAGGATGATCATCCCGAGGACCTCGTCCTTGGTGACGTTCTGCACGTCTGCAGTACCTACGACCAAGCCGTTCTTCATGACAGTAAGGCGGTCGGCGAGATCGAACACGTCATGAATGTCGTGGCTGATCAGGAAGATACCGATGCCCTGCGCCTTGAGTTGCTTGATCAGTTCGCCGACCTGAGCGGTTTCTTGCGGCCCAAGCGCGGCGGTTGGCTCGTCCATGATCAAAATGCGGGCATTGAAGTGGATGGCCCGGGCGATCGCCACTGATTGCCGCTGGCCGCCCGACAGCGAGCTCACCGGCTCCTTGAAGCGGCGGAAATTGGGGTTCAGCCGCCCCATCACCTTGCGCGTCTCGGCCTCCATGGCGATGTCGTCGAGCGTGCCCCACCGGGTGCGCAATTCCCGACCCAGGTAGAGGTTAGCGCTGGCGTCGACATTGTCGGCCAAAGCGAGGGTTTGATAGATGGTCTCGATCCCCAGCGCCTTCGCATCGCGCGGATTGCTGATCGTGACTTCATTGCCATCGACGAATATCTGCCCGGCGTCGCTTTGATAGGCGCCGGACAGGACTTTGATCAGGGTGGATTTGCCGGCGCCGTTGTGGCCCAGCAGTCCGACGACTTCGCCCGCATAGAGATCGACCGAGGCGTGATCGACGGCCTTGATGCCGCCGAAGGCGATCGAGATATCCTTCATGGCGATCAGCGGCTTGCCGCTGCGGTCGACGGACGCCTTAACCCGGTTGCCTGACACGCTTTCCTCCTACTTCACACGGCGCCGATAAACCTGGTCGACGAAGACGGCCAGCACCAGCACAGCTCCCACCACGATGTTGGTATAGGCCGAGTCCACATTGAGCAGTGCCATGCCGGACTGCAGCGACTGCATGACCAGCGCGCCCAGGATGGCGCCATAGATGGTACCAACGCCACCTGCCAATGAGGTGCCACCGATCACCGAGGCTGCAATGACATAGAGCTCGTTCAGCGTTCCAAGCGATGTCGTGGCCGCATTGAGCCGGGCGGACGCAATAACCGACGAGACGCCAACCAACGCGCCCATCAGGGTAAAGACGCCAACGGTCAGAAGTTTAGTGTTGATACCGGCCAGTTCCGCCGCCTCAGGATTGCCGCCCGTTGCAAAGACGTAACGGCCGAAGCGGGTTCGTCCGGCGATAAAGGTCATCACAACGCCGACCGCGAGCATTATGAGCACGGGGATGGGATAACCCGTCTGGAAACTGAGGCCGTTGACGCAATTGACGACTTTGCCAGCGGCCATGCAGATCGACGTGCCGTCTTTGAATTCGACGCCATCTGGGATCGGAATATTGTTTTCCTGCGCGAAGACCGCAGCGACGCGCGGCGGGTAGAGATACGAGTTGACGATCGCGGTCGTCCCCAGCGCTGCGACGCAGCCTACGGCCGCGAGCAAGACCTCAGCCCACATCGGACGCAGCGCAAAGTTGAAGCGAATGCGCTGCCGGCGGGCGTTGACGAGGCCGACGATGATCGCCAAACAAACAGCCGCACCCAGGGCCCAACTCCAGACCGGACCTATGGACGCCGACGGCCCGCTTCCGCCAATAAGCGAAAACGTCCGATCGAGAGGCGCCACGGTGACGCCGCTGGCGATCAAAAACGCCGTACCGCTGAACGCGATGAGCCCGCCCAGCGTGACGATAAAACTAGGGATCCGACCATAGGCGATCAAAAATCCGTTGATCGCTCCGATCGCTGCTCCAAGCAGGATCGCGAACGCGACGGCGGCGATCCAGATGATGGGGTGACCGACCCCGAGCCACGGCCCAAGGTTGAACACCTGCAGCACACCGGTCGCCACAGCGACCATGCTGAGCATCGAACCGACGGACAAATCGATCTGTCGCAACACAATGACCAGCACCATGCCAGTCGTCATGACCCCGATCGTCGAGGTCTGGACCAGCAGAATCCAGAGGTTTCGTGAGGTCAGGAAGGTACCGCCAAACACACCGCCGCCGCCCGGGCGCGTGATGCCGCTATAGGCGTCAAAGCCGATCCAGATCACCAGCAGCGCGGCGATCATGCCGATCATTCGGGTGTCGATCTCAGTGGCCCGCAGAAATCTGCGAACCACGCCGTCATTGCTCGCGGGTTCGCCCGCGCTCGTTTGCATTGCCATATGCCCCAGTCCCTTGGCCGATCCGTTGCAGCCCAAGCCGGGGAGGGTTGCGACCCCGGCCGGCGCGCGTCCAACGCCCCGGGGGGGCTAGTGGCCGCCTGTATGTTCCGAATAACAAGAACCGCGCCGCCCGTTTCCGGGCGACGCGGTGAAGATGTGGACTACTCCGTCACGTCTGAGCGATCAGCCGCAAGCAGCGTTGGCACCAGCGGCAACGCCGGCGCAAGCTTCTTCCTTGGTGATGTGGCCCGCCTTGATGGCGACGTCGATGTTGTCCTTCGTGATGGCCGTCGGGGCCAGCAGGATGGAGTTCATCTCAACGCCGGTCTTGCCGCCGTTGAACTTAACCACGCCGTCGAACTTGGCCATGTCGCCGCCGTCCGCCAGATACACGGCGGCTTTGGCTGCCACAGTGCCGAGGTCAGTTGCGTTCTTCCAGATCGAGACGGTCTGGGTGCCGAGCGCGACCCGATTGATGGCCGCCTTGTCGCCGTCCTGACCGGTGACGGCAACGCTACCGTCGGCCATACCCTGCGCGGCGAGGGCCGCAACCACGCCAGACGCCATGCCGTCGTTCTCGGAGAGAACGGCGTCGACCTTGTTGTTGGTCGAGGTCAGGCACTGTTCCATGTTCTTCTGGGCAGCGTCGGCCTTCCAACCGTCGGTGAAGGTCTCGCAGACGTTCTTGACGTCGCCGCTGGCCAGGGAGGCCTTCAGGACTTCCTGCATGCCCTGGAACAGGAAGGTCGCGTTGGGATCGCCCTTGTCGCCCTTGATAAAGGCGTAGTTGCCCTTCGGCTTCACCTTCAGGGCTTCCTGGGCCATGATGCGGCCGACACCGACGTTGTCGAACGTGATGTACATCGAGTTCGGATCTTCGAACTGCACGTCATAGGCAATCGCCTTGATACCGGCGTCGTTGATGGCCTTGATCGAGGGCAGGATCGCGTCCGAGTCATAGGCAACGACGAGGATCACGTCGGGCTTCTGCGAGATCAGGCTCTCGATATCGGCGGCCTGCTTCTGCGCGGAGTTCTGCGCATCGGTCGAAAGGTACTTGTCACCAGCGGCCTCGACGACGGCCTTGATCGCCGCTTCGTCGGTCTTCCAGCGCTCTTCCTGAAAAGTCTTCCAGGACACGGCGATCGTCTTGCCAGCGGCCATAACGGCGGTCGGCGAGGTGGCCAGCAAAATAGCGCCTGCCAGCAGTGTAAGTTGCTTCAATTTCATTGTTCGAGTCCTCCCAGACTTCGATGGGATAGTCCGCCCAAGCCGGCCGGAACGAGCGGTCGTTCCGTCACCAATTTCAACGCATTGCGCTTGGCGTCTCCAGAAACGACGCTGTAACAAGTCAGATAACGAGTCAATTCCAAATCCGCCGAGAATCGGTGCTTTCGGGCGACCATGCGGGTGGAGGCAAGCACTACTTAGTGATGAGCCGAGCGCGATTCCAAACCACCCATAGCTCAGCGAGTACCGACCTGAGCGTACGCGGGTTATCGAGTTGACGAGATGGCCCATCCGGACTCTGTGAGCACGCCTCAATTGCTCGCAACGCAAATCCCATAAAGGTCAGTGTCGCCCACAGTCCAATTTGACACCGGCCACAGCCCATAGCCCGTGAATTCGGGCCGTTGCTTACAGCCTAATTTGGCACTCTCTTGCTCGAATATGGCACTATGCCGATTCCGCGCACTTCAATTTGGCACTGGTCAAGACTCAGGGTCTCGCGCGGTTAAATCGCACTTTAATCAAATAAGGTTGTGGGCGAAATTTCGTTGTTAGCGCCGAATTACAAATTAGACGTCGGTGACGTGCCGTCTACACTCTCGATGAAGCCCAATCAGATTTCGAACCTGAAGTCGCCACTGCTCCAGGCATGTAGTCTAGAGCCAATTGCGTGAAGCTTGTTGCTCGCTGGACTTCGGCGAGTACCTCGCCATTGGCGCTCCCGATTCCGTGATGCCTCGTTATGGCTTTCACTTGGGCCCAGGCGCGGATGCCTGCATCTCGCCTGACCACCGGAAATCCTCGATCTCCTCGCCGATTGCCGTGAGCCCGCTGTTGAGGATGACGAGCATTGGCTCGCGATAATCCTCATGAAGATAGTTCATGCCACCGGTGATCGCCTGGCGCCAATGCGGGCCTCGGCGCCAGGCCTCGACGAACGCCTCGGCGAGGACGTCCTGTCGCCGAGTGAGTGCCAACGCCTCGAACAGCAATTTGGCCTGCATCAGGTCCTTGCCTCGTTTGGCCTGGCCGTTGGCATCGTTGAGGCGTTGGCTGGCGACGATCAACTTGTGAACAGCATACCGCTCCGGACTGGGAACGAGTACCGACACACCGCTGCGATGGAGCATGGTCGTGCGCACCGGCTCGTAGATAAGAAAGTCCAGGTATCGGATCGGTTGCGCCGAGGCACCGCCGAGAGATGGCATCGGCGAGGGCCTCCCTGACAGGTCGTCGCTGCCGCGGTTGGGCGTGAGGAACTCGACCTTGTACTTCGATGAATTGGCGAACTGCGTGGAGAACCGACTGTCCATTTGATGCGGAATGGGACGGAAACTCGGATCCAGCTCCTGCAGCAGTTCAAGAACGGGCGGGATCGAGCCCTCGACCGCCACCGACGTCGAATGGAACTGGGCGAAGTCCGCATCGCCCGTCTGCAACACAGCACCTGGGAACCTGACGCCGAGATAGGCGGCGTAGGTCTGGAAGGCGACGGTGCCGATGAGCACGCCACGGAGGCGAAACAGGCCGGCATCGGCCAGCGCCGCGACCACATCGCCGGTCAACCGCTCCGGAGGAGGCAGGCCGGTCTCGCGGTTGAGGGTGGTGACGAATTTGCGTCGCGCCTTGAGATCGTTCTTGATCTCTTGGAAAGCCTCGACACGTTTCGTGATTTCGGAATCCTCGACCGGACCTACATAGCGCTTCGAAGGTATGGCAGCGGGATTGATGAAGTACCAGTAGTCTCGGTCCTTGACCGTGTACTTCTGGAAGCGCCCGGACACTGAATAATCCTTTTCAAAGCGACCATCCAGCGTGCGCTGGTCCAGTTCAGCAAACATCGTCCGGTAAATGAGGTCTATCTCTTTGAGAGGCATCGGTTATGTCCTTTTATTGAGAAAGACATAACCACGGTCACGAGCAAACCGCAAGGCTGCGTTATGTCTTAATCTCAAAAAAGACATAACAGGACATTGACTGGCATCGACACGATCGAGGTTGCCGCCGTGCGAACGGCGATCCATGCGACGACGGGTGTTCGTCCGCATAGGCTCATTGCTGCCGAATTGACAGGGGTCGAGCTTCTGCAAGCGATTTCGGTGATCAGGTTCGGAAGCCCTGCTACTTCATGCGTGCGACGCCTGATGGCATCGGTCACGAAGTTGGAACTCGACCCCTTGGTCGGCGCAGGCGTGGGTGGCTGATCTGCAGAGTTTTAGTGAACGCAGTCCTGCCTGGTGCGAGGGAGTGCTGGGGCGGACGACCTGACTCTCGTTCTGCCGATGCATGACTTCAAAGTCGACGACCCTGCAAGGGTCGCGAATCTTATCTCCACCATCCAAGGCTATTCTCCACAAATGTAACGGCGGGCAGGCCAGTGCCAAATTGGATTGTGGCTAATGACAAATTGGATTGCGTACGACAGTCAGGCGGCTAAGGCACATCGTCAACACCAATTAGTTCCATAATATATCTTATGCGAATCATCGGTGAATGTGGGACAGTTGGGCGAAGACCGTTTCTGCGTTAGCGTCCGCTTTCCGCCCTTCTTCGATTCCGGTCCCGATAATGTTAGAATCTGATCTCGTCGCCTTGCTCGTCGATGCGCATCGTTCCGACACGCACAGCGTCGACGCGACATTGTTCGCGGCGCTCGATCGTTCTGCAGCCTATCGCGTGCAAACGGGTGTCACCGCTGCGCTTGGTTTCCCGGTTGGCATGCTGAAGACTGCGGTTCACTCCGACGACGACGACGAGGAAGACGCCGGCGCTGCTGCGCCGATATATGCCCCATACTTTGGCCGGACCGGCTTCCATCTGCCCGTCACCAATGTGCTTGGGCTCGAGTTGGAGGTTGGCATCGTGTTGGGCAAAAACATCCCCGCCGGAACGACGGACATCGCTCTTTTCGTTGATCACTATTTCACCGGCATTGAGATTGTCGGGTCGCGCTTTGCGGATCGCTCAAAGGCCGGGCCTAATGGCGGCATGGCCGACAATTTTTCCTCGCTCGGCTACGTGATCGGAACCGAGCCTCGACTGCTGCGCGACAGCCTCGACAGCCTACATGTCACGCTCGAGTTGGCCGGGCAGGAAATCTGGTCCGCGCAGCCCAAGCATGGTTTCGGGACGGTGCTGACGTCGGTCGCGGCCTATGCCAGAAACCCGCATCCAGCCTACCAGCTGCTGGCGGGAACGATCATAACCACTGGCTCGCTCTGTGGTCTGGTGCCGACCAGCGGCGTCGGACACGTTGTTGGGCGCCTCGGTGATGACCGCGTTGAGTTCGATCTTGTCTAAATTGCCCCCGATGCAGCCGTCCCGCGACCTATCCCGCCTCGTCGAGATCATGGCGGCGCTGCGCAATCCCGTTGGCGGCTGCCCGTGGGATCTGGAGCAGAATTTTGCGTCGATCCGCCACTACACCATCGAGGTAGCCTATGAGGTCGCGGACGCCATCGAACGGCAGGATTTCGACGATCTGCGCGAAGAGCTGGGCGACCTCCTCCTGCAGCCCGTCTATCACGCGCAACTGGCGTCGGAGGCGGGTCTGTTCGATCTCGGCGACGTCGTCCAGGCGATCACCGAAAAGCTGATCCGCCGCCACCCGCACGTTTTCGGTGAAGAAGCCGCCAAGAACGCTGGCGGTGCCAAAGCCAAATGGGATGAGGTCAAAGCCGACGAGCGCGCCAGGAAGGCCGCGGCGCGCGACGTTGAGCCGTCGGTGCTCGATGACGTACCGCAGGTGCTGCCCTCGCTGGCGCGTGCCGAAAAGCTCACCAAGCGCGCGGCCTCCATCGGCTTCGACTGGCCGGATGTCGACGCCGTGATGGCTAAGGTCGCCGAGGAGACCGCCGAGCTTCACGCTGCAACGACTTCGGCGGAAATGCATGAGGAAATGGGCGATTTGCTGTTCGCCATCGCTAACCTTGCGCGACATATGGGTATCGATCCCGAGGCGGCTCTGCGTGATGCCAACGCCAAATTCACGCGGCGATTCCACTATGTCGAGGACCGTGCCAAGCAAGACGGCATCCCGATCGCCGACGCAGGCCTGCAGCGGCTCGACGACTACTGGAACGAGATCCGCGCGGCGAACAAAGCCAAAGTCTAGGCGGTTTCGATCCGGCCTGAGAAGCGCTGCGAGAACGCGTCCCTATGGCGGGGATCGACCCGGACCTCATAGGTCTGGCCCTCCTCGTCCGGCTCGCCGCGATCGATGATTTCGGCATGGCCATAGAGCCAGTTGACGTCGGCGCCGTTCACATGCGGCACGCGGACCTTGTAGGTCCGGCTCTTGGCGGCGAGCGTGGATTCGATGCTGGCAAGCAGCACGTCGATGCCCTCACCCGTATGGGCCGAGACCGGGATCGATGCGGCGACGGAACCGGCCGCGGTGATCGTCTGCAGGCTCTCGCGGTCGTCGGCGAGCAGATCGATCTTGTTCCAGATCTCGATGATCGGCGTTCTCTCGGCGGATACGCCGAGCTCGCCCAGAACCTTCAGTACGTCGACGGCCTGCGCGGCATGGTCGGGATTGGCGACATCGCGGACATGGAGGATGATATCGGCCTCGGTGACCTCCTCCAGCGTCGCACGAAAAGCCGCAACGAGCGTCGTCGGCAAGTCGCCGACGAAGCCGACCGTGTCCGAGACCATCACCTGCCGGCCATGTGGCAACGCGATCTTGCGGATCGTCGTATCGAGCGTCGCGAACAGCAAATCCTCGGCGAACACCCCTGCCCCGGTCAGCTTGTTGAACAGGCTGGATTTTCCGGCGTTGGTGTAGCCGACAAGCGCCACCACCGGCAGTTGCACCGCCTCGCGGTTGCCGCGCTGTTGCCCGCGGACGCGCTTGACCTTTTCGAGCCGCTCCTCGAGCAGCTTGATCCGCTCTTCGAGCAGCCGACGATCGCTTTCGATCTGCGTTTCGCCGGGGCCGCCGAGGAAGCCGAAGCCGCCGCGCTGCCGCTCAAGGTGGGTCCATGACCGAACCAGCCGGCTCTTCTGGTAGTTGAGATGAGCCAGTTCGACCTGCAGCACACCTTCACGCGTTGCTGCCCGCTCGCCAAAAATCTCAAGGATCAGGGCTGTGCGGTCGAGCACTTTTGCGCCGGTCTCGGTCTCGAGATTGCGCTGTTGCACGGGGCCAAGCGCGACGTCGACGAGCAGCAGCTCGATATCGCCCTCCTCGACCTTATTCTTGATCTCTTCGACATGGCCAGCGCCGATGAAGGTCGCCGGCTTGATCTCGCGAACTTTGACGATCTCGGAAAACACCAGTTCGACGCGGATCGCCTGCGCCAGGCCTTCGAACTCGGCCTTGCGCATCTCGATCGAATGGGTGGTCACGACACCGCGGATGTCGGGCACTATAAGCCCAACGCGGGTCGGCGCAGTCCGCTGATCAATAAATGCCTTTGGACCGCCGGAGCGGTTCTCATCGTCGAAATCGTCTGCCATGACGGCCTACTTAGTCATCCACGTGTTCAGGGTCAAACAGCTGGATCGGTGCGCCGGGCATGATGGTCGAAATCGCGTGTTTGTAGACAAGTTGCGATTGCGCATCGCGGCGCAGCAGCAAGCAAAAATTGTCGAACCAGGTAATGACGCCCTGCAATTTGACGCCGTTCACGAGAAAGATCGTCACTGGGACCTTCTGCTTGCGAACATGATTGAGAAACGAGTCTTGTAGATTTGGTGCCTTTTCGCCGGGCATTTGTGGCCTCTTGTCATTTTGCGGCAGCGTTGGCGCCGCCTAGACTTTCAAGGCCGGAAGGCGTTGCGCCTCGCCGGTTGTCTTGCCTGGTCCGCCATCCCACCCGATCAATATGGCATATGGATGCCGCACTGCCTACCCGCGAGGGCACCGCGACTTACAATCCGAGAGATTTGATCTTGCGATGAAGAGCACTGCGCTCCATGCCGACGAACTCGGCGGTCTTGGAAATGTTACCGCCGAAGCGCTCGATCTGGGCGAGCAGATACTGACGCTCAAACACCTCGCGCGCCTCACGCAGCGGCAGACTCATCAGGTGAGCCGATTCGTCGGTGTCGCCGACCGTGGGCAGGACCTCGCCGATGTCAGACGGCAGCAGCTGAGCCGTGATGACACCATTCTCCGGCGGAGAATCCTTGATGAGGATCAGCAGCCGCTCGATGGAATTGCGGAGCTGGCGGGCATTACCAGGCCAGTCTTGCGCCTGCAGCACGGCAATTGCGTCAGGACCGATCGCGAGACTCTTGAGATTGTGCATGCGGGCGAGTTGGTCGAGGAACAACTCGACCAATGGTGGCACATCCTCGCGACGTTCCTTCAGCGGGGAAAGCTGCAGCGGCACGATCGACAGCCGGTGGAATAGGTCGGAGCGGAATGTGCCTTCATCGATTTGATGTGCGACGTTCTGCGAACTGGCCGAAATGATGCGCACATCGATCGGCACGGCGACCGTGCCCCCGACGCGGTTGAATTTGTTCTCGACGAGCGTGCGGAGCAGCGCAGCCTGCGCGGGTTGCGGCAGCGCAGCCACTTCGCTGAGATAGAGCGTGCCGCCATGCGCCCGCTCCAGCGCACCGACCTCGGTGCGCACGGTGCCGGTTTTCTCGCGCGCCTCGCGGCCGAACAGCACAAACTGCACTTCATCTGGCGAATACAGCGAGCAGTTGATTTCAACGAACGGCGCATCGGCGCGTGGACTGCGGTGATGGATCAGCCGCGCTGCCAGTCCCTTGCCGCTGCCTGACGGCCCGGAAATGAAGATCCGCGAATTGGTCGGCGCAGACTTCTCGATGACGCCCCTCGCCTGCTGCAGCGATGGCGAAACACCGACCAGGTCGATCGACTGCGAGCTGGCGCGGCCGCGTAACTCCTCTACCTCGGTTTTGAGGCGGGTGGCTTCCATGGCGCGCTGCGTGATCAGCAGCAAGCGATCGATCTTGAACGGCTTCTCAATGTAGTCGTAGGCGCCGCGGCGGATCGCCGAGACGGCCGTTTCGATATTGCCGTGGCCAGAGATCATCACCACTGGCATGTCGGGGTGCTGGGTCTGGAACACGTCAAGCAATTGCAGCCCGTCGAGGCGCGATCCCTGCATCCAGATATCAAGATAAACCAGGCTTGGCCGCCGTCGGGCAATCTCATTGAGGCCAGAATCGGCGTCGTGCGCCTGCCGGGTCTCGTATCCCTCATCCTCAAGGATGCCCGCGATGAGGTCGCGGATATCGTCCTCGTCGTCGATGATCAGAATATCACGCGCCATACTAGGTTTTCTCCACCGCCAAAACGGGCGGTCCCTCCTCGGTTACGGGTGTTGTCTCGCCCGTCATTTCTGTCGTCGTCTCAGCAGCACTTGAGGCTTGAGGCTCAGCGCGAGTTTGCCCTTCGGCGACGGCTCTCGCCTCGGCGGATTCTTCCACTTCGTCCGGACTTAGCAGAGGCAATGTGAACGAGAAGCACGCCCCTACCCGCCCACTAGAATCCGGTTCCGCATCGATCAGTTCCACGCTGCCGCCATGTTGCTCGATAATGCGAGCCACAATGGCAAGGCCGAGGCCCGTGCCCTTTTCGCGCGTGGTAATATAGGGTTCAAGCAATCGCTGCCGGTTTTCTTTCGGCCAGCCCTTGCCGTTGTCCGAGACGGCGACGCGCGCCTTGTCGCCATCCGCGCCGATCCGAACGGTGATCACCGGATCCTTGATCGCCTCGAGCCCTGCCCCTTCAATCGCCTCGACGGCGTTCTTGATGAGGTTGGTCAGAACCTGCGAAATCAGTCGCGGATCGAAATAGGCGCTGAGCGCAACCTCCGGCATATCCATGTTGATCGTGACGTCCGGCAGTCGCACGCTTTCAAGGAACACCGCCGAACGAACCGTCTCGCTGAGGTCCGCTTTTTGCGGCGAGGCCTCCGGCATCCGAGCGAAGGACGAGAACTCATCGACCATACGACCGATGTCTCCGACCTGACGCAGGATCGTGCTGATCGATTTGTCGAAGACCTCGAAATCGTCGGCGAGCTTTGGGCCGTAGCGCCGGCGGAGGCGCTCGGCAGCCAGCTGGATCGGCGTCAGCGGGTTCTTGATTTCATGCGCGATGCGCCGCGCCACGTCCGCCCAGGCGCCCGTACGCTGCGCCGACAGCAGGTCGGTGATGTCGTCGAGCGTTGCAACGGACCCCTTGCTCTCGGCAATGGATCCTTCGCGCGTCAGCTGCACCTGGTAGGTCCGGTAGTCGGGGCCTGAGCCGATCTCGATCTGGTCGCGGATCTGGCCGCGACGTGAGGATTTGGCTCGCTCGACCACCGGCCCGAGCGCTGGGACCACTTCGGCCACCGGTAGCCCGATTACCGAGATTTCGTCCCGTCCGAGCATTTCGACCGCGCGCGCGTTGAACAGCGTGATGGCACCGAACGGGTCGAGCCCAATGATCCCCGCCGACACGCCCTCCACCACCGCCTCGGTGAATTGTCGTCGCTTCTCGTTGGTTTCGTTGGCTTGGACGAGGGCGACGCGCTGCGTCTTCAACTGCCGCGTCATAGTGTTGAAGCGATCTGAGAGATCCCGCAGATCGCCCCTCCCCGTCTCCACCGGCACCTGCACGTCGAGATCGCCGCCCGAGACACGGCTCGAGGCGATCATCAGGTTTCGGATCGGGTCGACGAAACGGTTGGCGAGCGCGATGCCGATCCACAAGGCCGCGAGCAGCAGCACCAATGCAAGACCCAGATACATGATCGTGAAGGTGATCTGGAAGACCAGCCGGTTCGACGCATATTGCCGGTACTCGGTGACGTTGTCGTCGGTGAGCTGCATGAATTCGAGCACTTCCGGGTTCACCGGACGGGCGACAAACAGATAGGTGTTGGCGTAACCGCGAAGCTTGATGATGGCGCCCACCAGCTGTGTGTCGCCCGGCGAAATCAGCGTTGGCACACCCTCGGTTACGTGCGGGATGAGGCCATCCGGCAGTTGCGGTGATATCCCCTGTGCATTGATCTGGGCGCTCATCAGCGTATCGCCATTACTCGAAATCAACTGCGCGAATGGCAGCGAACGGGTCACAGCAAGCGCCGTAAGGATGCGCTGATACTGCACCCGATCCGTCTCGAACGTCCCGCGCGCTTGCTCCAGTTCGCCGGCAACCCAGATGATGTCGTCGCGCAAAACTTGCGCGTGCTCGAGCATATAAGAACGAGCCACCTGCCGCGAACTTTCGACCATCGTCTTGGTGCGCTCGGAGAACCATTGGTCGAGGCCCTGATTCAACGAGATCGTGGCAACGACAGCGACGATGATTGCCGGCACTGCCGCGGCAATGGCAAACATCGTCACCATGCGCAGTTGTAGCCCGGATCCCGCCTGGCCGAGGAACCGCGACTGCACGAGCAACATGGCCTCGGTGACCACTAGCGCGACGACAAGAAGCACCAGGAGGCCGTTGGCCACCCAGATCAGCGTCCAGACCTCGGGCGTAGGCTCAATGCTGGTGGCCCCAGTCATGATGAGGAACGAGCCGGAAGCGACCAGAACCGACAGGACCACCACGAGCAGGCCAACGGCGCGCAGCGCTTGTCGGCCGCGCTGGCTAAACAGCGAACCGGTGGGCCTTTGTGGTGGAGTCTCCGCGGTGTCCGGGAAGCCACCGCTGGCCAGTGCTGTGTCGCTCATGTCACAGACCGTTTCCCGGAATGCCGCAAAGATGGTCTAAACTGACCCAATCGGCCCCACCCTTCAAGACAAATGTTGCTGAAATGTGACACCCGAAAATTGGTGCGCACGAAATCGTGTGGCCGATTCAAGCAACCCGCGTCATCACGCGCCGTTTGTTCCGCAAATACTGCGGACAATTTTAATGACCAATCAGACCAACCTTCCACGCTCCACCGACTTTGCGATGACCGCGGCGGCGGTGCTGTCGGCTTTCGCCCTCATCGTCTCCGTCTTCAACTATTTCTGGACCGGAAACGGGATACACGGCAGCGAGGGTGCTTTGCTTGTGGTGGTGTCGACCGCGTTGCTCACACTGGCAGCCGGAGTAGTGGCCGCTCGATGGGCCGGCGGATGGCTTCGAAGTTTGCTCGAAACGCTGATCGTCCTCGACTTCATCGGCACGGGGGCCGCGGCTTATCTGCTCCAAGCCTGGATTCTTCTTGGCCTGGTCGTCCTCGCCTTTGTCGCGTGGGTCACCCATGTGGTCCGTTCGCGGACAACCTCCTCTATTCCCAACTAGCGGCATTCCCATGTCAAAACTCGCCCTCTCCGCCCCGCTCCTCCTGGCGGCACTCTTGTGTTCATCCGCCGCTTTTGCGGCCAGTCAGCCAGGCTCCGTCGCCAGCGACGGTGGCCAGGCGTGGTACACCTTCACCGGACAGCTCGACGCGCAGAAATACGCGACCTCCGACCAGATCACGCCAGATAATGTCGGCCGCCTGCAGACAGCGTGGCAGGTACACACCGGAGACGTGTCGGACGGCAGCAACAAGGCCGGGCCGCCCGCCAGTGATTGGTCGGCGACGCCGTTGTTCGTCAACGACACTATCTATGTGTCGACCCCGTTCTATCGGGTCTTTGCTCTCGAACCCGACACCGGCAAGGTGAAGTGGACGTTCGACAGCAAGACCGAACTCAAGGATCCCACCCAGGGAGAGCTCAAGACCCGCGGTGTTGCGTACTGGCAGGCTGAACAGCCTATGGCGGGACAGCCGTGCCAGAAGATCATCTACCTGGGCACACCGCAGGGTCTTCTCTATGCCAATGACGCCGACAGCGGACAGGCCTGCACCAGCTTCGCTCAGAACGGCGTTCTGGACATCAATCAGTGGAATACCGTCAATCCAAAATGGCCGCTGTCCATCCTGCAGCCGCCGACTGTCTACAAGAACCAGCTTTTTATCGGCTGGGCCGGCAAGGACTGGGCCGAGGCCGTTCAGCCTCCCGGCTCGGTATTTGGTGTCGACGCGCAGACCGGCAAGTTGAACTGGCAGTTCAACCCCATCCCTCCCGATCTAGACCCCAAAACCGGAACGTCCAACGTCTGGACCAGCATGTCGGTCGATGCCGAGAACAATTTACTTTTCCTGCCCGTCAGTTCCCCCAGCCCCGACTTTTTTGGCGGTGACCGGACAGCGACCATGCCCCTCTCGACGTCGGTCACCGCGCTCAATCCGGATACGGGGGCTGTGGTGTGGAGTTATCAGATCGTCCACCACGATATCTGGGACTACGACACCAACAGCGCCCCGGTCCTTGCCGACCTGCAACAGGACGGCAAGACCGTGCCGGCTTTGATCCAGTCGACCAAGGAAGGCTTTCTGTTTGTCCTTAACCGGCTAACCGGCCAGCCGATCTTTCCGATCGACGAAAAGGCCGTCCCCGCCTCCGATGTTCCGGGCGAACAGGCGGCACCGATGCAACCTTGGCCCACAACGCCCGAAGCCACGGTTCCCGACCAGTTCCCCGGCGTGTCGACACTCGCCGACATCAGCAGTGCAGGCTATTGCAGCAGAACGTTTGCTGGGCTCCGTTACGACGGACGCTTTACCCCGCCGAGCCTCAAGGGCAGCCTCGCTTATCCTGCGACGGCGGGCGGCGTGGAATGGGGGGGCGGCGCACTCGACCCGACCACTAACACGTACATCGTCAACAGCTCGAGCGTCGCTCAGATCTACAAGCTCATTCCTCGGGCTGAGTACGACAAGCTGTCGAAGGCGCCGGGAGCCACGGAGCAAGGCTACTTCGCCCAGGCAGGTGCCCCGTATGGTTTCCAGTTGCAGACGTTCCTCAACCCCCTCGGCATGCCGTGCTGGAACGGCCCGTACGGCACTCTGTCTTCGTACGACCTCAACACTGGCAAGCTGAACTGGCGCGAACCATTCGGCGAGATCCAGAAGTGGGGCTTCTACATGCCCGAATCCTGGGGCTCGGTGACCATCGGCAGCCCGGTGATCACCAAGACCGGCGTGATCTTCATTGGCGCCTCGATGGATTCGCGCGTTCGAGCAATCGATCTCAAGTCCGGCAAGGTGCTGTGGTCGTCACTTGTCGACTCGCCGGCTGTCTCGGAGCCCGCCACATACACCTACAAGGGCAAGCAGTATGTTCTGTTCGCGGTCGGCGGCAACTCGATCCTCGAGCCCAAGGTCGCCGATCAACTCATTGCCTTTGCACTGCCGGGTTGAGCCCATGTCCCAGGCGTTTGTCAGAGAATCCGGCGGATCGCCAATCACCCGTTCATCGCGCGGAAGCGCGGAAAACACGGCTGAGGTCTATCGCACAATCGAGCGCGAGTTCCATTTCGCTGTGCGGTCCGGCCGGGGCGGATGGATGATTGCCCGGCTCAAGAAGGACGGAACATTCGAGTCCTGGGTCGAGGAATAGGCTAGCCGTTGCGGCGGCTGTGCTTGACGATCTCGATCGAGTGGGCGCGGATTTTCTTGCGCAGCGTGTTGCGATTGAGCCCGAGCAGCTCCGCCGCCTTGATCTGGTTACCCCCGCAGGCGTTGAGCACCATCGCGATCAGCGGCGCCTCAACCTTGTCGAGCACGCGCTGGTAGAGCCCTGCCGGCGGCAGCTTCGGCTCATGATCACGCAGCAACTGCGCGACATGGGTTTCGACCGCAGCCGATACATCGATCGGGCCGGAATTGGCGGGGGCCGCCTGCCGGTCTGTGATGTTGAGCTCCGCCTGCACGATCTCGCGCGAGATGCTTTCGTCGGCATAGAGCGCCGCAAGCCGACGGACGAGATTTTCGAGTTCGCGGACGTTCCCCGGCCACGAATAGTTCTGCATCAGCTTGATGGCATCCGGCGCGATGGTCTTGAGGGCCTCGCCCTCGCGCTGGTCGCTCCGCAGGAAATGGCTGACCAGATCCGCGATGTCGTCGATGCGCTCGCGCAGGGGTGGCAGGCGGATCGGCACGACGTTTAAGCGATAATAGAGATCCTCGCGAAACAGCCCCTGCCGGATCATCTGGCTAAGATCGCGGTGCGTCGCAGCGACGATGCGGACATTGGATTTGATCGGCGTACGACCGCCGACCATGGTGTATTCGCCCTCCTGCAGCACGCGCAGCAGGCGCGTCTGGGCATCCATCGGCATGTCGCCGATTTCGTCGAGAAACAGCGTGCCGCCCTCGGCCTGTTCAAAGCGGCCCGATGAGCGCGCCGTGGCGCCGGTAAAGGCGCCCTTCTCGTGCCCGAACAGTTCTGCTTCGATCAGATCGCGAGGGATGGCCGCCATGTTGATGGCGACGAACGGGCCGTTGCGGCGCTTGCCGAAATCGTGGAGCGCGCGGGCAACGAGTTCCTTGCCGGTGCCGCTCTCGCCGGTGATCATCACCGTGAGGTCGGTCTGCATCAACCGGGCCAGTGCCCGGTAGATGTCCTGCATGGCTGGCGATCGACCGACAAGCGGCATCGTCTCGCTCGGCTCCTCGACTTTTCGCTCGCGGCCGCCGGCTTTTTTGGCGTCGGCAAGGGCCCGGGCGACGACCGACAACACTTCGGTGATGTCGAACGGCTTGGGCAAATATTCGTAGGCGCCGACCTCATTGGCGCGGATCGCCGTCATGAAGGTGTTCTGGGCGCTCATCACCACGATCGGCAGATCGGCGCGCAGCTTCTTGATCTTGGGCATGATGTCGAAGGCATTGCCGTCCGGCATCGCGACGTCAGTGATCAGCAGATCGCCCTCGCCGCGGCTGACCCAGTTCCACATCGTCGAGAGATTGCCGGTCGGGCGAACCTCGTATCCGGCCCGCGTCAGCGCCTGGTTGAGCACCATCCGGATGGCGGCGTCGTCGTCAGCGAGCAGAATGGTATGGGTCATTCGGCGGCGACCTCGGAATTCTCTTCAGGCATCTTCAGACCCTTCGCCACCGGTAGCAGCACGCGGAAGCGGGTGCGTCCGGGCCGGCTGTCGCTGTCGATGACACCACCATGGTCGCCGACGATCTTGGCGACCAATGCAAGTCCCAGGCCAGATCCGTTGGTCTTGGTGGACACAAATGGATCAAACAGGATCGGCATCATCTCGGCGGGGATGCCGGGGCCGTTGTCCTCGATGACGATTTCGAGCGGCAGCGAGATGCGCTGGCTTACCCCCTGCACCGCAATGCGGATGCCGGGGCGGAACGCCGTCGTGATCTTGATCTCGGCTCGCGGCATCCGCTCTAGCGCTTCTGCTGCATTTTTCACCAGGTTGAGGAACACTTGGATGAGCTGATCGCGGTTGCCGAACACCGGTGGCAGCGAGGGGTCGTATTCCTCCGAAAAGGTGACGTTACGGGCGACGCCACTCTTGCCGAGGAGCTTCACCCGGTCGAGCACGACGTGGATGTTGATCGCCTCGCGCTCGATCGGCCGGTCATCGCCAAACACCTCGACGCGATCGATCAAATCGACAATGCGGTCGACCTCTTCGCGCACCAGCCGGGCCAGCGGCAATTCTTCGGCGGTCACCGACTGCTCGAGCAATTGCGCGGCGCCACGGATGCCCGACAGCGGGTTCTTGATCTCATGCGCCAGCATCGAAGCGAGCCCTGTGACCGAGCGGGCCGCGCCCCGGCTGACCAATTGCCGGTCGATCTTGTCGGCCATGGTTCGCTCCTGGAACAGCAGCGCGACGCGAGCGTCAAGGTCGGAAATCGGGCTCGCAAACACGTCGACAATGCGATCGTCGGCGCCGTCGCCGAAGCGCACCGAGCCGACGCGAACGCGATATTCAGTCATCGGCGCGCGGCGCTCCGCGACGGCTTCGGCAAGCCCAATGATGGGGGAGCCGAAGGCAATAACGTCGTCGAGCCGCTGCCGGCTCAAGACGCTGAGCGAGGCGCCGAAGAACGACTCCGCCGCGTAGTTGACGAACACCACCATGCGGTTCTCGTCGATGACGATCACCGGCTGCGGCAAGGCCTGCAGGACCGACAGCGACAGACTTGGCGCGGCAGCAGGATCGTTCATGCCGCTTCGCGCCATTGGCCGCCGAAGATGGCTTCAATCATCCCGATGACGTCGGCTGGCTGCTGCGATTCAATCAGTCGCCGCCGCGTCTCCCGGGCGACCGGAAGGCCCGAGGCCTCAAGGTACCAGTCGAGATGTTTGCGGGCAGCGCGAACACCCACATCTACGCCGTACTCGCTGAGGACGCCCTCGTAATGCTCGACAATGATAGCGACGAGTTCGCTATCGACCGGCGTGGCCGACGCCGCCTGCCCGGCCAACACCGCAGCGATCTGCCCGACGACCCAAGGCTGACCTTGCGCGCCGCGGCCAAGCATAACCGCGGCCGCGCCGGACTGCTGCAACGCCTCGCGGGCGCGCTCCGGGCTGGTGATATCGCCGTTGACGACCACCGGCACCGCGACCGCCTCGACCACGGCGCGAACGAGCGCCCAACGCGCCTGGCCCTTGTAGAATTGCTGCCGCGTCCGGCCGTGGACGGTGATCATCTGCGCGCCGGCGTTAACCGCACGGCGGGCGATATCGGGGGCGTTGAGGCTGCGGTCGTCCCAGCCGAGGCGCATCTTGACCGTCACCGGCAACGAACTTGCGCCGGCCACCGCCTCGACCAGCGACTGCGCTAGGTCGGGCACCCGCATCAGGGCCGAGCCCGCATAGCCGTTGGTGACGCGCTTCGCCGGGCAGCCGAAATTGATGTCGATAATATCCGCCCCTGCGTCCTCGGCAATCTTGGCGGCGCGGGCCATCCACTCGGGCTCGCAGCCGGCCAACTGGACCATGTGAGGCAGGCCGGGCGAGGCCGCGAGCTTGCGGACCATGTCATTGTTGCCGGTGCTGAGCGCAGCACTGGCGATCATCTCCGACACCACCAGCCCGGCGCCGTAGCGCGCCGCGAGCCGCCGCATCGGACGGTCGGTGATCCCCGCCATCGGCGCAAGAAACGCCCGGTTCTGGATCGTCTGCCCGCCAATGCTTAAGCCACAGGCAGGATCACGCACCGAATGCCCCAGTTTTACGCAGTTGAAGAAAGTGCCGGGATATTAGTCAAAACCACCGTGATCGCAACTGACAAAGCGCCGCAATGAC
>JBDTLB010000092.1:0-6989 GCA_039934955.1 Devosia sp.
GATATCCTCCGCGCGAGCGTCAACCGATCATCGGATGGTGTAGCCGCCGTCGACTACAAGCACCTCACCCGTTACGTACGCCGAAGCACGTGAACACAGGTAGAGTGCTGCCGCACCAATATCTTCAGCCGTCCCGGCTCGCCGCATCGGAGTCATGTCGCGCCACACCGGGCCCCAAACGGGATCCTTGAGGCCGCCCGAGGTCATATCGGTGTCGATGTAGCCCGGTGCGATCGCGTTGACGCGGATGTTGTCTCCGGCATAGTCGCTCGCGAGGCTCTTGGTCAGCATGTGGACCGCGGCCTTTGAGGCGTTGTACGCCGCCTGCGGTTGCGGAATGTTGGATACCAGGCCCGAGATCGAGCCGATGTTGAGAATGACGCCGCTTTGCTGCTTGCGCATCGGTTCAAGAGCCGCTTGGCACTTGGCAGGCATGGAACACCGCGTCGAGATTGATATTCATCAGCCGTCGGTAATTGGCCTCGGTAAAGCTGTGCGTATCGCCGTGCTGGGCGACGCCGGCATTGTTGACCAGGATGTCGAGCCTTCCAGTAAGCTCCGTTGCCTCGGCGACGAGTTGCGCCGGCGCGTTAAGTTGCTCCATGTCGGCCTGCAGATAGTCGATCTTGAGGCCGCGGGACTTGAACTCGGCGATGACCTGGGGCCGAGGCACCTTCGAGGAGACGATCACGTGCGCGCGGCCTCGGCCAGTGCCTCGACAATGCCGAGCCCGATGCCGCGGGTGCCGCCTGTAACCAGCGCCACCTGCCCGTCGATCCGAAACAGGTCCGTGATCATTTCAGTCACTCCCTCGAGCGATGGGCACTTCGGCCCCGTTGGATTTATCCGAAAGCCTCAGGCTCGCGCTGTGGCGCGCGGCGGGTCGAGCCCGAGGATAAAATCGGCGCACCGATCGCCCAGCATCATCGCCGGCGCATTGGTGTTGCCCGCATTAATGTTGGGCACCGCCGACATGTCCGAGACGCGCAAATTGTCGACGCCGCGCACCCGCATCCGCGCGTCGAGCACCGCCATCCGATCGCCATCGGCGCCCATGCGGGCGGTGCTCGCCGGGTGGTAGTTGGTCTTAACGAAGCGTCGGCAGTGCTCGGCCATCGCCTCGTCGCTCAAATCCGGTCCGGGCGGCGCGATCACCTTCTTGATGTGCTTGCCCAATTGCCCGCTCTGCAGCACCTCGCGGAAGAACCGCTGTCCCGCGACCATCATTTTCATGTCGTCGGGGTGCTGCAAGAGGTGCGGCGAGACTAGCGGCATATCCGAAGGATCGGCCGACCGGAGCTTCACATAGCCGCGCGATTTGGGCTTCACCAGCACGGTGGTGATAGTGACGCCATAATCGTCGTCGAATACCTTCAGCAGGTCGCGGTCGAGATAGACGATCGGCACGCAGAACGCCTGGATCGAGGGCGGCGCCTCGCGTTCGACCGGGTTGATGAAGGCGCCGGCTTCGAACCCCGTCGACAGGATCGGCCCCGAGCCGAACAGCTTGAACTGCAGTCCGTTCTTCAGCATTCGCCAGCCCACGCCCTGCCGGTAGTAGCCGATCGGGCCGTTGGCGAGTGAGATCGTCGGCACCTCCGGGTGGTCGATCAGATTCTGTCCGACTCCAGGCAGTTCGACGATCGTGTCGATGCCGTGTTCCCGCAAGTGCTCCACCGGTCCGAGCCCTGACAGCATCAAGAGTTTTGGCGTCACCAGTGCGCCCGCCGACAGCACGATGTCGCCGCGCGCCCGTGCCGTGTGCTCGCCCGAGCCGTCGCGCCAGGTGACGCTCACCGCCTTGCCGTTCTCGATGTTGATCCGCTGCACCGCGGCCCGCAGCTTCACCGTCAGCCGCCGGTCGTCCTTCAGCGGCTCGACATACGCATAGGCGGCACTCGAGCGCTTGCCGCGCCGGTTCATGAACTGGTAAAAGCCTACACCGCGCTGCGTCGGACCGTTGAAGTCGGGCGTGAACGGTTCGCCCATTTGTTGCACTGTCTGCACGAACCAGCGGGACACGTCGTCGATGTGCCCCGGGTCCGACACCAGCAGCGGTCCGTCGACCCCGTGCAGGTCGTTCTGAAGCCGGTTGTTGCCCTCGATCCGCTTGAAGTGGCTCAGCACCGTCGACCAGTCCCACGGCGCCCCGTCATTGTTGCCGCGCAGGATCTCGTCCCACTCGTTGTAGTCCGATGGCCGGCCACGCATGTAGACCTGAGCGTTCACCGACGAGCCGCCACCCAGCACGTTCCCCTGCGGTATGTCGTGCACCCGGCCGTTCAAGTGCTCCTGCGGCACTGTGTGATGGTAGGTCATGTACTTGCTGCCGTTGATCAGCTTGAAGATCCCCGGCGGCATGTCGAGCAGCGGATGGTGGTGCGAATGGCCCGCCTCGAGCAGGAGCACGTTCCGGTTGCCGTCGGTCACCAGCCGCGCCGCCGCGACGCAGCCCGACGCTCCGCCGCCAATCACGATGTGATCGTACTCTTCACGGTCCAAGGAATCCTCCCGCGCGCTGGGCGCAATCCTCCTCTCCTGGGGTACGGCCCCTAAGCGCCTGCGTCACGAGTTCCCTCCGCGTATTGCCGCCGCTGGGCACAGAACTCGCCGCAACTCTGCCAGGATTAGATCTCGTCCGCGATTGCCGAGGTCAGTCGACGCTTCTCCCGCCGACGCCGCATACCACTTGGTCTTGTCAAGCCTACTCATGTCGACCGCGTCCGGCCGCATCGAAAGCATCAGCGATGTCTCGCCCTGACCTGCGTGATCGAAGGGGTAGCCTTCCATCACCTCCTTGCGCATGAGCGGATGCGTTTTGATCCAGTTAAACGGATCGCTGCCCGCCTCGTGCTCGGCGTAGTAGTCCGACATCTCGCCCTTACCCCACCACCCTTCGCCTCGCTCCCGCTCTAGGAATGCGAACGTGGCTTGCCGTGCCGCGAACCTGAACGCGAGATCGGTAGGCATCCCTGCCGCGAAGTTTTCTGTCTGGTGGTGGATGAAGCAGTGGATGTTGCGGAACCCCACTCGCAGCAGCCCCGTAAATAGAGCCTCTGCGAAGGGTACTAATTTCTCTCCGCCCACCTGTACCGTACCGGTACCCTCAGGCGGCTCGACGGCATAGCTCGCCGCCCCGTAGTAGAACGGCGGTAGAATAACGATGTCGATCTCGCGCTCGAACCGCGCCAGCGCTTCGGTAACCGCCAGCGTATCCATGCCCACGGCCATATGCTCACCATGATATTCGAGCACCCCCAAGGGCAGCACAATCGGCCAGCGTTCAGTGATCGCTGTCCGAATCTGGTGCGGCAGCATCATCTCGTAGCGCATGGTCCCTCCTTACGCGCGACTATTGAACATTTGACGGTCGCTGCGAAGAGTCATTGCGATTTCGACTTTCCTGCCGGCAGACCCGTTGCTAAGTCTGGTCACAATAAGGCGACCAGCGCCAGAAAAGGAGTACCTATGTTAAAGGGGATCGATCCACTCCTCAACGCCCACGTCCTGTGCGCGCTCGAGTCAATGGGCCACGGCGACGATCTTGTACTCGTCGATGCCAATTTCCCGGCTGATTCAGTGGCACGGCAAACCGTGCTCGGCGAGTTGCTACGGATCGACGCGGATACCGTTGCTCGCGCAGCGCGGGCCATCCTGTCAGTTCTGCCACTTGACTCCTTCACGGACAAACCTGCGGCCCGGATGGAGATCACCGGCCAACCCAATACGATGCCGCCGGTCGCCGCCGAGGTGCAGGCCGAGATCGATGCCGCCGAGGGCCGAGCCTGGCCAATGGGGCAGCTCGAGCGTTTCGCTTTCTACGAGCAGGCCAAGAAGTCCTACGCACTAATTCAGACCCGCGAGCGCCGATTCTACGGTTGCTTCATCTTCAAGAAGGGCGTCTTCCAGCCCGAGGCGGCCTGACGATGCGCGGCAAGGGCGTGGTCATCCTCGGAATTTTCGTCGCCGATCTGGCATTCCGCGCACAGCGCATGCCAGCGATTGGCGAAACTATCGCCGGTTCCGGCTTCCAGATGGGTCCGGGCGGCAAGGGCTCAAATCAAGCTGTAGCCGCCGTCCGCGCTGGGGCCCAGGTGACGTTTGTCTCCAAGATTGGCCGTGACGATTTTGGTGCGGTCGCGCTCGCCACATGGAAGGCCGAGGGTATCGCTGCAGAAGTCACGCAGACCGACGATCAGCCGACCGGCGCGGCCTTCATCTACATCAACGATGCCAATGGCGAAAACGCCATCATCGTAGTACCGGGCGCCGCAGCCATGATTTCCGTCGAAGATGTTGAGCGCTCGGCATCGACGATTCGTGCCGCCGCCGTCTTCGTCACGCAACTCGAGCAGCCGGTTGCGGCGGCCATGCGCGGCCTCGAAATTGCGAAGCGCGCAGGCGTCATTACTGTGTTCAATCCAGCCCCAGCCGAGTCAGTTCCCGATACGATCTATCCGCTTTGCGACTACATCACTCCAAACGAGACTGAAGCTTCCCTACTTACAGGAATAGAGGTTCACTCGATCAGCGATGCGCGCCGGGCCGGGGACGTGCTGCTTGCCAAGGGTGCAGGCAGCGCCTTAATCACGCTCGGAGCGTCAGGCGCATTGCTGCATCGCCGCGGGCTGTCGCTGCATGTCCCCGCGATTGACGCCGGCAGGGTGATCGAGACGGCAGGGGCGGGCGATGCCTTCAACGGCGGCTTCGCTGCTGCGCTCGCACGAGGCGACGCCCCGGAGGTCGCGGTGCGCTTCGGGTGCGCCGTAGCAGGGATTTCAGTTACCCGCCCTGGCACCGCGCCGTCCATGCCGCCCTTGATCGACATTGAGGCACTGTTGGGTCGCTGCTAACTTTGAATCGCAGGGGCCTTGTTGACTTGAAGCTCAGTTCGTCCCTACTCTCGAAAGCTTTCATCGCCAACGAAAGGCCCGGACCCTGAACGAGGACGACTGGTTCCGCGGGTCGCGAAAAGTTGCCCCAGCAAGGGGCACGATCCGCCGCGGCTTAAGGCAAAACACAACGGGAGGAAGATCGTGAGAGTTGATCTATACGAGCGTATGATGGCCGCGCAGGCCGGCAGACGCAATTTCATGAAGGGCGCCGCCGCGCTCGTTGGGGCGACTGCTCTGTCGGGAAGTTTCGTCGGCGGGGCGTTTGCCGCTGGACAGCCGATCTCCGATGCGGAAGCGGCATTGCGCAAGCAAATCTTGGCGGTGCCCGGCGTTGGCAAGGGGCAACCATCTGATGCCGACTTCCAGAAAGTTGGTGAGCTTTGTCTCGGCGCCACAAAGGCCAGTGTCAAGCAGGGCGAATTTGCTGGCGTCGAGCTCACTTTCATGGGCCTCAACAATCAGAACCTGCACAACGTGCTCTACCGCGGCTTCCTGAAAGCATGGGAAGACTACACGGGCGCCAAGTTCAGCTGGATCGACCTCGCCCAGGCCGACTATACTGCACGTCTCCTGCAGTCGGTTGCGACGGGCACGGTCGACTTCGACGTCATCGAGATGGGCGCGCCCTTCGAGGGCGACGTGTGCGGCAAGGGCCTCACCTCCGAAATGCCCGATTGGGTCCGTCAGCAGATCGACATGGACGACCTGGTGAACTATTTGAAGCCGCCCGTCGGGACTTGGAATGGGAAGCAGTATCGCGTCACCGTCGACGGCGACGCGCACAATTTCAACTACCGCACGGACGTGTTCTCCGATAGCGGCCTCGCGGCCTCGTGGAAAGCCGATAGTGGCGACAAGATGGGCCTTGCGGAATGGGGCGTACCGACGACCTGGCAGCAGGTACAAGCGGTTACGAAATTCCTCAAGGGTCAGAAGTTTAACGGCAACGACGTTTACGGCTATTTGGATGCTCCTAAGCCGTGGGGTGGATTTGGGTTCTATTTCCTCGGCAGCCGCGCCACGGCCTATGCTAAGTACCCCGGTGACAAGGCCTTCCTGTTTGACGAGAACATGAAGCCGCTGATCAACAACGAGGCCTGGGTCCGCGCCATCCAGGACGTCATAGACGCCCTCCCCTATGAACCGGCCGACCAGATCAACGCGGATCCTAACACGACGGGTTTCAGCCAGTTTCTTGCAGGAACCGGCTCTATGATCCCGTGGTGGGGCGACATCGGTTCTAACGCCAAAACCAACGACGCGTCGGTTATTGGCGATACTTGTGGGTTCTCGATTCTGCCCGGCTCGGACGACGTCTTCAACCGCAAGACCGGGAAGTGGGAAAAGCTCGCCTCCGGTCCCAACTTCGCACCGAACTGCGCCTATCTCGGCTGGGGTGTGTATGTGATGAGTCGTGTCGACGCCGATCCCAAAAAGCAGAAGGCCGCGTGGTCCGCTGCAGCCCATCTGGGCGGCAAGGACCTCTCAATTTGGACGGCTATGTATCCGTCGGGTTTCCAGCCCTACCGTAACTCTCATTTTGACATTCCGGAGTGGGTGGCGGCCGGTTACGACGAGGCATTCATCACCAGCTATCTCAAGTCTGAAAGCGATAGCTACAATCACCCCAACGCTGCTATCGAGCCACGTATCCCCGGCATCTTCCAATATTACAGTGCCGCAGAGGATATTCTTGCCAATATTTTCGCAGGCAAAATGAAGGCTCAGGAAGGCGCCGACGCGATTGCTGCTGCTTGGGAGAAGCTGACGGATCAGCTCGGCCGCGACAATCAGATCAAACTTTACAAGGCCGCTCTCGGCTGATTGCTCCATGGTCTCGTGGTTGGGCGGCGCCTCGGCGCCGCCCAACATTCTTCAGATCAACTCGGGATTAGCGGCACTCATGGCGACGACGGTTCAGCCCGCCAACGATGGTCCCATTGGCATGGCAGCCGGTCACATCTCGGGCAGCAGACAGGCGTTCGGACGCGCCGTTGTCGCCTTCGCCACCCTCGGCTTCGGCCTCGTCGTCCTTCTGCAAATCCTGAACGCCACCAATGTCGTTCCGCGGGGCTGGGAGAATTGGCGGCCAAC
>JBDTLB010000093.1:0-32185 GCA_039934955.1 Devosia sp.
TGACGGCGGCGTCGGCAATGGCCTCGATGCCGTCAGCGGCGAAGTCGAGGGTCAGGCCTTCCGTCGCCAGCAGTGCGACATATTGCTTGATCAGCGAGGCGTCGGTGTCGCGCAAAATGCCGACGAGATCGTCCTTGGTCAGCGCCTTGAGTTCGACCCGGATCGGCAGACGGCCCTGCAGCTCCGGCAGCAAATCGCTGGGCTTGCTGACATGGAACGCGCCCGACGCGATGAACAGGATATGGTCGGTCTTCACCGGGCCATACTTCGTCGACACGGTCGTGCCTTCGATCAGCGGCAGCAGATCGCGTTGCACGCCTTCACGGCTCGGGCCCGAATAGGAACCACCGCTGGCGACCTTGTCGATCTCGTCGATGAACACGATGCCGTGGTTCTCGGTGAGCTCCACCGCCTCGCGGGTCAGCTGGTCCTGGTCGAGCAGCTTGTCGGCCTCGTCCGCCATCAGCAGGGTGTGGCTGTCCTTGACCTTCACCTTGCGCTTGGTTGCCTTGCCACCCAGCGCCTTGCCGATCATGTCCTGGATGTTGATGACATTGGGCTGGCCGGGAATGTCGAACATACCATTCTGGCCGGGTTGCTGGCCCGACAGCTCAACCTCGATCTCGCGATCGTCGAGTTCGCCGGAGCGCAGCTTCTTGCGGAAAGAATCGCGGGTCGTCGAGCCGGCGCTGGCGCCGACCAATGCATCGAGCACACGCTCTTCGGCATTCTCGTGTGCCTGCTGCTTGACGGCATCGCGGCGAATGTCGCGCAGCACTGAAATGCCGTTCTCGACGAGATCGCGGATAATCTGCTCAACGTCGCGGCCGACATAACCGACCTCGGTGTATTTGGTGGCCTCGACCTTGATGAACGGCGCCTGAGCGAGCTTCGCCAGCCGGCGGCTGATCTCGGTCTTGCCGACGCCGGTCGGCCCGATCATCAAAATGTTCTTGGGCGTCACCTCATGCTTGAGATCATCGCTGAGCTGCTGGCGCCGCCAGCGATTGCGCAGCGCCACAGCCACGGCGCGCTTGGCGTCTTTCTGGCCGACGATGTAGCGGTCGAGCTCGGCGACGATCTGGCGCGGGCTGAGATTGGTATCTGCCATAGTCTTTGCTTTCTGGACGCCTTCAGCGCGAAGCGCGTCCTCCTCATTGCCGCCGTAGCCGGCCGGGGGGATGGTTTCGTTCAACATCTTAGGACTCAATTGTCTCGAGGGTCACATTCTCATTGGTGTAGATGCAGATCTCGGACGCGATCTTCATCGCCTTGCGGGCGATGGTCTCGGCGTCAAGATCGGTGTTCTGGCTGAGGGCCAGCGCCGCCGACTGCGCGTAATTGCCACCCGAGCCGATGGCGATCACCTCATTGTCCGGCGTCAGCACGTCGCCATTGCCGGTGAGCACCAGGGTGTCGGTCTTGTCGGCGACGATCATCATGGCCTCGAGGTGGCGCAGATATTTGTCGCTGCGCCATTCCTTGGCGAGTTCTACCGCGGCGCGCATCAACTGGTCCGGGTACTGCTCGAGCTTTTTCTCCAATCGCTCAAACAACGTGAACGCATCGGCGGTCGAGCCGGCAAAACCGCCGATCACCTTGTCGCCGACGAGGCGCCGCACTTTGCGGGCTTTGTGCTTCATCACCGTGCTGCCGACCGAAACCTGGCCGTCGCCCGCGATAACCACTTTGTTGCCCTTGCGGACCGCCACGATCGTGGTGCCGTGCCAGCCGGGAAATTCCGAAGAACTTGCAGATGCCTTCGACATTCAACACTCCAAAAGGATTTTTCAGTATTTAGGGGCTGGAATACGGAATGCAATGATCGGCGTTTGCCGATGAAGCACCCGCGGTTGGCCGATCGAGCCGTTTTGGGATCGGTCGGACAGAGCAGAAAAAAGAGCATCCATGCGTAAGGCCGAGATCAAGCGCAAGACCAACGAAACCGACATCGCGGTGTCGGTCAATCTCGATGGCACCGGCGCCTATGACATCGGCACCGGCATTGGTTTTCTCGATCACATGCTCGATCAGCTGAGCAAACACTCGCTGATCGACATGAAAGTCCGAGCCAAGGGCGATCTGCACATCGATTTTCACCACACCGCCGAGGATGTCGGCATCGCGCTGGGCGAAGCGATCAAGAAAGCGCTGGGCGACAAAAAGGGCATCCGCCGCTACGCGAGCGCGGATCTGGTCATGGACGGCACGCTCACCCGGGTCGCGCTCGACGTCTCAGGCCGGCCGTTCCTGGTCTGGAAGGTGGAGTTCACCCACGGCAAGGTGGGCGAGATGGACACCGAGCTGTTTCGTGAGTGGTTCCAAGCCTTTGCGATGAATGCCGGGATCACCCTGCACGTCGAAAATCTCTATGGCGACAACAATCACCATATCGCGGAATCGGCCTTCAAGGCGCTGGCGCGAGCGCTGCGCGACGCGGTCGAGATCGATCCGCGCGCCAAGGACTTCATACCGAGCACCAAAGGAACGCTCTGAGGCCTTGACCTCCTCCTCATCCGGCTTCGCCACCTTCTCCCACGAGGGAAGAAGGCAAGGGAGCCGTGAGAATTGTCGATCGGCCTTCTCCCTGGATGGGAGAAGGTGCCCGAAGGGCGGATGAGGGTGGGTAGAGGGCTAAATGCCCCTTACTGGAAGCCGTGCGTGGCGCCGGCGATGATGCCGGTGGCCATCCAGAGCAGCGCGAAAATCAGCAGCCCGAACGCCAGCCAGCCGATGAAGACGCCCTGGGTGGGCTTTTCCCGAACCTCTGTCGTCGCCGGGGTATTGGTCGGGGTCGCCATTGTCGTCTTCTCCATCAAACCCATCCGTCCGCGCCGCTCGCTTCCCTGCGGCGCTGATTTGCTCTAAGGCGGATGCCATGACCGTCTACTCTATCTTCGAAAAACCGCAAGGGAAGGCGGCAAACAACCGCGTGCCGCAGGTGATTCCACCGATCGCGGTGCCGGAGCGCTTTTCCTGGACGGCCGCCATGCTGCCCCCGGTCTTTGCCGTGCTCAACGGGCTCTGGCTGCTGCTGGTATTCTGGATCGCGCTGGTGGCGGGTCTTTACTACATCGGCCGGGTCATCGGCGACGACGCGGCGTTCTGGCTCTATGTGCTGGTTGCGGTGTTTCTGGGCTTTGAGGCGCCGGCCTTCCGCCGCGATGGCCTGCTCGCCCGCGGCTTCATCTGGCGGGGCGACATGATCGCCACGGACGAAGACATCGCCCAGCGTGACTATCTCGTGGGTTCGGCGGACCGGGCAAAATGACCGCGACAATTGCGATCATCGATTACGGCTCGGGCAATCTCCGCTCGGCCGCGAAGGCCTTCGAACGCTCGGTCCAGGCGCTGCGCGCCGAAACCGACGTGATCGTCACCTCCGATCCCGAGATCGTCCGCAAGGCCGACCGTATCGTGCTGCCCGGCGTCGGTGCCTTCGAGGACTGCATGAGCGGCCTGACGGCGGTCAAGGGCATGCGCCAGGCGCTCGACGAGCGGGTGGTCAAGGGCGGCGTACCGTTTCTCGGCATCTGCGTCGGCATGCAGCTGATGGCGACCGACGGCCACGAGAAGGGCGTCCATTCCGGCCTCAACTGGATCATGGGTCCGGTGGTGCGGCTCGAGCCGCGCGGCGGCCTGAAAGTGCCGCACATGGGCTGGAACAATTTGAAGTTCACGCAGCCGCATCCGCTGCTCGCCAACATTCCGGAAGGCGATGCGGGCCTGCATGCCTATTTCGTCCACTCCTATCATCTGCAGCCGACCGACGATCGTCAGCTCTTCGCCGTCGCCGATTACGGCCAGGCGGTGACGGCGTGCGTTGGCCGTGACAATATGTTTGGAACGCAGTTCCATCCGGAGAAGAGCCAGACCCTCGGTCTGACCCTGATCGAGAATTTCCTGGAGTGGACGCCGTGATCCTGTTCCCGGCGATCGATCTCAAGGACGGGCAGGCGGTCCGCCTGAAGCTTGGCGATATGGCGCAGGCGACGGTGTTCAACAACGATCCAGCCGCGCAGGCGCGCCTGTTCGAACAGCAGGGCTTTGAGTATCTGCACGTCGTCGATCTCGATGGCGCTTTTGCCGGCGAGAGCCGCAACGGCAGCGCGGTCGAGGCGATCCTCAAAACTGTGAAGATGCCGGTGCAGCTTGGCGGCGGCATCCGAAAGCTCAACCAGGTCGAAGGCTGGCTCGGCAAGGGCCTCAGCCGCGTCATTCTCGGTACGGTGGCGCTGCGTGACCCTGAACTGGTGAAGGCCGCAGCGCGGATCTTTCCGGGCCGTGTCGCAGTCGGCATCGATGCGCGCGGCGGCCGTGTCGCGGTCGAGGGCTGGGCCGAAACCTCCGACCTCGACGTCATCGAGATGGCCAAGCGCTTCGAAGGCGCCGGCGTTGCGGCGATCATTTACACCGACATCGATCGCGACGGCGTGCTGGCCGGCATCAACTGGGACGGCACACTGCAACTGGCGCGCGCCATCACTGTGCCGGTGATTGCCTCGGGCGGGCTCGCCTCGATGGATGACATCGAGCGGTTGAGCCGGCCGGAATGCCAGATCCTCGAGGGCGCTATCTCCGGCCGCGCCCTTTACGATGGCCGCATCGATCCAGCGGCGGCACTCGCTGTGCTCAGAGGCATCGCGGCGTGAGCAACGAGCCCGCCGGCACTCCACCCATCGCGACCTTCAACATGCGGCCCTATTGGCAGATGCTCGCAATCGTGGCGATCTTTGCGGTGTGGCCGATGGTCGTCGTCTACATCGCCGCCGTGATTGCCGATCTCAATGGCTGCACCATCAGCGATGCCGGCCCAACGCTCTGCATGGTCATGGAGGCCGATCGCGGCGGGTTGCTCTACGACATGGCCGGTATGGTCGAGGTAAGTTATGTCGTGCTGCCGCTCGGCGTCGCGCTCGGCTTCGTCTGGCTGTGTGTGCTGATCATCAGCGTCATGACCTGGCGGCGAAAGCGCAGCGGCGTGCCCGATGCGACCAGGATCACCGTCAATTTCGGCTATTACGCGCTGTCGCTGTTGGCGATCCTCGCGGTCGGCTACGCGACGCTTGCCAGCTGGCTGCCGGGACCGGTCTTGCTGCTGGTCTGCTTCGTCGCCATCTTCTGGATCGCATCGTTCCTCTTTGCGCTGGCGACCACGCTACGCGACAAGGTCAGAGCCAAATGACTCTCAAGACCCGCATCATTCCCTGTCTCGATGTAAAGGACGGCCGCGTCGTCAAAGGCGTGCAGTTCGTCGATTTGATCGACGCCGGCGATCCCGTGGCGGCGGCGCTGGCCTATGACGCAGCGGGCGCCGACGAGCTCTGCTTTCTTGACATCACGGCGAGCTCGGAAAACCGCGACACCATTTTCGACGTCGTCGCCCGCACGGCCGAGCAATGCTTCATGCCGGTCACGGTCGGCGGCGGCATCCGAACGGTGGACGATATCCGCAAGCTCCTGCTGAGCGGTGCCGACAAGGTGTCGATCAATACCGCCGCCGTGAACGACCCCGATTTCGTCTCCCGTGCCGCAGACAAATTCGGCAACCAGTGCATTGTCATCTCGGTTGATGCGCGGCGTCGGCAGACCGGCGGCGTCGGCCAGGCGAACCGCTCCGAGTGGGAGATCTTCACCCATGGCGGCCGCAATCCGACCGGGCTCGACGCAGTCGAGTTCGCGGTGCGCTCGGTCGAGCGCGGGGCCGGCGAATTGCTGGTGACCTCGATGGACCGAGATGGCACCAAGAAGGGGTTTGATCTCGAGCTGACCAAGACCATCGCGGATGCCGTGCGTGTGCCGGTGGTCGCCTCCGGCGGGGTCGGCTCGCTCGACGACCTCGTCGATGGCGTCCGCATTGGCCACGCCAGCGCTGTGCTGGCCGCCTCGATATTCCATTTTGGCACCTTCACCATCGCCGAGGCGAAGGCGCATCTGCAAGAACATGGCATTCCGATGAGGATGGACTGACGGAGCGCGCCCAGCAAAAGTGGTCTTCCGGTTTTGCGGTTCGGGTGCGCGACAAAGGACAATGAAATGACATTCACTCTCGAAGACCTGAATGCGCGGCTGACCGAGCGGGCGAAGGCATCGCCCGATGAGAGCTACACCGCAAAACTGCTGAAAGACGGCATCGATCGTTGCGCCCGCAAATTCGGTGAGGAGGCAGTCGAGGCTGTCGTCGCTGCCGTGTCGCTCGACAAACCGGGACTCACCGGCGAGGCAGCCGACGTACTCTACCATCTGCTGGTGCTGTTGCGCGCCGCGGATTTGCCGCTCGGCGACGTCATGGCCGAACTCGAAGGCCGCACCGCGCAGTCGGGTCTCGCCGAAAAGGCCGCCCGGCAGAAATGAAGAAGAAGCTCGAGCTCAACCCGTATCATCGCTTCAGCAAGGCCGAATGGGCGCAATATCGCGACGGCGAGCCGATGACGCTGCTGGCCGCCGATATCGAGCGGCTGCGCGCCATGACCGACCCGATCTCGCTCGCCGAAGCCGAAGAAATCTACCTGCCGTTGTCCCGCCTGATCTCGTTCTACGTCGAGGCCGCGCAGGCGGTGCATCGCGTGTCGACGCGCTTCCTCGGCACCGAAGACACCAAGGTGCCCTTCATCATCGGCGTCGCCGGGTCGGTCGCATCGGGCAAGTCGACCACGTCGCGCATCCTGCGCGCGCTGCTGCAGCGCTGGCGCACCTCGCCCAAGGTCGACCTTATCACCACCGACGGTTTCCTGCTGTCGAACGCCGTTCTGGCGGAACGTAAGCTCGCCGAGCGCAAAGGTTTCCCAGAGAGCTACGACCGGGGCGCGCTGCTGACCTTTCTGAGCGACATGAAATCCGGCAAAGCCAACGTCAAAGTGCCGGTCTATTCGCACCTCGTCTACGACGTGATATCGGGCGAGTTCATCACTATTGATCGCCCCGATATCCTGATCGTCGAAGGCCTCAATATCTTGCAACCAGGCGAGCTGCCCAAAACCGGCAAGCCGATCCTGTTCGCCTCGGACTTCATCGATTTCTCGATCTATATCGACGCCGACGAGGCCGATCTGCGCAATTGGTTCATGGTGCGCTTCCGGGCGCTGCGCGACAGCGCCTTCACCGACCCCAAGAGCTTCTTCCGCCGCCTTGCGGAAATGCCCGCCGACCAGGCCGAAGGTTTTGGCCTCGAGGCCTGGGATCAGATCAATCTGCCCAATCTGCGCGACAACATCTTGCCGACCCGCAGCCGTGCCGATCTGATCCTCAAGAAAGCCGGCAATCACACCATCGAGGAAGTGGCGCTGCGCCGAGTCTAGGTGATCGTCTAGATCGCGACGCTGTGCTCGCGCGCCATCTGCTGCAGCTCTCGCATAGGGCGTGCGCCGATATGCGAGATCACTTCCGATGCCGCGAGGCAGCCCGCGCTGAGCGCAATGCGCAAATCGCGGCCACGCGCCAGCGCCAGGAGGAACCCCGAGGCGAACAGATCGCCGGCGCCCGTTGCGTCGACGACACCCGCCACCGGATAGGCCGGCACCGTGACGATCTCGCCATTCATCACCGCCATCGCGCCCTGCGACCCCATGGTGATGGCGGCGAGCTCGCAATCCTTGGCGATCTGCTGCACGGCGGCCTGCAGATTGTCGGTCTGATACAGCGCCTTGGCCTCCTCGATATTGGCGAAGACGTAATCGATGGTCTTGCTTCGCATCAGATCGAGGAATTCGTCGCGGTAGCGGTTGACGCAAAACGGGTCGGAAAGCGTAATCGCCGTCGGGCGCTCGTGCTTATGGGCAAAATGCGCTGCCGCCACGAAGGCCTTCTTGGCCTCCGGCGGATCCCACAGATAACCCTCCATATAGGTCACCGCGGCTGCGCCGATTTCTTCTTCGCGGATGTCGGCGACGGTGAGTTGCTGGCAGGCGCCGAGATAGGTGTTCATTGTCCGTTCGCCACCGGGCGAAACGAGGATCATCGAGCGCGCCGTGGCCGCGCCATTGTGCAGCCGGCTGACGCCGTAATGCACACCGATTTCGTGCAGATCGTCGGCGAACACTTCGCCCAGCGGGTCGGCTGCGACCTTGCCGACAAACGCCGCACGGCCACCGAAGCTGGCGACGCCCGCCGCCGTGTTGGCCGAGCTGCCGCCCGAGATCTGGCGTTTTGCGGCGGGCATGCGGTCATAGAGGTAGGCCGAGCGGTCGGCGGCGACGAGATGCATGATGCCCTCGTCCATCCCTTCGCGGCTCAGAAACTCCGGATCGACTGGCGCGATCACGTCGACGATCGCATTGCCGATGGCGAGCACGTCGAATTGTGTGTCAGACATCGGCCGCCCGTCTCCTATTGCGCGGCGGACATAACGGGGATTGCCGGTCAGTGCAACGGCGCGCCGTCCCAGTTCCTGCTTCTCGCTCTGGCCGATCGATCCCAATCGGGCTCGCTCGGCCAACCACTACGCGGGCGCCGGGGTTTTCGGCTCGAATCGGCACCATTGGGCGATGCTGCAGCGATAGCATTGCGGCTTCCGCGCGAGGCAGACATAGCGGCCGTGGAGGATCAGCCAGTGGTGCGCGTGCAGCAGATATTTCTCCGGGATCACCTTGAGCAGCCCGATTTCGACCTCGAGCGGCGTTGCGCCCGGCGCCAGCATGGTGCGGTTCGACACCCGGAACACATGGGTATCGACGGCCATGGTCGCCTGCCCGAAGGCCATGTTGAGCACCACATTGGCGGTTTTCCGCCCGACGCCGGGCAGCGATTCCAGCGCGTCGCGATCTGCAGGCACCGCACCATTGAACTGCTCAAGGAGAATCTGGCTCAGCGCGAAGACGTTCTTGGCTTTGGTGCGGAACAGCCCGATGGTCTTGACCAGATCCTCGATTTTGGCCTGCCCGAGTTTCACCATCTTGGCCGGCGTATCGGCGAGATTGAACAAAGCCGGGGTCGCCTTGTTGACGCCGGCGTCGGTCGCCTGCGCCGACAGCACCACCGCCACCAGCAGCGTGAACGGGTTGGTGGAGACCAGTTCGCCCTTCGGCTCAGGATTTTCTTTCGCAAAAGCCGCGAACATCGCCTCAATTTCGGCGGGGCTTGGTCGCTTTGTTGATCGCCGGGCGGACGCTTTCGCCATTCTCAGCACTCCGATTCGAGGTCTATACTCAGACTGATGTCGACCAAAACTCAAGCCAAGCCGCTTTTCGCCGCGACCCTCACGCCGCACCGTTCACTGAGCCCCGCGGGCAAACGTGTGGTGATCGGACTGGTGGCCGCTTTGGCGCTGGTTCCCGGGATCGTGTTTTACGTCGCGGGCGCCTGGCCGGTGGTCGGCTTCATGGGCTTCGACGTCGTCGCCATCGCAGTGGCGCTGACCGTTTCGATGCGAGGCGGCAAGGCTTATGAGATCATCACCCTGTGGCCGACCTCGCTTGAGCTGAAGCGGGTCGACCCCAAGGGGCACGCGGATGTCCTGAGCTTCGCGCCTGCCGCTGTCCGCTTCCTCGTCGACCGCGACTACAATGAGCGGGTCACCGCTCTCTGGCTCAAGGCCGACGACAAGAAGGTGCCGCTCGGCGCGTTTCTAAGCGCCGACGAAAAGCTGAGCCTCAGCAAGGTCTTCGGCACGGCACTCCGCAAGGCCCGCGGCTAAGCAACAAACTTTGTCGAATGCCGGTGGTCGCCAGCGACCAGTCGTCGTCCACACGCGACGAAAGGAACATTCCATGCGCTTTGCCTGTCTGGTTTATGTCGATCCAACCACTGCCTTCGATGGCAGCCCCGACAACATTGCTTTGCTGGAGGCCGCCGAGGCGCAGCGCCAGCAATTGCTCGGCAGCGGGGTTGCCGCCGAAGCTTTGGGGTTACCGAGCGAGGCAGTGACGATCCGCATCCGCAAGAAGCGGATGTCGCGCACCGACGGGCCTTTCATGGAGACCAAGGAAGTCCTCGCCGGCTTCGTGCTGATCGACGCGGAAAATCTCGAGGCGGCGGTCGAAATGGCCGCCACCAACCCGATGGCGCAACTCGGCGCGGTCGAGGTGCGGCCGCTGGTGGATTTCAGCCAGCCGCGTCCGGTACTGTAGAAGTCAAAACCGGGTCGCATCGGGCGGCGGCGAGGCCTATCTCATGGTCACCATGACACAGCACCAGACCCTGACCCCCCAGGACGACTACGAGACCGTCCGCGCCGCCATCGCCTATCTGAGCGAGACCGGCGTGGAGGACGTCGACCTGAGCCGTTTTGCGCGGTCGCTCGGCATGACCGAACGGCAGCTCACCGATCTGTTTCGCCGCTGGTGCGGGCTCTCGCCCAAGAGCTTCGCGCAGGCGGTGGCGCTCAACCACGCCAAGCAATTGCTGGCCGAAAAGGCGAGCGTGCTGTCGACCACCTACGCGGTCGGCCTCAGCTCGACCTCGCGGCTGCACGATCTGTTCGTCACGTACGAGGCAATGTCGCCCGGCGCCTTCCGGCAAAAGGGCGCTGGCCTCGATATGGTGTGGGGCACTGCGCCCTCGCCGTTCGGCACGGCGGTGCTGGTCGTCACAGACTATGGCCTCGCCGGCATCGGGTTTGCCGACGGCGCCGTGAAGATCGAGGAGGCTTTCGAGGATTTGCGGGCGCGCTGGCCCAACGCCCGCTTCTCGCGTGATGATTCCAAGGTCGCTCCAGTTGCGGCGCGGGTCTTCGAACCGACGCGCTGGAATCCCGACGAGCCGGTTAAGATCGTGCTGATTGGCACCGATTTCGAAGTACAGGTGTGGGAGACGCTGCTGAAGATTCCGGTCGGCAAGGCCACCACCTACCAGAGTGTCGCCCAGCATATCGGCCGGCCCACCGCGTCGCGCGCGGTCGGTGCGGCGGTCGGCAAGAACCCCATTTCATTCGTTGTGCCGTGCCACCGCGTCGTCGGCTCGACCGGCGCGCTCACCGGCTATCACTGGGGCGTGCCGCGCAAGCGGGCGATCATGGGGTGGGAGGCAGGGGTGATCTCGGCCTGAGGGTGAGAGGATAAATCGCCACCTTCTCCTGGACCTTGCCGCTCTTTCCGATGTGGTAGCCCACCGGCTCGCCGGTCGCGATCTCGCGCTTCAGGATTTCGTCCGGCGTCAGCTTTTCGATCGCCATCACCATCGAGCGCAGTGAATTGCCATGCGCCACGACCAGCACGGTCTCGCCGGCTTCCACCTGCGGCAGGATGTGCGTCTCGTAATAGGGTAGCGTTCTAGCTGCAGTGTCCTTCAGCGACTCACCACCCGGCGGCGGCACGTCATAGCTGCGGCGCCAGATCAGCACCTGCTCCTCGCCCCATTTGGCGCGGGCGTCGTCCTTGTCGAGGCCGGCAAGCTCGCCATAATCTCGCTCGTTCAACGCCTGGTCGCGGGTGATCACCACATTGACCACGCCGAGCTCCTCGAGGATCAGATCGAGCGTGTGCTGCGCCCGTCGTAGTGCCGACGTGTAGTAGATCGTCGGCATGATGCCGGCCGCCTTGAGTTTCTTGCCGGCGTTGCGCGCCTCGGTGATCCCCTGCTCGGTCAGCTCCGGATTCTTCCAGCCGGTGAAGAGGTTCTTGAGGTTCCACTCGCTCTGCCCGTGGCGGACGAGGATCAACGTTCCGGCCATAATCCGTTACTCCTTGAAGCCGAGCACGTCGGCCATGTCGTAAAATCCGGCGGGCTGGTCCTTGGCCCACAGCACCGCCTGCACGGCGCCCGCCGCGAACATGCCGCGGTCCTGCGCCCGGTGCGTGATCTCGATCCGCTCAGTCTCGCTCGCAAAGATGACGGTGTGATCACCCACCACATTGCCGCCGCGCAGTGCCGCAAAGCCGATCGTGCCGGGGACCCGGGCGCCGGTGTGACCATCGCGGCCGCGCACGGCGTTCGTGGCGAAATCGACCTCGCGCCCATCGGCCACTGCCTGCCCGAGCATCAGCGCCGTGCCCGAGGGCGCATCGACCTTCTTGTTGTGGTGCATTTCGACGATCTCGACGTCATAGCCCGGCAATGCCGCCGCCACCTGCTTGACCAGCCCGGCAAGAATGTTGACGCCCAGCGAGAAATTACCGGTCTTGACGATCCGCGCCCCGGCGCTTCCCGCCTTGGCGATCGCCCAGTCTTCGTCCTTGGAGCACCCGGTGGTGCCCACGATGTGGACCATCCCGCGCGTCGCCGCCTCTTCGGCCAGCATGACGCTCACGGTCGGCGCGGTGAAATCGATGATCGCCTGCGCGCCGGTGAGCGCTGCTTCGGGATCATCCACGATGGTGACGCCGAGTTTTTCGATGCCGGCGAACTCGCCTGCGTCACGCCCGATGGCGGCCGAATCCGGCCGGTCGAAAGCGGAATGAACGACAAGACCCGGTGTCGACGTGACGGCGCGGATATTGGCCGCACCCATCCGCCCACCGGCGCCCGCGATGGCAACTCTGAGATCAGACATGATTGTCCTCTAGCGCAGCAGATCAGGCGATGCGAGTCCCGGCCATCTCGGCGAGGATTCCCCGCGCCGCCAGCTTCGGATCGGCAGCTGCCGTGATCGGCCGGCCGACGACCAGATGCGAGGCGCCCGCTGCAATGGCCTCGGCCGGTCCCATGATGCGCTTCTGGTCGCCGGCCTCGCTGCCCTTCGGCCGAATGCCCGGGGTGACGATCGCCATGTTGGGGCCGACAATACCGCGCACCATGTCAGCTTCGAGCGGTGAGGCAACCAATCCGCCGATCCCGACCGCCTTCGCCTGTCCGGCGCGCAACGCCACCAGCCCAGCCGTGTCGCGGGCAAAGCCGGCCTCGGCGACGTCGCTGTCGTCCATCGAGGTTAGGACCGAGACGCCCAGGATGGTGAGATCAGAGCCGGCGGCGGCCCTTACGGCCGCCCGCATGCACTGGGGGTAGGCGTGGACGGTCAGCATCGAGGCGCCGGTCCGGGCGATGGCCGCGACGCCCTTTTCCACTGTGTTGTCGATGTCGAGCAGTTTCAGGTCGAAGAACACCCGCTTGCCAGCCGCGATCAGCGCCTTGCCGAGCGCCAGCCCGTCGCCGCCATAGATCAGCTGGTAGCCGATTTTGTAGAAATCGATGGCGTCACCGAGCGTTCCGACCAGCGTTTCGGCTTCGGCGCGACTATCCACATCGAGCGCGACGATCAGGGTTCCGGCCATGGCGATCTCCGATTTCGCCGCTCGTCGCAGATTCGCCGCGTCCTGTCATCCCCGGAGGACGGCGATGCTATGCCGTCATAACAGCTTGCGGCGCGGATGCTATGCTGCCATATCATCGCGATGCAACAGCAAGCGCTCTCCGCCATCGTCGCTTGGGTCCGGCTCGATGCCGCCATCCAGAACTTCAACCAATCGTTAAGGAAAGATTTCGGCATCACCGGGCTGCAGCTGTCGATCCTGCGCATTCTGGGGGAACGCCCGCAGCTCCCCCTCGCAGCCTTGCGCAAATCGCTGGTGATGCATCCGGCGACGCTCGGTCAATCGATCGACGAGCTTCGGGTGCTGGGGCTCTGCACGGTCGAGCGCAATCCCAAGGACAAGCGCGCCCGTGTCATCGCCATCACCGACACGGGCAAAGAGCTGATGACTCGCGCCCCGATGGCCGGCCCGGTGCGGCTGCGCGCCGTCGACCATGACGTGGCCAAACTCGACCGGCTGCGCGCCGCCTTCGACGATGCGGTCGAGATGTTCGGGCTCAGCGACCATCTGCCCAAGCAAGGGTCCGGCCGATGAATTCGACGGGGCGCCGCGCGAAGCCGGCGGCTTGATCGGGATAGTCATCGACAATGGATGAAGGCCTAGATCCCGCCGCGCGAGAAATGCGTTAGCTCGCGCACCATCTGGCCGACTTTCCACTGGATGCCGGATTCGGTTGGGTTGCCGTCTGCGTCGAAAGTGTCGTCGAACGGCCCGATGCCGAGCAGCGTCGGCACCACCAGCGCCCCGACCTTGCTCAGGCTGTCGCGCAAATGCGAGAGCGCAAAGATCGTCGCGTATTTGCCGCTGCTGACGCCGCCGATGCCGAAGATGGCATGGCGGAACGGGCTTGGCTTCTGCCGGCTGATCCACGAGAGGGTGTTGGCGGTGAGCGGAGTGACGCCGCCATTATATTCGGGCGTGACGATGAGGACGATATCGGTGGTGCGCAACAGATCGGCAAGGCGCCTGGCAGCATCGGGCGTGTGCTCCGCCTCGAGATCCTCGTTGAAGATCGGCATCTCGAAATCGGCGAGGCTGAGATCGGTGACGGCGACGCCGGCCTCGCGCAGCTTGCCAGACATATGCTTGCGTAGCACTTCGTTGATCGAGCCCTGTCGCAATGAGCCGCAGAGCGTGATAGCAGTTTTCTGCAGCGGCGTTTCAGTCATGTGCGTATTGCCCCACCCTCATCCGGCTTCGCCACCTTCTCCCCTCGAAGGGAGAAGGCAAAGGAACCGGGAGCTCTCGGATGATGGCCTTCTCCCCCGGTGGGAGAAGGTGCCCGAAGGGCGGATGAGGGAGAAGCCCCACGCCCGGATCGTCGTTCACGCCTCGAAAATGTTTTTGAGCTTGGCGAAGAACCCATCGCTCGTCGGCGACGTCTCCTTCGTGGTCGCCTTGTGGAATTCTTCCAGAAGTTCGCGCTGGCGTTTCGTCAGATTCTGCGGCGTCTCGACGTCGAGCTGCACGTAGAGATCGCCGGTGTCCTTGCTGCGCAGCACCGGCATGCCCTTGGTTTTGAGACGGACGCGCTGGCCGGGCTGCGTGCCGGGGGCGACCTTGACCTTGGCGCGGGCGCTATCGAGCGTCGGCACCTCGAACTCGCCACCAAGCGCCGCCGTCGTCATGGCGATCGGCACGCGGGCATAGAGGTCGGCACCGTCGCGGTGGAACAGATCGTGCGGCTTCACCGAAATGAAGATGTAGAGGTCGCCAGGTGGGCCGCCACGCAGTCCCGCTTCGCCCTCATTGGCGAGCCGGATCCTCGTACCGTCCTCGATCCCCTTGGGGATGTCGACGCTGAGCTTGCGGTTTTCCTGCTTGCGGCCCTGGCCGCCGCAATCGGTGCAGGGCTGGTCCAGCATCTGGCCGCGGCCCTGGCATACCGGACAGGTGCGCTCGATGGTGAAAAAGCCCTGCGCGGCGCGCACCTTGCCGTGGCCGTTGCAATGCTGGCAGGTCGACATGCCAGTGCCCAGCTTGGCGCCTGAGCCGTCGCAGGTGTGGCAGGCGACGAGCGTTGGAACGTCGATCTCGACACTGCGGCCGAGGAACGCTTCCTCGAGGCTGATCTCCAGATTGTAGCGCAAATCCGAGCCGCGCAACCGGCTCTGCTGCGCGCCGCCGCGGCCGCGCGCCCCGCCCATGAAATCGCCGAAGATGTCCTCGAAAATGTCGGACATCGACGAGGTGAATTCCGGCCCGAAGCCTGCAGCACCCGTGCCCGCGCGACCCATGCCGCCCTGCTCGAACGCCGCGTGGCCGAAGCGGTCGTATGCCGCCCGCTTCTGGCCGTCCTTGAGCGTATCGTAGGCTTCGTTGATCTCTTTGAATTTGTGCTCGGCGTCGGCATTGCCCGGATTGCGATCCGGATGAAACTGCATCGCAAGCTTGCGATAGGCGCCCTTCAGCGCCGCCTCGTCGGACCCTTTCGGCACGCCCAGCACTTCGTAATAGTCACGCTTAGCCATGGCTCGAAAGGCTCACGAAAGAGGAAAGCGCCGCGGGGTTTACCCGCAGCGCTTCGATCATGTCAGTTTTGGCTGACGAGGTCATTCAGGCCGACTTCTTGTCGTCCTTCACGTCCTCGAAATCGGCGTCAACGACGTCGTCGTCGGCCGGTTTGTCGCCACCCGCCGCCTTGGCTTCGGCTTCCGCCTGGCTGGCCTTGTACATCGCCTCGCCGAGCTTCATCGCGGCTTCGGCCAGCGAATTGGTCTTGTCCTTGATGGCTTCGGCATCTTCGCCGTCGAGCACGCCCTTGAGATCGACGAGCGCGGTCTCAATAGCGGTCTTCTCCTCGGCCCCGACCTTGTCGCCGTAATCCTTCAGCGATTTCTCGGTCGAATGGATCAGGCTTTCGGCGCCGTTCTTGGCCTCGACGACTTCGCGCGCCTTTTTGTCGGTCTCGGCGTTGGCCTCGGCCTCCTTGACCATGCGGTCGATGTCGGCGTCACTCAGCCCACCGGAGGCCTGGATGCGGATCTGATGCTCCTTGCCGGTGCCCTTGTCCTTGGCGGTGACGTTGACGATGCCGTTGGCGTCGATGTCGAAGGTGACCTCGATCTGCGGCACGCCACGCGGCGCCGGGGGAATGCCGGCAAGGTCGAAATTGCCGAGCAGCTTGTTGTTGGCGGCCATCTCGCGCTCGCCCTGGAACACCCGGATCGTCACGGCGCTCTGGTTGTCCTCGGCGGTCGAGAAGGTCTGGCCCTTCTTGGTCGGGATCGTGGTGTTGCGGTCGATCAGCCGGGTGAACACGCCGCCCAGCGTCTCAATGCCGAGCGACAGTGGGGTTACGTCGAGCAGCAGCACGTCCTTGACGTCGCCCTGCAGCACGCCGGCCTGAATGGCCGCACCTGCTGCGACGACTTCATCGGGGTTGACGCCCTTGTGCGGCTCTTTGCCGAACAGCGCCTTGACGACTTCCTGGACCTTGGGCATGCGGCTCATGCCGCCGACCAGCACGACTTCGTCGATCTGGCTGGCAGTGACACCGGCATCCTTGAGGGCCTGCTTGCACGGCTCGACCGTCTTCTGCACGAGGTCGTCGACCAGCTGCTCGAACTTGGCGCGGGTCAGCTTCATCGTCAGATGCTTCGGGCCTGACGCATCGGCGGTGATGAAGGGCAGGTTGATTTCGGTCTGGGTCGCCGCGCTCAGTTCGATCTTGGCCTTCTCGGCGGCTTCCTTGAGCCGCTGCAGCGCCAGCTTGTCCTTGCGCAGGTCGATGCCCTGGTCCTTCTTGAACTCGTCCGCAAAGAAGTCGACGAGCCGCATGTCGAAATCTTCGCCGCCGAGGAAGGTGTCGCCATTGGTCGACTTCACCTCGAACACGCCGTCACCGATTTCCAGCACGGAGATATCGAAGGTCCCGCCGCCGAGGTCATAGACCGCGATGGTGCCGGTGTTCTTCTTGTCGAGGCCATAGGCGAGCGCCGCCGCCGTCGGCTCGTTGATGATGCGCAGCACGTCGAGACCAGCGATCTTGCCGGCATCCTTGGTGGCCTGACGCTGGCTGTCGTTGAAATAGGCCGGAACGGTAATCACCGCCTGGGTCACCTTCTCGCCCAGATAGGCCTCAGCGGTTTCCTTCATCTTGGTGAGGATCATCGCCGACACTTCGGAGGGGGAATATTTCTTGTTCTCGACCTCGACCCAGGCGTCGCCATTGTCAGCCTTGGTGATTTTGAACGGCACCAGGCCCTTGTCCTTGCCGACCAGCGGGTCGTCATAGCGGCGGCCCATCAGGCGCTTGACCGCAAACAGGGTACCTTCGGGGTTGGTCACCGCCTGGCGTTTCGCCGGCTGACCGACGAGACGTTCGCCGTCCTTGGTGAAGCCTACCATCGAGGGCGTGGTGCGGGCGCCCTCGGAATTCTCGATGACCTTGTACATGGCGCCTTCCATCACTGCGACGCAGCTATTGGTGGTGCCCAGATCGATGCCGATAACTTTAGCCATTTACGTATGCCTCTTTCCTAAGCGAACCCGGACCGCGAACTCCATCAGATCTCGGCAGTTCGGTGACCCCTTGCGGGGCAACGGGTTCCTCGCTGAATTTGGGATTTTCTCCTCTCGGAGCCTTGGCGGTATATAGGGGCGGTGTTTTTGGCCTGCAAGCGCCGCCGCCTTTATTTTCCGGGGCTTTGCCGCCGTCACGCTTGCGCCGCATTGAGCCCGTTCAAACCCGGCAAATGCGTCGGCATTGGCGCGCCTTCGCCGATATGCTCTAACCTGCCCAAATCGCAACAGGAAAACTTCCATGAACAGGCTCATTCTTGCGCTCGCCCTCACGCCGGCGCTGTTCACGACCGGTGCTTTTGCGCAAGCGGTCCCGGACGACGTCGCCAAGCAGTTGTGGTGCGGCACGGCCTTTGTCACAGCCTTCTCAAGCCCTCCGCCGGGCGTGCCGGCCGAGCAATTGGCCCTCGCCAAGCTCTATATCGACCAGGGCAATGAGATGATCGACGGTGCCAGCCAGAAATATCTCGATACCGGCTTCACCGAGGAGCAGTTGACCAAGGTAAAGGCCGATCTCGTGACCGAAGTCACCGCGGCGGTCGGCGGTAGCGGTGGTTCGGCTAAATACACCTTCGAGGAATGCAAGGCGCTGATGCCCAACCCACCGGCCGATGTGCCGCAGGCCGAAGCACCGACGTCTGATGCCCCGCCAGCCGACGCCCCGTCCTCGTCCGCAGCGCAGTAAGCTCCGGTGACGATGCGTCTTGGCGTCGAAGACGCGCTGGTCGTTGTCGACCTGCAGTATGACTTCCTCCCCGGCGGCAAGCTTGCCGTCGCCGGGGGTGACGAGATCATCGAGCCGATCAACGCCCTCGCGAAAAAATTCGAAAATGTGGTACAGACCCAGGACTGGCACCCGGCGGACCATATTTCGTTCGCCTCCAACCACCCGGGGCTCGAGCCGTTCGAGGTGATCGAGTTGCCTTACGGCCCGCAGGTGCTGTGGCCCGACCATTGCATCATCGGCTCGCGCGGCGCGCAATTCTCGATCGCGCTCGACCTCCCCCAGGTGCAGGCCATTGTCCGCAAGGGCTACCGCGAAACCATCGATTCCTATTCGGCCTTCATGGAAAACGACCACAAGACCAAAACGGGTCTGGCCGGTTATCTGCGCGAACGCGGCATCAAGCGCATCTTCGTGTGCGGGCTGGCGACCGATTTTTGCGTCGCCTGGACCGCCGAAGACGGCATGGATTCGGGGTTCGAGGCGATTGTCATCGATGACGCGGCCCGCGCCATCGACACCAACGGCTCGCTCGAAAAAGCCTGGAGCCGGCTGGCCGCCGTGGGTGTGCGGCGGATGAAGCTCAGCGATTTTACCTAAGCGCCAAAACGCTAGACGTTCTTGTCGATGTGGCTTTCGCCCGGCGGCACCGCGGCAATGCCGCCTTTGGCGACACCTACCATGGCGGGCCTGAGCACGCGGTCGCCGATGGCGTAACCGGCCTGGACCACCTGCACCACCGTGCCTTCCGGCCGCGTCGGATCTGGCACTTCGAACATCGCCTGGTGCTTGTGCGGATCGAATTTCTGGCCCTCGGCCTCGATCGGCTTGACGCCATGCACGGCAAGCAGCCGCTGCATCTCGCGCTCGGTCAGCTCGATCCCATCGATCAGCGATTTAAGCGGGCCGTCGGCGGTGTCGCGCGCCTCGGCGGGCAGCACCAATATGGCGCGGCTCAGCGAATCCGTCGCCGTCAGCATGTCGCGGGCGAATTTGGTGATCGCGTAGGAGCGGGTGTCCTCGATCTCGCGCGACATCCGCTTGCGCACATTCTCCATCTCCGCCGCCAGCCGCAGCAGTCGATCCTTGAGGTCAAGGTTTTCGGCCTGCAACGCCGCAATCGGATCGGCCTCGGCCGGCGTCTCGATCTCCGGATCGGGCTCAAACCCGTCCTGCGCCATGGTGTCGTCGCTCATCATTGCCTCAGAACTGCAGGGTGTTGCCGGGGCTTCCGGCTATTTGACCCGCATATCGGACAGTTGGGGGGAAGATTCAACCCTTGAGAGACCTTGGCTACTTCTTCCGCGCCATGATCGCGCTGATGGCCTGAGCCGTGTAGTCGACCACCGGTACGATCCGGGCGTAGTTGAGCCGGGTTGGCCCGATCACCCCCAGCACCCCGATGATTTTCTCGTTGGCGTCCTTGTAGGGACTGAGGATCACCGAGGAGCCGGAGAGCGAAAACAGCTTGTTTTCCGAGCCGATGAAAATCCGCACCCCCTCGGCCTTTTCGGCATCGCCGAGCAGCTCGATCAGCCCTTCCTGCCGCTCCAGCTCGTCGAACAGCCGTCGCATGCGGCCCAGTTCGTCCGATTCCATCGCGTCGTTGAGGAGGTTCGCCCGGCCCCGCACGATCACCGTCGGGGACTGCGCGGTGCTGCCTGCGCTGAGGGTTGCGAGCCCGGTATCGACCAGCGTTTGCGTCAATTCGTCGAGTTCGGCGACCCGCGCCGCCCGCTGCGCCGCCACCGCCGCCCGGGCCTCTGCCAGAGTTTTACCCACTGCGAGGTTGGCGAGATAGTTCGACGCCTGCGTCAGCGCCGAGGCGGTGAGCCCCGGCGGCAGTGGCACGACGCGGTTTTCGACCGTCCCATCCTGCCCGACAAGGATCGCCATCGCCTGCCCGGCATCGAGCCGCACGAACTCGACATGCTTGAGGATCATGTCGGATTTCGCCGCGATCACCACGCCCGCGCCGTGGCTCAGGCCAGACAGCAGCGACGAGGCTTCGGTCAAGAGATCCTCGAGCTTGCCCGATTGCCCCTCGATCTGCCGTGCAATCTGGCTGCGCTCGGTCTCGTCGACCGCCCCGATCTCGAGCATGGCATCGACGAAGAACCGCAGCCCCTGCTGCGTCGGTTGCCGGCCGGCGCTGGTGTGCGGCGCCGCTATGAGACCCAGATCCTCGAGATCGGCCATGACGTTGCGGACCGATGCGGGGCTCAGCCCCGTCGCCAGCATGCGCGACAAATCGCGTGAGCCGACGGGCGTACCGGTCTCCAGATAGCGCTCGACGATCTTCTTGAAGATGTCCTGGCTGCGGGCATTTAGCAGCGACAGGAAGTCTTCGGGGACGTTCGGCATGCGCCGCTCGCCTTTCCATCAAATTGGACCTGTAACCATCTAGGCAAAAACCCCGGTCGATGAAAGGCATGGCCGGGTTGTCGGGGCGTCGGCCTAGGGTTAAGAGGCGGTTAACGTCCTCAATCCAGCGAGTGCCCATGCGCCCCTCCGGCCGCGACCCTGATCAGATGCGTGCCGTCACCATCGAGCGCAACGTCGCCCAAAAGGCCGAAGGCAGCTGCCTCGTAACCTTCGGCAACACAAAAGTGTTCGTCACCGCCTCGGTCGAGACCACGCTGCCGAGCTGGCGCCGTGGCTCCGGCATGGGCTGGGTCACCGCCGAATACGGCATGCTGCCGCGCGCCACCGGGTCCCGCACCCGCCGCGAGGCTGCCGCCGGGAAGCAATCCGGCCGCACCCAGGAAATCCAGCGGCTGATCGGTCGCTCGCTGCGTGCCATCGTCGACATGGCGGCGCTCGGCGAAAACCAGATCACGCTCGATTGCGATGTGCTCGAAGCCGATGGCGGCACCCGTACCGCCTCGATCACCGGCGCCTATATCGCGCTCTATGATGCAATCGCCTGGCTCAAGGCGCGCAAACTCACCAAGGGTGAGCCGCTGCGCGACTCGGTCGCCGCCATCTCCTGCGGCATCTATCGCGGCACCCCGGTGCTCGATCTCGACTACCTCGAAGATGTCGAAGCCCACACCGACGCCAATTTCGTGCTGACCGGTTCGGGCAAGTTCGTCGAAATCCAGGGCACGGCCGAGCAGGTGCCGTTTTCGCGCGACGAGCTGAACGCCCTGATGGGCCTGGCCGAGTCCGGCATTTCGCAGCTCACCGAGCTGCAGAAGAATGCCCTCTCCAATGGCTAACCTCCCCCGGCTGAAGCGCGGCGAAAAACTGCTGCTGGCCACGCACAACGCCGGCAAGCTCGCCGAATTTCGAGAATTGTTCGGCCCGCTCGGCATCGTGCTGATCTCGGCCGCCGATCTCGACCTGCCCGAGCCGGACGAAACTGGAACGAGTTTCGTCGAAAACGCCCGGCTCAAGGCGCACGCCGCCGCCGGGGCGGCCGGTATGGTGGCACTCGCGGACGACAGTGGGCTATCAGTCGACGCGCTGAACGGCGAGCCGGGCGTCTACACAGCCGACTGGGCGCAGACGCCGACCGGCCGCGACTATCAGATGGCGATGCGCCGGGTCGAAGACCGGCTGCAAGCGATCAGCGCTGCCTCGCCAGGGCTGCGCAAGGGGTCGTTCAATGCCACGCTGTGTCTCGCGGCGCCCGATGGCCGCGACGATCTCTATGTCGGGCAGGTGACTGGAACGATGGTCTGGCCGCCGCGCGGCGACAGAGGTTTTGGCTTCGATCCAATCTTCATGCCCGACGGTTTCGACATCACCTTCGGCGAAATGCCGAGCTCCGCCAAGCACAGCTGGGCGCCAGGTCAGGTCGGCCTTTCCCACCGCGCTCGCGCCTTCGCGAAATTCGTGGAGGGCGCGATTGAGCAATCCTGATCCACGCTCCAATGGCCTCTTCGGCGTCTACATCCACTGGCCGTTCTGTGCCGCCAAATGCCCCTATTGCGACTTCAACTCGCACGTCCATCGCGGCGCGTTCGACGAAGCCGCCTACGTCGAATCCTACAAGCAGGAGATCGGCTATTTCGCCCGGCTGACCAAGGGCCGTACTGTGCAGTCGATCTTCTTCGGTGGCGGCACGCCTTCGCTGATGGATCCGCGCTCGGTTGCCCAGATCCTCGAAACCATCGGACAATACTGGAATATCGCTTCAAAAGCCGAGATCACGCTCGAAGCCAATCCGACTTCGGTCGAGGCCGATCGCTTCCGCGGCTATCGCGCCGCCGGCGTCAACCGTGTTTCGCTCGGTGTGCAGTCGTTGCGTGAAGGCCCGCTCGCCGAACTCGGGCGTCGTCACACCGTCGATGAAGCCATCCGCGCCGTGCGCCTCGCCCAGTCGATCTTTCCGCGCTCCAGTTTTGATCTGATCTATGCGCGCCCCAAGCAAACGCTTGCCGATTGGGAAGACGAGCTGAAGGAAGCGCTGTGGCTGACGCAGGGCCACATATCGCTCTACCAGCTCACCATCGAGATGGGCACGCGCTACTTCGATCTGTGGAACACCGGCAAGCTCAAGATGCCCGACGAGGATCTGAGCGCCGATTTCTACGAACTGACGCAGAACCTGACACGCGACGCCGGTCTGCCCGCCTATGAGATTTCCAACCACGCCCGGCCCGGCCAGGAATCGATCCACAATCTGATTTACTGGCGCTACGGCGAATATGCCGGCATCGGCCCCGGCGCCCATGGGCGCCTGCTGATCGATGGCAAGCGCCACGCCACCGCCGTCGAAAAGCTGCCCTTCGAATGGCAGAAGAACGTCGCGGCGCGCGGCCACGGCATGACCACCGACGATATCCTCACCTGGGAAGAGGAAGGCGACGAATTGCTGGTCATGGGGCTCCGCCTCCGCGAAGGCATCGACCCCAAACGCTTCGCCACCCTCAGCGGCCGCAAGATCGAACAGCACCAGATCGACGAACTCAAACGCATCGGCTTTGTCGAGACGCTCCCCAACGGCAATCTGCGGGTGACCGACAAGGGCTGGCCGGTGTTGGATGCGGTCGTGGCGGATTTGGCAGCCTAGAGCTTCGCCCCGTCCACCACGCTTGCACCGCCCGCGCCGATTTTCTTGATCACCAGCGCATATTCGCTGCGGCCATCGGCCAAAAACCGGAACACGCCATCGCGGCCATTGAAGCCGGCGGGGGCGGTGAGCAGGGCCTTGTCGTAGCGCGGCTGCGCGTTGGCCAGCGACGTCGCGTTGGCGAGGATCACCGCCGTGTAGGCGATGGTGACGAACGGGTGCGGCGCGCCGCCGAACTTTTGCTGATACTGCGGCAGCAGCGCCTGATAGCCTGCATCATCAACGGCCGGATAGATGGCACCGTTGAGGTAGGGCGCGCTGAGGATTGTTGGATCGCCGTTCCAGTCGGCCGAACCGATGATCAGGATACCGCCGGCCGGCACTTTGGCTTCGCCCAGCAGCGCGCCAAAACTCGGCGCCGTGGCACGATCGGGCAGGAACAGCGTATCGATCTGCCCGGCCAGCAGGGTCGGCGCTAGTTGCGCCATGACGTTACGGGCATCGGTCTCCGACCCGAAATTGTAGTTTGCGACGACGCGCACGCCGAGATCGGAAGCAGCCTGCTGGAACGCCGCCTGCTGAATCTGCCCGAACCCATTATTGGGAAAGATCCCCGCAAAGGCGCGCTGACCCTGGCTCTTGGCGTAGCCGATCGAGCGTTTCACTTCGCTCTCGGGCAGCACGTTGAGCAGATAGACCCCCGGCTGCGCCGCGCCCGAATTGTTGGAAAAGCCGATCAGGTTCAACCCGGCCGAGCGCGCCACGCCGCCGGCGGCATTGACCTGTTCGGCCTTGAGCGGCCCGAGGATCAGGCTCGCGCCCTCCTGCACGGCCTGGCTCGCGGCAGCAGCCGCGCCCTGCGCGCTTGGACCAGTGTCCTTCACCACCAGCGTGATGTTGTCGGTCATCTGTGCATTGGCAGCGATGAACTCCATCGCCATCTGAGCGCCGTTCTGCATCGATACCGCAACCGCTGACAGGTTTGCGTCGCCGCTGAGCGGCAGCAGCATCGCGACCCGCACCGGCCCGGTGCCGAACACCTGGCCCTGCGCCACCGGTCCGCTGGGCGGCGTCGGCCCGCCAAAACTCGGAAAATTCGGGAAATCGAACCCCGCACCGGTGCAGCCTGACAGCGTCAGCAGCGACAGCCCGCCCAAAAGGGCGCGCCTGCGGGTCAAATCCATGCTGTGCAACGCGCTATCCCGACCGGTTTCTCCGGCCCCCACCGAATCCTATACAAAAGCCGGGCTGCTCCTTAAAGCTCTGCTTTCCGCATCTTCGCAGGACTTTGCTGTGCGCGAGCGCCGCTATTTCATCGCCGGCACTGCTTTCGAGGCGCCCGAACTGGACCCCGGCCTCTATGTCGTGGCGACCCCGATCGGCAATTTGCGCGACATGACGCTGCGTGGGCTCGAAACGTTGGCGGCGGCCGATGTGATCTACTGCGAGGACACCCGCACTAGCGCCAAGCTCTGCGAGCACTTTGGCATCACGACACCCCGCAAAGCGCTGCACGAGCACAATGAGCGGGCATTGGTCGACACCATCGTGGCCGATCTCGGACGCAATGGCCGGGTGGCGCTCATCTCCGACGCCGGCACGCCATTGCTCAGCGATCCCGGCTTCCCGCTGGTCCGCGCCGCGCGCGAAGCGGGCCTGCCGGTGTTCGCCGCGCCCGGCGCCTCGGCGCTGCTGGCTGCGCTGGCTGTGGCTGGGCTCCCCACCGATGCCTTCAGCTTCCTCGGCTTCCTGCCGCCCAAATCGGAATCGCGCGAGAACGCGCTGCGCGATTTCGCCAGCCGCCGCGAAACCCTGGTGTTCTACGAATCCCCGCGCCGGCTCGGCGATTCGCTGGCCGCGATGGCGAAGATTTTTGGCGACGACCGCCCGGCAATCGTCGCGCTGGAACTCACCAAGAGGTTCGAGCGGATGTCGCGCGGCCCGCTCAGCGGGCTCGCCGCACAATTCGCCACCGCCGACACCAAGGGCGAGGCCGTCATTGTGGTCGGCGGCGCCGGCGACATCGTTGTCGATCCCGACCGATGGCGCGGTGCGCTGGTCGAAGCAATGGTGGACCAGCCGCTGCGCGCCGCAGTCGACGAGATCGCCACCCGCTTCGCCCTCAAGCGCAAGGACGTCTACGATGCCGCCCTCGCCCTCAAAGCAGAACAATAGCTTCCGCAAATTCGCGGAGGATTCCGGCCGCCGCGGCGAGATGTGGGCGGCGTTGTTCCTGCAACTCCAGTTCTACCGCATCGTGGCGCGGCGAGTGAAAACCCCGGTCGGCGAGATCGACCTCATCGCCCGGCGCGGCAATGTCACAGTGTTCGTCGAGGTCAAATCACGCAGCTTCTCGCATCAGGAGGCCGAAGCGCTCTATGCCACAAATCGCCGCCGCATCGTCCGCGCCGCCCAGCTCTGGCTGACCCGCCAGCCGGTGCTCGCCGAAGGCGGCATCCGCTTCGACGTGATTTTCCTTGCGCCGTTTGCGTGGCCGCGGCACATCGTCAACGCCTTCGATGCAACCGGAATTGCGTGAAATGAGCCTGAATATCGCCGTGCAGATGGACCCCATCGCCTCGATCAATCCGATGGGGGATTCAACCTTCGCGATGATGCTCGAGGCGCAGGCGCGCGGGCACCGGCTCGACTATTACACCGTCGGATCGCTTGGCCTCCGCGACAATGTGTTGACCGCCTCGGTCCAGCCGATCGAAATATTCGACAAGCCTAAGGGCGAGCACTTTGCGCTCGGCGAGGCGGCCCGCCGCGATCTCAGCACCTATGACGTCGTGCTGATGCGGCAGGACCCGCCCTTCGACATGAACTACATCACCATCAGCCACATGCTGGAGCGCATTCACCCGAAAACCTATGTGGTGAACCCGCCCGCGACGGTCCGCAATGCGCCTGAAAAAATCCTCGTCACCGAATTCCCCGAGCTGATGCCGCCAACGCTGATCACCCGCGACCGCGCCATGATTCAGGCGTTCCGCAAGGAGCATGGTAACATCATCGTCAAGCCGCTCTACGGCAATGGCGGTGCCGGCGTCTTCTTCATCCAGGAGGGTGATCACAATCTGGTGTCGCTGCTGGAGCTGTTTGAAACGGCGTTCCGCGAGCCCTTCATGATCCAGAAATATCTGCCGGACGTGCGCAAGGGTGACAAGCGCATCATCATCATCGACGGCGAGCCGGTCGCGGGTCTCAACCGCATTCCATCCGAGGGCGAGGCGCGCTCCAACATGCATGTCGGCGGCCGCCCGGAACTGTCGCCGCTGACCGAGCGCGAACTCGAAATCTGCGCCATCATCGGGCCAAAGCTCAAAGAGCTCGACATGATCTTTGTGGGCATCGACGTGATCGGCGGGTATCTCACCGAGATCAACGTCACCTCGCCCACCGGCATCCGCGAGATCAAGCGCTTCGGCGGCCCCGACATCGCCCCGATGATCTGGGACGCCATCGAGAAGCGCCGCGCCTGATCGCGTCACTCCTGGGTTAAGCTAATCCGCCTCATCCTCATCCTCATCCTCATCCTCGGCTGCGGTGAGATTGTGCGCGTCCCATTCGCTTGGCGGGATCGAGTCGCCCAGCTTGAACTGGAACTGTCTGATGCCAGAATAGTCCGCCGCAGCGGCGCACCGGAACGCAATTCGATACCATTTTCGCCGGCTGCGGAATGCACCGCCCGCCGCGCTCAGCGTCAGACCGACGGACACCGGGTCGGCCATCGCATGGACCACCAGCGTATCGGGAGCGAACTCCGGTGCCGCCCGCCGGATCTGCTCCAGCCCTTCGATGTTGCAGAGCTGCACGACACGCTCGCTGTGGGCGAGCGTCGTCAGTGTCTTGCGGATATGCGCCGTGCCGGGCTCCTTCAGCATTGCGGTCGAATAGAACTGCGTCGCCGTGACTGTCGGGTGCTCCGGTAGCGCCGGCTTGAGTGGCGCCGATGGCGTGAGTCGCTCGTTCGACAACGGAGGCGCAGCGCCCGTATCGCCGGTCGGTGCAATCACCACGGGGGCTGCCGCGGGCGTCGGTGCGCTGAGCGCGTCGAACTCGGCCGGCGTCATGATCTCGACCGCTACCGGCTGCGGCGGTGGCACCACCAGCTGCCGCAGCGGCGACACGACAATGAGCGCGACGGCCAGCGCCAGATGCAGGCCGGCCGACGCCATTGTTCCCCATGGCGCGCCGCGCGGCCGCGGCATCTCCGGCATCGCTAGCGGGAAAGTCTCGCTCATGCGTCGAAATTATTCGGCTTTGCGGCTCAATTGCGATCCCCTCGGCACAATACGTTAGCCGCCGAACTGGGCCTGCATAATGGCGGTAACGTCAGCGCCGATGTGGAAGGAGAAATGCGTGACCGAGCTGAAATCCTTGCTTAACGTGCACTCATAGGCAATCGTGTGCCAATGCTGCCCTGAGCGGAACGCCCCGTTGCTGACGCTGTAGCTTGTGCCGGCCACGACCGGCTTGGCGAATGCGCTGGCGACGAGCGCGTCAGGATTGAGGTCTAGCCCGGCATTGCCGATCTGGCCGATCGCTTCGAGATTGCAGGTCTGTGCCACGCGCTTTTCCGGCGGCAGTTTCTTGAGCGCGTCGCGGGTTCGGGCGAGGGCCGGGGCATCCAGCATGTCGCGCAGGTAGAAATGCTTGGCCGCATGCAGCAGATCCTTGTCGGGCGGTGGCGGAGCATCCGCCGCGGCTTGATCGACGCCATCGCCAGCCTCTCCGCCCTCAGCCGTCAGCAATGGCGCACTCGATATTTCCGTCGACGATGCCGCCGAGGCCGAGGCATCTCCGGTCGATGAAATCGGCTCCGACGATGCATCGGTCGGACCGACCGGGATCACCACGGGCCGCGCCGGAGGTACCTGGGGCGCGACAGGTGCTTCCGAGGCCGATGCCTCCTCGGACGCCGCAGCAGACGGCGCCGTCGACGAGGGCGGCGCAACCGAGGACGCCGGTTCTGCGGATGATGGTTCAGCCGAGGATATCGCCTCCGATGGCTCCGCCGACGATGGGGCCTCGGATGATGGAGCCGCCGAAGAGGGCAGCGCGGAGGACGGCGCTTCGGATGATGGCGCCTCCGACGACGGAGGTTCAAACGAACTCAACACGCTCGGCGGCACCAGCTCCACCAGCACCGGCAGCGGTTCTTCCGGCGCGTGCGCCGGCACCCGCGGCAGCAGGATCAGGCCCAGGATCAGCAAATGCAGCAGCACCGACACCGCTGCTGTCACCAGGATGCGCCGATCCCGCCGGGGCGATTCGGCGAGAGGCAGGTCGATCGGCGCGGCGTCAATCATGCCGTGACCTTGCCCGACGATCGCAGCGATTTCGAGGTCTCGCCTTTCGCAATCCGATCGGCCATTGTCGCCAGATGCGTCTCGATACCCTGCTGCTCGCGCTGTCGACCTTCTTCGCCACCCTCGGGCCGGCGGATCTGGTGCTCGTCTACGCGGCGCTGACCGAGCGCAACACCCGCGCCGAGCGCACCGCGATGGCCGGCCGCGGCGTGCTGATCGCCGGTGGTATCCTGCTGTTCTTTGCCGTGTTCGGGCAGGCGATGCTCAGCATTTTCGGCATCACCCTCCCGGCGCTCCGGATTGCCGGTGGCGTGCTGCTGCTGTTGATCTCGATCGACATGGTGTTCGCCCGCCACTCGGGCGGTACCGGCACCACGCCCGAGGAAGAGAACGAGGCGCGGACCCGTCCCGACATTTCCGTCTTTCCGCTGGCAACGCCGCTGATCGCCGGTCCCGGCTCGATCAGCGCCACGATCCTGCTCGCCACCCCCGTCGGGCTGTTCAGCATCGGCTGGGTGGAAGTCGTCATCGGTCTGGTGGTGATCCTTGCCCTCTGCTACCTCGCCATGCTTGTCGCCATCCCGATCCAGCGGCTGCTCGGCCTCACCGGCCTTGCGGTGGTGAGTCGTGTCGTCGGTGTGCTGCTCGCCGCGCTTGCCATGCAGTTCCTCATCGACGGCATCAAGACCGCGGGCTTCCTCACCGGCTGAGTCCACGCGTTCTTACGCATTGACCGCAGCCGATCCTTCAACGCAAAGTGATCCCATGAGCGACCCCGCACCCATCACCGACGCCCCAATTCGCGCCTGGGTGGAGGCCTATAGGCAGGCCTGGATCGACCGTGACCCTGATCAGATCGTTCAGATCTTCACCGCCGACGCCCACTATCAAGAGGACCACTTCAAGCCAGGGCTTATGGGCGTTGAGGCCATCCGGACCTATTGGCAGGTGATCGTCGAGAGCCAGCAGCGCGATGTCGATTTCAGCTACGAGCTGCTCGCGACGCGCGGCCGCACCGCCTTCATCCACTGGACCGCGCACTTCACCTGGCTGCCGATCAACTCCATCATGGAGCTCGACGCGATCGCGCAGATCCGCTTTGCCGAAACGCCCGGCCAGAACGGCCTTCTGGCCGAAGCCTGGGACGAGTGGATCGATATCCGCGAGGCCTGACGAAAAAGGCCGCCCGGAGGCGGCCTTTCGTGCAGTGATTGGAAGCGAAGCGGACGATTATTTCTTCTTGCCGGCATTGGAAACGACGGGCGACATGCCGGCGGTTGCCAGTACCTTTGGCTTTTCCTTCTTCGGCTTCTTGGTTTCCTTGTTAGACTTCATCTGACTTTTGGCCATCGACTCTCTCCCCAATTGGGTCCGGGCACCGCGCCCGGCAAATCACCGGGCGAAGCTAAGCCCGCCGCGGGTTGCAGACAAGAGATCGCGTGTCTATTTCGCCAATTGGCAGCGGCCCTGCGGCCCGAGCGCATCGACCACTCGCGGGTCGCATCCGGTGAGCAGAAACACTGTCCAGTCGTTCTCGTCGCCATAAAACGCATTGCGGTCCACCGAGCCGACCACGCCGTTGAGGACGCCGGTTTGCGTCCATTGCCACATCATCCAGCGGCGGTTGCCATAGCGCTGTGGCGGCTCGGCAGCGGTCGAGCGCAGCCAGAACGGGTTGTCGAAATGCTCGCCCTCGAGGATGTCGTGGTGGAAAGTCATGTCGGTATAGATGATCGGTAGCTTGCCGGTGTGCTGCTCCATCACCTTGAGCATGAGGTGGATCTTCTCAAGCACGTCGGCTCTGGGGAATTTCTTCTTGCATGAGGAATCGTGGTTCCACTCGAGATCGAGCACCGGTGGCAGCGCGTCCTGGTCGGCCGGCACGTTCTTTTTGAACCACGCCGCCTGTTGCGCCGCAGTCGAGCACCACGTCATGAAATGATAGGCGCCATGCGCCATGCCCGAAGCGCGGGCGCGTCGCCAATTGTCCGCGAAGGCCGGGTCGACATAGTCCTTGCCCTCGGTCGCCTTCATGTAAACGAAGTGGACGCCCGACGAGTACACCTTGGCGTAGTCGATCGCCCCCTGGTAGCGCGCCACGTCCATGCCCTGGATCGGTAGGCCCCGCGCCGCGGCGACGCCAGGATGCGGCCGGCTGTCGCCATGGATCGGCGGGCCGACTTCGCTTCTGAAGCTCGTCGGGCTTTGCGCACACGCGGACAGGATCGCCAGCAGCACCGCAATGGCGAGACTTTTCCAGAGACCTGAAACGGAGGGGCGAAGGGCGACGGAGATCATGCTGAAACGGGCCACGCGAACAAAGATGCGAAGCCTTCGATTCAACATGTGCCGGTAAACGAAACCTTGCCCTAACCCATTGAAATCACGGCATGGTTAACGGTCGAGCCGGGTCGAAAAATCAACCGCCGCCAACTCCGTTCTCGAAATGTTCTTGCGCCGGTTAGGGGATTATGTATTTGGATTGGGGCCCGCTCCAGCTAGCGGACCTTTTGGGGTTGTGCACGACTGGATTTCGTTGGACCACCCGGAGCGCCCACACGGAGATATAACGATGTTTGTGGGTCCTCAGTCGCGATCAGATGCGGCCAATTCGATCATTGCGGGATTTGAAGCATCTGGCATTCCGCTAGAGGTGCGCCAAGAAGAAGACCCCGAGAGAGTTATGCCGCGCCTGATTTTTTCGCAGGCTCACGACTAGGCGGCTTTGCGACTTGTGAATAGGCGTCGGCTCGTGACCCCGCCCGGCGAGACAAAACAATGCTTTAGAGCGCCGATCGGCGTCGGGACCCTTAGCCGATTTACAATCAAGTTTCTGCAATCACAAATGTGATGAACACGCGTTGGGCCGATGGACGTGTCTTGTCGAGGTAACGGGGGTGTCGAGGTAATTACCGGGTGACGTGTCCAGGAGGGCTCAGCGACGACAGCTTGTATACTGGCTGCCCAGTAAAGGGCACAGTGGACGGCACATATCCGAGCGTGCGGTGTAGTGGATCTGGCGCGGTCCACCGGCGCACGGCCGCCACAGCGTTGTTCCGGCTGTAGTGGAAACGATGGATCAGGATGTCGACCGCCACCTCGACCACCAGCGCGGCATTGATTGCGGCGTAGCCCGCAGCGCGGTCTGCCAGGCCACCGTCACAGTTGATCGCAAAGCTCAACGCCTCGCACAACGCCCTCTGCACCCGGTTGGGGCGCACCAGGCCAGCATCCGCTGCATCAGCGCGCTGAGCCCGTTTGCGGTCACGGTCACGCTGGCGCCGAGCGGCGAGGATCGTTGACCCGTGTTCTAGCTGCTGGTTCTGTGTCTCAAATTTCGTCATGTAGGCACTGTTTCACGCGACGTTGAAAGTCACCAGAAGGGACACGTCCACGGATCTGTCCGAGGGTCTCGTCGACC
>JBDTLB010000094.1:0-6303 GCA_039934955.1 Devosia sp.
GAGGGCGCCTATTCGATGGTCGCCATGACGCGCACCAAGCTGATCGGCGCACGCGACCCCAACGGCATCCGCCCGCTGGTGCTGGGCGATCTCGATGGCTGCCCGATCTTTGCGTCGGAGAGCTGCGCACTCGACATCATCGGCGCCAAATTCGTGCGCGATGTAAAGAATGGCGAGGTGGTGATCGCCGAGATCCAGCCCGATGGCCAGATTACTATCGAATCCTCGATGCCCTTTGCGCCCAAGCCCGAGCGGCTCTGCCTGTTCGAGTATGTCTATTTCGCCCGGCCCGACTCGATGGTCGGCGGCCGCTCGGTCTATTCGGCACGCAAGAAGATGGGCATCCATCTTGCCAAGGAAGCTCCGGTCGACGCCGATGTGGTGGTGCCGGTTCCCGATGGTGGTACGCCCGCGGCGATCGGGTACGCCCAGGCCAGTAGAATTCCGTTCGAACTCGGTATCATCCGCAACCACTATGTCGGCCGCACCTTCATCGAGCCGACGCAGTCGATCCGTGCGTTCGGCGTCAAACTCAAGCATTCGGCCAACCGCGCCGAGATCGACGGCAAGCGTGTTGTACTGATCGACGATTCGATCGTGCGCGGCACCACTTCGGTCAAGATCGTGCAGATGATGCGCGAAGCGGGCGCCCGCGAAGTGCACATCCGCGTCGCCTCCCCGATGATCTTTCATCCCGACTATTACGGTATCGACACGCCGGACCGCGACAAGCTGCTGGCCAACCAGTACGCGACGATCGAGGAAATGTGCCGGTTCATCGGCGCGGACTCGCTGCGATTCCTGTCGATCGACGGGCTCTACGAGGCGGTTGGCGGCGAGAAGCGCAACAATTTCGCGCCGCAGTTCACCGACCATTATTTCACCGGCGATTATCCGACGACGCTCACCGATCTCACCGGCCGCAGCAAGTCCGAGCCCAAGACGCTCTCGCTGATGCGCGAGGCGAGTTAGCTCTCATGTCCGATCTCGAAGGCAAGATTGTCCTCGTCACCGGGGCGAGCCGCGGCATTGGCTATCAGGCGGCGCTCGAGGCGGCCCGACGCGGCGCCCACGTCATCGCCGTCGCCCGCACCATCGGTGGCCTCGAGGACCTCGACGACGAAATTAAGAAACTCGGTGGCGGCACCACGCTGGTGCCGCTCGATTTGCGCGACGGAGACGGCATCGACCGGCTGGGCAAAGCGATCTTCGATCGCTGGGGGCATTTAGACGGCTTCGTCGCCAACGCCGGCCAGCTCGGCGTTATCACCCCGGTGGCGCATCTCGACATCAAGGATTTCGACCTGACCTTCGCGGTCAACGTGACCGCCAATTACCGGCTGATCCGCTCGCTCGACCTGCCGCTGCGGCAGGCCGAGGCCGGCCGCGCGGTGTTCGTCTCCGCCTCATCGTCGCAGTCGGCTCGCCCGTTCTGGGGCGCCTATGCGGCGAGCAAGGCGGCGCTGGAGGCTCTGGTCAAAAGCTACGCCTCGGAACTGTCGGTCAGCAAGGTCAAGGCCAACGTCTTCTGGCCCGGCGCCGTCCGCACCGCGATGCGCGCCAAGGCCATGCCGGGTGAAGATCCCGATACGCTCACCAAACCAGTGACCGTCGCGCCGAAACTCATCGACATGATCGTGCCGGGCTTCACCGATACCCGCATGGTCTTCGACTACGACAAGTCGGAGCTGCGCCTGCTCTAGCTGGCGCGCGACACGAGGATCTTGTCGATCCGCCGTCCGTCGAGATCGAGCACTTCGAACCGCCACGGTTCGCGCACGAAGTGCTCACCGACCACCGGCAGATGGTTGAGCTCGGAAAGCATATAACCGGCAACGGTTTCGTATTTCGGATCCTTCGGAATTCGCACGCCGATCTTGTCGGAGAACTCGTCCACCGGCATCCAGCCTGAGACGAGGAACGACCCATCCTCGCGCTGGGTGAAGGCGTGCTCGTCGCCGTCCTCGTCCTGGAAACCGCCGGTGATGGCGCCAAGGATATCACCCGGCGTCACGATGCCCTCGAAATGCCCGTACTCATCGAACACCAGCGCCACATGGACGGCCGACGAGCGGACCGCCGCCAGCACCGACAGCGAGTCGACCCGGTCGAGCACCACAGGCGCCGGCTGCACCAGCGCCCGGATATCGAGAGGCGCCTGCGAGGCAAAAATATCGATCAAATCCTTGCGGACCAAGACACCGATGATCTGGTCCGGCTCGCCCTCGTGCACCGGCAGCATCGAGTGATGCGAGGTGCGCAGCATCTGCTGGATCGCCTCTGGCGGATCGGAAAGATCGAGGACATCGACATCAAGGCGCGGCGTCATCAGGCCGCGGGCCGAGCGGTCGGCGAAACGCATAACGCCCGAGATCATCGCCTTCTCTTCACTCTCGAGCACACCCTGGCTCTCCGCCTCGGCGATCAGCGTCTTGACCTCCTCGTCGGTGACCCGGTCCTCGCTGCGGCCGGTCTGGCCGAGCAAGGTCATGATGGCACGGCTGGAAATATCGAGCAGCCAGACTAGCGGCGCAGCAATCTGCGCGATGACCTGCATCGCCGGGGCCGCCCGGGCAGCGATATGCTCAGCGTCTCGCAAGGCGAGTTGCTTGGGAACGAGTTCGCCGAAGATCAACGAGACATAGGTGATGACGACGACCACGATGCCAACGCCTAGCGCCGACGCCGCGCCTACGGCGACACCCTGCGCCAGCAGAAAACCGGCAAGCCGCTCGCCCAGTGTTGCGCCGGAGAACGCGCCGGACAGCACGCCGATGAGACTGATGCCCACCTGCGCCGACGACAGGAATTTCCCGGGGTCCTCACCGAGCTTGAGCGCAACCGCCGCGCCCTTGTTGCCCTCGGCTGCCATCACCTTTAGCCGCGCCGGCCGCGACGAGACGACCGCCAGCTCCGACATGGACAGCAACCCATTGCAGAGGACCAGAACCAGGACGATCAGCAGTTCGATGTACACGGGGGCCATAAGGTTGCGAGCGAACGGAGAAATTGGGGACAGGACAGTGAGTAGCGAATTGGAGGCGGAAGAGTCAAAGACCCTCCGCCGCCCTCAGCGCCTAGCGGTCGCCGTCGTCCTTCGCATACGGGTTCTTGCCCGACCGCAGCCAGAGCCGGATCGGCGTGCCGGGCATGTCGAATGCTTCGCGCATCGAATTGGTCAAGTAGCGCAGATAAGAGGTCGGCACAGACTCGGCGCGCGAGGCGAAGATGATGAAGCTCGGCGGCCGCATTTTGGCCTGCGTCATGTAGCGGAGCTTCAAACGGCGGCCGGAGACGGCAGGAGGTGGGTGCTTTTCGATGACGGCGCCCAGCCAGCGGTTGAGTTTTGCGGTCGAAAAATGGCTGTTCCAGGCGCGCTCGATCGAAAAGATCGCGCCCATCAACCGGTCGATATTGCGCCCCTGCAGGCCGCTGATCGTCACCAGCGGTACGCCGCGGAGCTGTGGCAGCAGCCGTTCGCACTCTTCGCGCAGGACCATCAAGGTGGCATTCTTGTCCTCGATCAGATCCCATTTGTTGAGGGCAATCACCATCGCCCTGCCTTCTCGATTGACGAGATCGGCAAGAGCGAGATCCTGCTTCTCGAACGGGATTGTCGCATCGAGCAACAGTACGACCACTTCGGCGTACTGGATCGAGCGGAGCGCATCGCCGACAGCGAGCTTTTCGAGCTTTGCCTCGACTTTGGCCTTCTTTCGGATGCCGGCCGTATCGACGAGGTTGATCGTCCGGCCTTCCCACTCCCACGGCACCATGATCGAGTCGCGGGTGATACCTGCCTCGGGGCCGGTCAGCAGCCGGTCCTCACCGACCATCGTGTTGATCAGCGTCGATTTGCCGGCGTTGGGGCGGCCGACGATCGCGACATTGAGGTAGCGCTTGGGGTTCCAGCGCAGCGGCGGACCGTCCTCGGTCGTGCCGTCGTCCTCGGGCAACTCGATATCGACATCGGGGAGGAATTCGTCGACGGGCTTAGGCGGATCCTTGGCGTCGACGGCCTTGATGACGATCGCATGCAGATCGGCGAGACCGAGCCCGTGCTCGGCCGACAAGGCAACTGGTTCGCCGAAGCCAAGCGAGTAGGCTTCCATCAGCCCAGGGTCGGCGGCCCTGCCCTCGGCCTTGTTGGCAATGAGGTGAACCTCCTTGCCGGATTTGCGCAGCACCTGGGCAAAACGCTGGTCGAGCTGCGTCACGCCGGCGCGTGCGTCGATCATGAACAGGATCACGTCCGCATCGCGGATGGCGATCTCGGTCTGCTGGCGCATGCGGTCTTCGAGCGAGCCGTCCGTGCGGTCCTCGTAGCCGGCCGTATCGAGGATGCGGAAGGTCAGGTCGCCGATGTGGCCTTCGGCTTCACGGCGGTCGCGAGTAACGCCCGGCGTGTCATCGACGAGCGCAATCTTCCGGCCGACAAGCCGATTGAAAAGCGTCGACTTGCCCACATTGGGCCGGCCGACAATGGCGACGATCGCGCTCATGCTGTGGTCCCGCCGCGCCCTAGGGCGCGGACGATGATGCTAGGGAAGCCGAGGACGGCGCCGAGACCTGCTCCGACGAGGCGGCAGATGGCGCTGCCGACGTCTGCGGGACGGCCATGGACAATGCGGAGGTATCGATCACCGGCGGGACCACGTCCAACTCAGTGCTCGCATCGACCGCTGTCGAGGGGGCAACCGAGACGTCAGCCTGTGCCGAAGACGGCACCGTCGTCGGAGCATCGGGCGCGGGCGGAGTGATGGTCTTGGCCCCTTCCGCCTGCAGTTGCAGCATGTAGATCTGGATGCGGCTCTGCAGATCCCGGCTCGCCAGCGGGTCGTCGATGATGGTCTGGAAGCTCTTCATGGCGTCGTCGAGCTTGCCGGCCTTGTACTGGACCAGCCCCATCTCTTCGCGAGCAGCGTTGCGCATCGGTGACGATGGGATCATCACGCCGCCGACGCGCTGCTCGACGGCGGAAACGTCGCCCTTGTCGATCAGAAGATTGGCGGCGAGTACCAGCGCAAGTTCGCGCAGATGGGTATTGTCGAGCGAGGTCGACAGGCTGTCATAGGCGGTCACGGCCTCGTCAATCTTGCCGTTCTGCGCCAGAAGCGCCGCTTCACGGAACTGCGCCAGCATCGGATAACCACCCGACCCCTGGGCAATCACACCGTCCAGCGCCTTCTTGGCAGCCTCGATATCGGTGCCATCGGCGATCTGGGTCGCGGCGTAGAACTGGTCGGACGACCGGGACGACTGGCTTTTTTCCCACCAGGTCCAGCCTTCGTACCCTGCGACGCCGATGACAACCGCCACGGCGCCGCCGATCACCCAAGGGCCGGCCTGGCGCCAAAGCTTGCGCATGCGGTCGCGCCGCAGTTCCTCGTCAACTTCGCGGATGATGGTGTCGGTGGACATGAAAACCTGTGGACGGGGGGGTCGAAAACGCGCGCAACATAGTGTCCGGTGGGGGGGATTGCAAATGCGGCAAACACAATCCCTCCAAGCTGGTGGATTGCTGTTAACCGCCCGGAAAGCGGGGATTGCGACACTGCTGGGATTGGGGATGCTCGGATGTTTGCCATGCTAAGATGCATTTTGTTGGCCGTCGTATTCGCCGGCCTGTCTTCTTCGGCCTTCGCCGCGAAAGTTTCGCTGTTCGACAATATCTTTGGCGAACGGAGCGAAACGACCATCGGCTCGACCCATACGAGCAAAGCCAGCGGCAAACTTGCCATCACCGTCGACATCTCGACCCAGGAAATGACGGTCGAGGACGAATGGCACACGGTCTACACCTTCGACGTGTCGACCGGCCGGGCCGGCCACACCACCCCGACCGGTTCTTTCCGGCCGATCCGTATGCATACGATGTGGCATTCCTCGAAATACGAGAATGCCCCGATGCCGTGGTCGATCTTCTTTTACGGCGGCTACGCCATCCACGGCACCACGGACCTCAAGCATCTCGGCCATGTGGCGTCGCACGGGTGTGTGCGGCTTGACCCCAAAAATGCCAAGCTGTTGTTCGACCTCGTACAATCGGTCGGGATGCAGAACACCAAGGTCGTTTTGATCCGCAGTTAAGCGGCCGCATGGCGGTGTCCAGCCGGCAGGCGTATGTTCTGCCGCGTCGGAGTCCTGCGCCATGCGCCGTCGCGAATTCATCGCTGCCGCCTGCTGCGCCATCTGTGCGGGCGCTGCCCGCGCCAGTGATCTGATCGAACCGCATATCCATTTCGTGCCCGTTGGCGACGCCCCGCAGGTGGCGATGACGCTCGATGCCTGCATGGGCGAGAC
>JBDTLB010000095.1:0-9309 GCA_039934955.1 Devosia sp.
GACATTGCTCGCCGCCGAGAGGTTCATAGCGGAGTTGCCGAGTCCCGGACATTAGGCAGGAAAGTTCAAATCGTCGTCGGGGTCGGTCGTGACGCTGATTTGAATTGGTGCTGAAGCCTTCGACCTACGAAAAGCTCGCCTGAAAGGAGGTAGCCGTCAGCTCCACGTGCTCTTCAAGCGGCGGTCGCAGCTCGAAGGCCCTTGGCGCTCTGGAAAAGTTCCACAGCCGCGTGAGGCACCAATCCTCTCGGCGTTCTTCGGCCACCGCGAGTTCGTTCCTCGTAATGTAGAAGGGCGTTCGCTCCCATCCATTGGTCGTTTTGACCTCGATCAGGCGCGTTCGACCGTCAGGCATATAACTGGAAATATCGTAGCCTGCGCCGTCTCCATCCTCGTGGGATACCCAACGCACGCGTCGTGCGAGATCAGTCCGCCCGGCGGCCGCCAACACTTTCCGCTCATGCGCGAGAACACGTTCTTCGCCGGCCTTGCCAAGAATGCGATTGCGTTCATCGCGCTCAGCAACGTTGAAACGGCGTGCAACCGCCAGCATCTGCTCCAGTTCCTGCGGCGGCGGCTCATTGCTAAAGGTGGGCGGCGGCCCGACCCAGAGTTCTGCGGTTTCGTGCAATCCGCCCACCGGCTCGCGCGCCGACAACCGGGTGAACCAGGCCGGGTTGAATTTCAGCCACCGCGCCACCGCATCGGCCAACGACATCTGGAAGTTGAAGGCGGGTTTGTAGCCGGGGATCCAGTCCTCACCCATCCCCTTGAGGACCGCACTGATATTTTGGTGTTTGTATTCGATCGAGGCGCGCGAGCGGGCGATCCGGACCTGCAGGGCACGATTGCTTTCGGCCTTGTTGTAGGGGCGCCCAGCCATGTCGTCGGCCAGCAGCGCGAAATAGGCCGCGACGGTGAACTCGTTCTCTTGGTCGGACCAGGGTTCGATTGCCATGGGATCAAGCTAGTTGCAGGGGAGGCCGCTGTCATCTGCGCTTGCCGAGCAGGTTTTCCTATCCCAAGATGTGCTTGTTCACCGACGTGGTCACACGGTGGCGTCACAGGACCAGCGTGACCGAACTGATAGTCATAGACGGGGCAATGACTTAAGGCAGAAACGGGTTCGAATCCCATCCTCTCCGCCAGTTGTTCCGCATAACGCACTGATTTCTATAAGAAATCTGCCACGACGTACTGCGGCACCCTAAAGATCACCCTAAAGCTAGTCATTTGATGCAGACCCATCGGCATCTAAACGATGTAGCAGGCTAACCAAGCGACGAAGGTTAGTTGCTGTGCTGTCGCGCTTAACCGGACGCGCAGCCTCTACGTGGTTCTCAATGAGTCGCCACCGACCGTTGGCCGGAAGAATTCGCGTGTTCCTTGCTCTGGTGTGTGAATAATCGGGTGTGCGCCGCGACAGCCGGCGTGCGCACCGGCCGTTATGCCGGTGGGACTACGAGTTATGGACCCCATCGCGTACACCATCGACGACGTCATCAAGATGGTCGGCATTGGCAGAACCAAGCTTTATGAGGCCATCGGCTCGGGCCAGCTTCAACGCGATCGCCCAGAACCTCAACAAGCTGAGAATTTCCCACTAAGCGGGCTTCGTATCGCCGCCAGCTGCTGCGGCCAAGGGCGGCCGTGACCGCCGTGCGCCCGGACAAAATCACCTCGCGGCTGATCCGCGGCGACACCGCCTTTATCCGGCGATCCGTTTGGCCAGTTGTGCAAATGCAGCCCGCACCGCCGCTGGGTTCTCGATCCATGGGAAGTGACCCGCACCAGGAATAGTTCGCTCGATGACGTTTGCCGTCTGGAAGCGCGGCACGGCCCAGCCGCCTTGCCAAACGATGCGGTCTTCTTCGCCCGAGATGCGTAGCACCGGCATGGCTTCTGGCCACCAGCGGGCTCGATAAGTCTGGTCAAAATGCTCATCAGACCAACTCACCGCCGCGCTACAATAGGGCATCCGAGCGAGCAATTCGCGTCCAGCGCCGACGCCAGCGGGCGTGAAGTTCCAAGGTGTTGAGGCCACCACCAATGCGACGATATTGGCGTCGCAAGGATCGGCCTCATAGACCGCGGCGGCAGCATCAACTTCGGGCAAGGGGAATGCCTGCGTCATCGCCACGAACCTCGGGTGCCAGAGGGCATCTGGCGCGGTGTCAACGAGCGCCAATCCTTTGAGCAGCGGCGCCAGCTCCGGGGTGTCGAGCAGATACATTCCGCCAGTCGAATGACCGACGAACACGGGGTCGGGCAACGCCCGCGCCGCTTCCACTACCGCACCTGGCCAGACTGAGAAGACGTCGTCGGGGGCGCCAGGTGGCGCGCGGTTGGAGCCATCGCCTGGCAGGTCGACCATCCAGATTGTTCCAGGAACATCCAGGGTATCAGCAAGCTCATGGAGGCTCTCTGAGCCGATTCCCGGTCCCCCAGGCAACAGCAGCCAGTTGAGCGGCCCGGGCCGCGAGCGTCGTCTACGAAGGCGAACCCCCGCAGGTGTGTAATGGGTCAAGTTCATCGGCGCCCTGTAACCGCGCCGCAGCTCGGTGACAAGTTCGTTGGCCCCCTTGGGAGGGCACAGCCGGCGCGGAGGCGCGCCGAAAACGCCGCGATGGGCGGCGCTCGGAATCGCTGCTATTTCGGTCAACCAAAATGAGGGAGGAGGGGGTCGGACCCGAGTTAGGCCGTGCCGCAATACAATTCACGTGGCCCGCACCAGCGCTCAGGTAATGCGATCGATGCGACTTAGTTAGCTAGTGCGTGTCCTTTTTCGGCCGCCGAGCCCCCTGTCGAACGATTCTCTCAAGTTCGGCGGCGGTCGGGCGTTCCAGACGTAGCCGCTGCTCGCCCAGAGATCCACACCCCCCGCTGGATCAAGTCATTGGCAAGGTGCACATAGTCGGCCTTACGCCCGGAGCTAAGGCGACCGGTCGTTGCGGCAAAGATTGCGTCGGCGGGGTAGGACGTTGCCATGCGTAAGGCTTCGTCGAGGTCGGTCCCGATCGAACGACAGACGCGCACGGCCATGTCGAGGGTAAGGTCGGCGCCCGCGAGCGTGCCGTCCGCCAGTCTCAGCGCACCATCTCGTCTAAATATTTCGCGGCCGTTGAGGATGAGACTGGTCATATCGGTGCCGGCTTGCGACATTGAGTCAGAGACGAGAAAGATCCGCCCAGGACCGATTTTGGCCGCACGACTGATGCGGATCGTTTCTGGATGGACGTGGTGTCCATCCACGATCAGTCCGGCATGCACATGTCCGTGTTGAAGAGCGGCGCCAACGACACCTGGATCCCGATTGCCGATCTGGCTCATCGCATTGAAAAGATGCGTCGCCATACTCGCCCCCGCGCGAAATGCCGCTGATGCCACCTCAAAGCTCGCGTCCGAATGACCGATGCTGACCACAATCCCCGCCTTGACCATGCGCGCTATCTGTTCCGGCGTGACGGTCTCGGCCGCGATCGTCACGAGAAGGTGGGGAAGGAGCGGGCGGACACGCTCGAGCCGAACCAGGTCGCTCTCCTCCATCGGACGGATCAGAGATGGATCGTGAGCCCCTTTTCTGCGCACCGATAGGTGCGGGCCCTCAAGGTGCAATCCGAGAAATCCCGACGTGTGCAATCGAGCGGCTACTGCGCCGGCCGCAAGAACGGAATCGGTTGTCGAGGGCGTGTCTGTGATCAGGGTCGGCAACACCGAGGTTGCGCCGAACCTGGCATGCGTTGCACACACCAACGCAATATCCTGCGCTGTCGTGGCGGCGCCGATTAGGTGACCGCCGCCGCCATTGACTTGCAGGTCGACGAATCCGGGAACCAGGAACCCGCCGCCGAGGCTGACCTCGGCGGCGTCTTGCGGTACATCACCAATCGAATGGACTGTGTCACCGCTTACAACAAGCGCGGCATTGTCGTGCCAGCGCTCACCGTCGAAAACACGTGCGCCCGTATAGGCCGTCAGGTCATCCCTGTGCACGAGTCATGATGCTCCCTTGAAGGCCAACGCCCATGGCTGATTGTTCGATCAATCCTCTGCCGCCATGGATTTCTTGAACTGCGGCAGATGCTTCTGCTGCGCTTCAAGCATGCGCTCGCGATAGATGCCGTAGATGATATCGGTATCATGCAGCGTGACCCCGGGGATCGTCGGCGAAGCGAAGACCGGCAGCTCGATGCCGCGGTCAGCAAGCTTCTGGGCGCTCCGGGCCACCAGTTCGTGCATCATCATCATGGCGAGTACGGTCGATGAGCCAGCGACCGGACGTGACCATCCCTCGATTGGAACGATCGCATCCTCGACCGGCGAGCCGGTATCGATGACAATGTCGGCTGCGTGCGGCAGACGCTTGCCGGAACTATGGGTGGCAGGTTTGGAGGCATTCGACACGGCGGTGATGGCGATGACGGTCAGCCCGCGCTTCTTGGCATAGAGCGCGGTGTCGATCCCTGAGGAATTGCTCCCGGAGTGTCCGAAGATCACAATCGTGTCGCCAGCATTCAATGGCTGGTGGTCGAGGAATTTCTCGGCGTATTTCTCAGTGCGCTCAAGCCAGAGCAGTTCGCGCACGCCGCCGGCACCCAGGATGTTGTGCCACATGACCCGCGGGTCGGTCAGCGGGTTGAACCCCACATAGGAGCCGTAGCGCGGATAGGTCTCCTGGACGGGAAGCACCGAGTGGCCCGAGCCGTAGAGATGGACTAGGCCCTTATTGGCGAGCGTTTCGGCGATGGCGGAAGATGCCTTTTCGAAGACATCCTCGTTGGCAGTCGCCGCCGTCTCGGCGATCTTTAGCAGCCGGCTGATGTAGAGATTGGACATGGTAAGCCTTTCAATAGGTGGGTCACACGTAGAGGGTGGAGCGGATCTCGTAGCGGTCCGCACGCATGGTGGAGAGGGTGTATTCGAACGGGCCCCTCGAATCGTAGGCGATGCGCTCGACCTCGAACGCAGGCGTATTAGCCGCAAGTTGAATGAGCTTGGAATCTGCCTCGGCGACGCGGCCGACGCGATAGACCTCCTTGGCTTTTACCGGCCGGATATCATAGTGCTCGGCAAGCCAGTCATAGAGCGACATGACGCTGGCGGCGTTGTCGAAAAGCTCGGGCACACGGCCCTCGGGAAGGTGACTCGTCTGAATGCCGATGGGCAGTCCGTTGCCAAGGCGCAGCCGTTTGAGTTGCACCACCGGTTCCCCAACGGCGATCTCCAGCGCATCGGCCATTTCATGCGTCGCCGCGATCTGCTTGGCTTCGACAAGCCGGGTACTTGCCACAAGCGCCAGCGTCCGCATTTCATCGGTAAAACTGGTGAGGCCGCGCACACCTGCGACAAGCGTCGCAGAGCGCACGAACGTCCCGCGTCCATGCTCGCGCCGAAGCAGTCCCGCCTCTTCCAAATTACGCAGCGCATGGCGCAGCGTTATGCGCGAAATGCCAAGCATTTCGCCTAGCCGGTCCTCATTGGGGATCTGCGATCCGGCGCTCCATTCGCCGGCCTTGATCAGGCCGCGCAGCGCCATCTCCGCCTGATGCCACAAGGGCTCCGGACGGCTGCGGTCGGGTTTCTGCAGGCCTCTCAGCTCATCCATGACGGCGTCTCCAGTCTGCTCCACGAGACCCGGCGAAGGCCGCACCCACAAGGCCGGCCTGGGCGCCGAAATGTCCGGGCTTGAGCTCGATCCCTCTGAGGTGCTTCGGCAACTGTCGGCGCAGGGCATCGAGAACCATCGGCGCCAGCACATCGAAAGATCGGACAACCCCACCGGCGAGAATTAAGACAGCGGGGTCGAGCAGCGCGACAGCCCCGGCAAGGGCAGTGCCCAGCGCCCGCATCGGTGGTAGCAGCGCGGCAAGTGCGTCGGAATCGCTGCTGCGAGCTGCCTCGACCAGCGCCGCGCCGTCCGCCAACCCCAATCTCTTCGCGATCCTGTCGAGCGCACGGCCCGAAGCCTGACGCTCGAGCCAACCGCTGACGTCGTCGCCTCGATCGGACTCGTCGGCGGCCGCCCAACCGAACGAACAGGCGCCGCCGCGGCTGCCCTCTACGATCTTTCCCCCGGCGAGAACCGCCGAACCGATTCCGGTGCCAATAGCAAGGAGGAGCGCGTCCTCGACATCAGCCGCCGCACCGGCCGACGCCTCCGCGACTAGCGCGAACTGCGCGTCGTTTCCTACCGCAACGCGCACGCCGGGAAAGATTGCTGCCGCGTCGAGGTTATCGAGATAGGGGAGGTTGGGGATCCAGAGGCAGACCGTGCCACGGGCCAAGCCCGGCACACCGATCCCAAGGTGATCGGCCCCCGCTTTGCTGAGTTGTTCCGACAGCAGCGCGACAAAGTCTTCGCGATCGCGCGGAGCTGGCCACTCGCCCACCGAGCGCACAGCGCCAGGGTCTGCGAGGCTCGCAACGCCGGCGCGGAAGCGCGTGCCTCCAAGATCGACGGCGAGGATGGTCCCGCTCATCCCTTCACCCCCGAGCTGATGACGGAGTCGACGAAGAAGCGCTGCAGCACAACGAACAGTACGACCGGTGGCAGCACGGCAAGGGTCGCTCCCGCCATTACTAGTCCGGTGTTCAGCGCGCCGCGGTTGTAGCTGAGGAGCCGAGAAAGCGAGATGACGATGGGATATTGGTCGGCGTTGCCCTGCAGCACGGTGAGTGGCCACAGATAGCTGTTCCAATGATAGACAAAGGCGAACAGCGTAAGCGCCGCAATCGCCGGCAAAACGGCCGGCGCAACGATCTGGAACAGCACCCGAAACTCTGAAGCGCCATCGACGCGTGCCGCCTCGATCAGCTCATCGGGCACGCCCTTGATGAATTGTCGCATCAGGAAGATTCCGAAGGCGTTGGCGAGATTGGGAACGATCACCCCTGCCAATGAGCCGGTGAGACCCAGATAGCCGACCATGCGATAGAGCGGAATGAGCGTCACGATCGGCGGCAAGAACATGGTCGAGATCAGCAGCGCGAACAGCAACTCGCGATGGCGGAATTCGTACTTGGCAAAGGCGTAGCCAGCCATCAGGCTTGTAACGATGATCGCCGCCGTCGTCGTCAGCGCGATTACGGCCGAATTGAGGAACGAGTGGCCGAGGTCGAGCACATCGGAGACCTTGGCGTAAGCGTCGAGGGTGGGATTTGCCGGCAGCCACACTGGCGGCACCTGCATCGTCTCTTGCGGCGTCTTGAGGCTAGTCAGGATCATCCAGGCCAGTGGAAAGGCTGCCGCTACTGCGATGAAGATGATCAGCAGCGTCAGCAGTGCCGACGCCGGTGTCAGGCGGCGATGCGGATGCTCGAGCGCGCGGCTGTCGGCGAGGACGGCGATGGTCATGCCGTTCTTGCCTCTCGCGCCCTGGCAAAGCTGAATAGGGCCGCGATGGCAATGACCAGCGCCAGCATCAGCGTGACAGCCATAGCCGAGCCGAGCCCGCCCTGGCCGCGCTCGATGCCGACGCGGCGAATGTGGTAGGTCAGCACGTTCGTGGCGTTCACGGGTCCACCCTGAGTGATCAGCGCGACTGGCTCGAACACCTGCACCGAATTGATGATGGCGATCACCGCCGAAAACAGCAGCGTGTTGCCCAGCAGTGGCAGCGTAATGGAGACGAACCTTTGCAGCGGGCTGGCCCCGTCGATCTTGGCAGCTTCATACAGCGACTCGGGAATTTGCGTGAGCCCCGCTACCGCTAGCACGGTGAAATAGCCGACCTGCTGCCAGGCATTGAGGATGACGATGGAGAAAAGCGCTGTCTGTGGCGAGCTCAGCCAGGTTTGCGGTGGAACGCGGACCCATCCCAGGATTTGATTGAGTGGTCCCTCGGTGGGGGAGTACAGCTTCGAAAAGACCAGTGCCACGGCGATCATCGGCACCATGTAGGTCGAGAACAGGATCGTGCGCAGCACGATGCCACCGGGCGCGAGCTTCTGGTGGACCAGCAGGCCAAAAGCAACCGAGAGCGGCAGGATGGTTACGACCGACAGCGCCGTGTAGATCATCGTGTTGACCAGCGCGCCTTTGAAGTCGCGACCGATCGACGAATTCGAAAAGATCTCGATGAAATTATGCACACCGATGAAGCGCGCGGTGTCGAAGCCGGTCTGCGTCGACCACGCCTGGAACGACAGCCAAATCGTCAGCAGCATCGGGACGAAAATGAAGACGGCAATTAGCCCTGCCGCGGGCGCGAGCATGGCAACCGGCGATTGCGTTCGTTTGCCCTGCATGGACGGAGTATTGTTCCGGAAAGGATGGGGTGGGGCCGAAGCGCCCACCCCCGGGGGAGGATCTTTACTGTGCGGCGCGAGTCAAGATTTCGGTTGCGTCGGACTGCGCGGTTTTCTGCGCATCAGCGGCCGAAAGCTGGCCAAACTGCATGCCTTCGAGCGTCTTCTGCAGCGATTCCGAGAATTCCTGGCCACCTAGGACGACCGGGAAGCCTTTCGCGTTGGCGAGGGTCTCGGTGTAGCCCTTGAGGAACGGGTCGCTGCTCAGCCGGTCGGCGAACGCCGTGCCGTCAGAAGTGCGGGAGGGCAGGATACCCATCGACATCAGGATGTCTCCCATCGCCGATGCACCGTTGGGGCCCGAGGACGGCCCGTTGAGCCAGTTGAGGAAGTCCCAGGCCGCCTTCTGCTCGTCGGCGGACGCCTTGGCGTTCACTACCGTCATCCACGAATAGGAAATGGAGCGCGCCATATCGCCTGACGGTCCCACCGGGATCGGGGCGGTGGCGATGTCGCCGAAATTATCCCCCATGCCGGCCTTCAGCGCCGATTCCCACCAATTGGCCATGATGATCATACCGGTCTTGCCCGACACGAAATTGTCGAGGAATGGTCCGGTGGTGTTGGCGTCGGCAGTTGCCATTGCGGGATCCGAGTAACCAGACTTGATCAGCTTTTCATAGAGATCGAAGGTCTCGGTCGCCTGTTTGCTGTCGAGCACGGGCTTGCCGTCGACCACCAGATCGCCGCCGTTCGAGACGAGGAGCGACGAGAACGGGTGGAGGACACCCGCTGCCCATGAGTTGATCATGCCGAAGCCCTGCTGGCCCTTCGACTTGTCGGTGAGCTTTTCGGCGTCGGCCAGGAATTCGTCCCAGGTCTTGGGCGCATCGGCAATGCCGGCGGCGGCGAACAGCTTCTTATTGTAGTTAAGCGCGTAGACGTCGATTTCGTTGGGGATGCCATAGAGCGTGCCGCCAATCGAGGCGGCGCTTACGATGCCGGCCGGCCAGTTCGCCTTGGTGTCGGTGGCCATCGTATCGGGCACCGGCGCCACCAGCT
>JBDTLB010000096.1:0-32286 GCA_039934955.1 Devosia sp.
GGTCCGGAATGTGCATCCCGAGGGCGGGTTGATCGGCGACGGAATCTCGCCCTGGAGCGCATCAATATTGCGTTGTCGCGCCCGCTTCGGGTCGGCGATCGGCACCGCCGTCAGCAGCGCCCGCGTATAGGGATGCTTGGGGTCATTATAAATTTCGTCGCCCGTCGCCAGCTCGACGATCCGCCCCAGATAGAGCACCAGAATGCGGTCCGACACATGCCGCACCACGCTCAGATTGTGCGAGATGAAGATCAGCGTCAGCCCGAGCTGATCCTTGAGGTCACTCAGGAGGTTGAGGATTTGCGCCTGGATCGACACATCGAGCGCCGAGACCGGTTCGTCGCAGACGATCAGCTTGGGCTCAGTGATCAGCGCCCGGGCAATGCCGATGCGTTGTGCCTGCCCGCCCGAGAATTCATGCGGGTAGCGGTTGATCATCTCGGGCTGCAGCCCGACGGCCTCCATCATCTCCGCCACGCGCAATTTGCGCTGTGCGGCATTGAGTTCCGGCAGCAGCGTCCGCAGCGGATCGGCGACGATCTCGCCCACGGTCATCCGCGGGTTGAGGGACGCCTGCGGGTCCTGAAAGATGATCTGCAGGTCGCGGCGCTTCTTGCGCATCGATTCCGCATCGAGCGACACGAGGTCCTGCCCCAGCCAGAGCACCCGGCCCTCATCCGGCCGCAGCAATTGCAGGATGCAGCGCCCGAGGGTCGACTTGCCACACCCACTCTCGCCGACAATGCCGAGCGTCTCGCCGCGCTGGATCGAAAAAGAGATGTCCTGCAGCGCCCGTAGCTTCAACTTCGGCTTGAACGTGCCGCCGCCGATTGAAAACGTCTTGCTGAGATTTTCGATACGAAGCAGTTCCGTGCCGGCCTCGGTGCTCACGCGACGCTCTCCTCGACGACGATCAACGGATTGGCATAGTGGCAGGCTTTGCGACGATCCCCTTCGCCGAAATCGAGCAATGCTGGCACCTCGCTGAAGCAGCGCTCGAACCGGTAGCCGCAACGCGGATGGAACGCACAACCACGCGGTAGATGTTCGAGATTGGGCGGCGTCCCGCTGATCGTATTGAGCCGGTCGGTCCTCTCCTCAACGTTCGGCGTCGAGTTCAGCAGGCCCAGCGTATAGGGATGGCGCGGATCGTAGAACAACTCATCGACCGTACCGGTCTCGACGGCCCGGCCTGCGTACATCACCAGCATGCGGTCAGCGAGGCCCGCGACGACACCCAAATCATGCGTAATCATGATCAGCGCTGTGCCGAATTCCGCCGTCAGCGACCTGAACAACTCAAGCATCTGCGCCTGCACCGTCACGTCGAGCGCCGTCGTCGGCTCATCCGCGATCAGTAGCTTCGGCCGGCAGAGCAGCGCCATCGCGATCATGATGCGCTGCCGCATGCCGCCCGAGCATTCATGCGGATAACGGGTGAAAATGTTGCGGGCATCCGGCAGTTTCACTGCGTCCAGCATGCGGATCGCCTCGGCCTGCGCCGCAGATTTCTGCATCCCCTTGTGGAGCTGCAACACCTCAACCAGTTGTGCGCCAACCCGGATGTAGGGATTGAGCGAGGTCATCGGATCCTGGAAGATCATCGCGATCTGCTCAGCCCTGACCTTGTTGAGCTTTGCCTCGGGCAAGCCCAGCAATTCCTGCCCGTCGAACTTCACGCTGCCAGAAGCATAGCCGTTCTTTGCAAGGAGCCCGATCAGCGAGAACGCGGTCTGCGTCTTACCCGAACCGCTCTCGCCGACGATCGCCATCGTCTCACCCTGCTGGAGCGAGAAGCTGACCTTGTTGACCACCTGGACATCGCGGCCCGGCATATGGAAGCCGATCGAAAGATCCCTGACATCGAGCAGATTCATTCAGCGATCCTTCGGATCGAGCGCGTCGCGCAGCCCATCGCCCGCGAAAAAGAAGCTGAACAGGATGACCACGAAGAAGCCGAGCGGGAAGCCGATCTGCCACAACTCGCCATATTGCATGGTTTGGGCGCCTTCCGAGATCAACGCGCCAAGCGAGGTGTTGGGTTCCTGGATGCCGAGACCGAGGAACGAAATGAAGCTTTCGAGCAGGATGATCTCTGGGATCAGCAACGTCGCATAGACCACCACGATGCCGAGCAGGTTCGGCACGACATGCCGGAACACCACGGCCAAGGGTTTCACGCCCGTCGCGATCGCCGCCTCGACGAACTCGCGGTTCTTCAGCGTCAGCGTCTGCCCGCGCACGACGCGCGCCATGCCGAGCCAGGAGATGAGCCCGATACCCATAAAGAGTACGACGAATGAGCGGCCGAACATGATCAGCAGCAAGATCAAGACGAACAGGAACGGGATCGAATAGATGATGTCGACGAAGCGCATCATCGCGCTGTCGAGCCGGCCACCGAAATACCCTGCGACAGCGCCATAGAGCGTACCGACGACCACGGCGATGGCCGAACCGAGAATGCCGACGGCCAGCGAAATCTGCGTTCCCTGAATGACGCGCGAAAACAGATCCCGGCCGACTTCATCGGCGCCGAAGAAATGGCCCGTCGCAATCGACGGCCCGCCCTTCTGGGCCACCATGCCGATGATGCTCCAGTCAATCTTTTCGATGGACCACGCGGAAAAAAACGGTCCGACGAAAGTGAACAGCACCACCGCAAACAACACGATCACGCTGACCAGCGCCGCCTTGTTACGCACGAAGCGTGCGCCCGCGTCCCGCCAAAGCGAACGTCCCTTGATCGGCGCCGCTGGACCAACCTGCGGCTCGGCCGAGGCGACTGACGCGGCTGTCTTGGATTGGACTCTGACGTCGGCCAGCATTCTGTTGGCTCCTAGTATCGGATCTTCGGATCGATCCATGCGTAGAGCACATCGACCACGAGATTACCCGCAATGGTGAGGGCGCCCAGCAGGATGGTGACGCCCAGGATTGTCGAATAGTCGCGGTTGAGAGCGCTATTGACGAACCACTGGCCGATACCGCCCGTCGAGAAATAGAGATCGACCACCACCGAACCGGTAATCATGCCGACAAACACCGGACCAAGATACGAAACGACCGGCAGAAGTGCCGGTTTCAGCGCGTGCTTCAAGATCACCTGATAGCCTGGAAGACCCTTGGCGCGCGCCGTACGAATGAAATTGGAATTCAAGACCTCAAGCATCGAGGAGCGCGCAATACGCGCGATATTGGCGAGGTAAGTTGCCGAGAGCGCGATCACCGGCATCACCACGTAGTTCCACCGGCCGTCGTTCCAGCCGCCACCCGGCAGCCAATGCAACCACAACGTAAAGATGAGCACCAGGATCGGCGCCAGCACGAAGTTCGGGACCACTTGGGCGCCGATGGTTATGCCCACTGCGAGATAGTCGACCCAACTGTTCTGCTTGACTGCCGCGACGACGCCCAAGCCGATGCCCACGACCCCGGCAACAATGAACGCCCAGAATCCATACGTGAGGGTAACCGGGAAGCCCTGCGCGATGATGTCGTTGACCGAGCGGTCCTTGTATTTGAACGACGGCCCGAAATCGAAATGCGCGACGATGTTCCAGACATACTCCGCGAGTTGCTGCCACCACGGTTTATCGAGGCCGTATCGTGCATAGATGTTCGCGAGCACGTCGCGCGGCAGGTTCTTCTCGCCGGTGAATGGACTGCCGGGGGCGATTTTCATCAGGATGAACGACATCACGATCAGCACGAGCAAGGTCGGGATCGCGATGGCCAGTCGTTTGAGGATGAAGACGATCATAAAACACAGTTCCAGGCGGCGAACCTAGCCGAATGGCTGAAGCCCCACGCAACCGATGTGCGCGGGGCTTCATTCTCAAAAGGAGGGATTAGCCCGCCGTCTTGTAGAGGTCCTTGCCGTACCAGACCTGCTCGACGTTATCGTATGGCCAGCCGCCGATGTTTGTCTTCTGCAGGAACACCTTGGTATAGAAATCGATCGGGATGATCGGGACATCCTTGGCGACCTGCTGCTCGATCTGCAGATATTGCTGGTTCGGGTCTTTCGAGGTTGCAGCATCTTTGAGCCACTTGTCGACGTCGGCGTTCGAATAGCCCGAATTGTTCTGCGACGAGGTCGAGTCCATCAGACCTTCGAACGTCGAGGCTTCGTTGTAGTCGCCGCACCATGCGTCACGCGATACTTCGAAGTCGCGCTGATGACGCTTGTCGAGCAGCGTAGCGAACTCCATGTCCTGCAGCGTCATGTTGATGCCGAGTTTCTCCTTCAGCATCTGCGACACGACGGTTGCGATCTTCTTGTGCGCGTCCGACGTGTTGTAGATGTAAGTGAACGCGACCGGCTTATCCGGACCGTAGCCGGCAGCCGCTAGCAGTTCCTTGGCCTTGGCGTCGCGATCGGCCTGGCTCATCTTCGCCATGTCAACGTCCGGTGCCTGGAACCCGGCGGTGGCCGGCGGCGTGAAGAAGTAGGCTGGGATCTGGCCACCCTGCAGCACGTTGTTGACGATCACATCGCGGTCGATCGCCATCGAGATCGCCTCGCGGACGCGAACGTCCTTGAGTGCCTCGACCGGCTGCTTGTCGGTCATGTTGATGTCGAAATAATAGGTGCAAAGCTGCGGCACCGAATGGGCCTCACCGGGGTACTGCGTCTTCATCGACGGGTACTGCCCAGCCGGGACGTCGGTCTGGTCCACCTCGCCGGACAAGTAGCGGGTTACGCCCTGGTTCTCGTCGTTGATGGTCAGGAAATTGAGGGTGTTGATCACCGTGTGCGCATCATCCCAGTACTTCGCATTTCGCTTGAGCGTCACGCGCTCGCCCGGCTTGTTATCGGCCAGAACGTAAGCGCCGTTACCGACAATATTCTCCGGCTTCGTCCAATCGTTCCCGAACTTCTCGACCACCGCTTGCGGGATCGGAAACAGGGTCGCGTGCGCGGTGGCGCGAACAAAATAAGGCACCGACTTGTTCAGCTGAACTTCGAGGGTTTTGTCGTCAATCGCCTTCACGCCGAGCTGGTCGATCGGCATCTTGCCGGCGACGATGTCGTCAGCGTTCTTCACGCCAACCAGACCGGGGAAATAGGAATAGTTCGACGCGGTCTTGGGATCGACCGCACGACGCCAGCTGTAGACAAAGTCGCTCGCCTTGACGGGATCGCCGTTGGACCACACCGCGTCGCGCAGGTGGAACGTAAACACAGTGTTGTCGGCGTTCACATCGTAGCTCGCCGCGACGCCCGGCACCGGGTTGCCCTTGGCGTCTTCGTTGTAAAGCCCTTCGAACAGATTGCTCACCACGTAGGACGTGTCGACATCCTCAACGATGTCCGGATCGAGCGAGTTGATATTGTCGAGGACCCGATAATTGAAGGTCTGATCATCGGCGAGCTTGGTGCCGTCCGGGACGGCTGCGGCGAACGCCGGCAAAGTAAGGGCGGTGCTGCCCAGTAGAGCGAGGGCAAGCGCGCCCGCCCCCAGAATGGCTTGGAGTTTCATTGTGATCCCATCTCCTTTTGACGTTTCCCGACAGCCCCGGGTTCAGGCCCGGAGCACTTCTTTTGCGCCGCCAGCCTGGGCCAGCGGTCAAGATTGTCAGAAGCCTATATGGCCAAAGCGTCCACTGACAAGCGAAAGCATGACGTAAACGTCAATGTCCTGACCTTGCCCGCTAAAAGACTGAATTCGCTACGATTCAACCAGGCTGCCGGGTAGGGCAAGGGGCGTCGCGACGGCAAAGGCTGACAATGGCTGCATGGCGCCGATTGTGAGCATGCTTGCGTTTGGCGACGGCTCAGGCGGCGCGCTCGACAATCGCCGTGACGCCCTGCCCACCCGCCGTGCAGACCGAAATCAGCGCACGCTGCTTCATCTCGGTCGCCACTTCCTTGGCGGCGAGGCCGAGGATGCGCGCGCCGGTCGCGGCGAACGGATGGCCATAGGCAAGGCTCGAGCCCTTCGGGTTGAGCTTGCCGCGGTCGATCGAGCCCATCGGCGCGTCGCGGCCGAGGACTGTCTTGCAATAGTCCGGGTCTTCCCAGGCCTTGAGCGTGCACAGCACCTGCGCGGCAAACGCCTCGTGGATCTCGTAGAGATCGAAATCCTGGAGCGTCAGCCCGGCGCGCTCCAGCATCTGGCTGACGGCGATCGTCGGAGCCATCAGCAGCCCCTCGCCATGCGCGAAATCATTGGCCGCCACCTGCCCATAGGTCAGATAGGCGAGGATCGGCAGCCCGCGGGCCTTGGCCCACTCCTCGCTGGCGAGCAGCACGGCCGCCGCACCATCGGTGAGCGGCGTCGAATTGGCGGCGGTCAGCGTGCCCTTGCCCGAGCTTTTGTCGAAGGCAGGCTTCATCGTGGCCATCTTGTCGAGGCTGGTATCGGCGCGGACATTGTTGTCCTTGAGCACGCCGGCAAACGGCACGATCAGATCGTCGTGGAAACCCTCGTCATAGGCCTTCGCGGCATTGAGGTGGCTGGCGAGCGCCAACTGGTCCTGCGTCTCGCGCGCGATGGCCCATTGCCGTGCCATCAGTTCGCAATGCTCGCCCATCGAAAGCCCGGTGCGCGGCTCCTGCGTTGACGGCGCCACCGGCGTCAGCTCGCCCAGCGTGAAACCCTTGAGGGCGGCAAACTTCTCCTGCGGCGTCCGGGCGCGGTTGAGTTCGACCAGCCGGTGCTGGAACTTCGTGCCAAACACGATCGGGCTATCGGACACCGTATCGGTGCCGCAGGCGATGGCGCTGTCGATCTCGCCAGAGGCGATCTTGGCGCCGAGGTTCAGCGCCGCCTGCAGGCTCGTCCCGCAAGCGATCTGGAGGTTGGTGCCGGGCGTGCGCGGCGAAAAACCCGCATCGAGCGCCGCCTCGCGTGCGACGTTGAAATCGCGGCTGTGTGAGATCACCGCGCCGCCCATCACCTCGCTCACCGCCTCGCCCTTAAGACAGAACTTGTCGGCAATGCCGGCAAGCACTGCCGTCAACATCGAGAGGTTCGATTCATCGGCATATCCGGTGTAGGCGCGGCAGAACGGGATGCGGGCCGAACCCACGATGGCGATCTTTCTCAACTGCGCCATCTCAGGCTTTCCCTTCCTTGCGCGCCTGCATTGGGCCGCCGAGGAACGGCGCAAAGCCGGTCCCGAAGATGACCCCGATATCGGCGAGATCGGCGCTGGCAACCACGCCCTCGCTGACGACGATTTCAGTCGTGTCGACCAGCGGCTTGACCAACTCGCGGCCGAGCGCGGCAAGATCGCCATGCGCCGGCACCTCGCCTTTCTGCGCCTTGCCGTCGACCCATTTGTAAAAACCCTCGCCGGTCTTGCGGCCGAGCTTCTTCTGCGTCACCAGAGCGGCAAAGCGCGAATTGTCCGGCAGCGACTGGCCAAGTTCGTGAGCGACGCTTTGGCCGACGTCGAGGCCAACCGTGTCCATCAGTTCGATCGGCCCCATCGGCATCCCGAAGGCCACTGCCGCAGCGTCGAGTAGTTCCTTGCTCTCACCCTTTTCGACCCGCTCCACCGCACCGAGCATGTAGGGCATCAAGACGCGATTGACGAGGAAGCCCGGCGCCGACTTCACCAGAACCGGACTCTTGCCGATGGCAAGCGCAAAGCTCGCGCCCTTGGCCACATCGGCATCGACGTTAAAGCCGGAGCGGATCACCTCGACCAGCGGCAACTGCGCCACCGGGTTAAAGAAGTGCAGCCCAATCAGCCGCGACGGATCGCGCAGTGCCTCGGCGATCCGTTCGAGCTCGATCGATGAGGTGTTGGTCGCAAGGATTGCGTCGGCCTTCGCCCTGGCCTCGATATCGGCGAAGATTTTCTTCTTGATCTCGAGATTCTCGACCACCGCCTCGATGATCACGTCGGCCCGGGCAATACCCTTGCCGGTCGGATCGGCCTCGAGCCGCGCGACGGCGGAGTTAATGGCGGTGCGGCCCTTGAGCCGCTTCTTGAACAGCGACTTCGCGCGCGTCAGCGCCGGCGTGATCCGCTCCATGTCGAGATCCTGCAGCGTCACGCCAAGGCCGCGCAGCGCGCACCAGGCGGCGATATCGCCGCCCATGACACCCGCGCCGATCACATGGATGCGCGCGAACACCGGCTTCTCCTTACCGCGCAAGCCGAGCTTCTTGAGGCTCTCGCTGAGAAAGAACACGCGGCGCAAATTGCGCGCCGTGTCGGACGACATCAGCGGCACGAAACCTGCAGCCTCGCCGTCGACCATCGCTCGCCAATTGTCGCCATGCTTTTCGAACAGATCGATCAGCGCATGCGGCGCCGGATAGTGCTCCCGGCGCGCCTTCTTGCTGGTCTCGGCCCGCATCTTCTTGACGATCTGCGCGCGGATCGGCCCCCACGCCATGATCCGCTGGATCATTGGCGCCGGTCCTGACTTGCGCTTCTGCAGCACCGCCTTGCGGGCTTCCCAATGCAGCGTGTCGCGGTGCCGCACGAGCTTGTCGACGAGCCCCATGCCCCGCGCTGCGCTGGCTTTGATCATCCGCCCGGTGAGCATCGCCTGCATGGCATCGACAGGCCCCGCCTGCCGGATCGATCGGCCCGTGCCGCCGAAGCCCGGGAAGATCCCGAGATTGACCTCGGGGAAGCCAAGCCGTGTCTTGTCGTCGTGGACGGCGATCCGGTAGTGGCACGCCAGCGCCAGCTCCAGCCCGCCGCCCAGGCAGAAGCCATGGATGGCGGCAATTGCCGGCGCCTTCAGATTCTCAAGCCGGTCCATCACCGCATGGGCGCGCTTCAGCGCCTCAGGCATCGTATTGGGATCGGACATCTGGTCGAACTCGGTGACGTCCGCACCGGCGATGAAGCCGCTGTCCTTGCCCGACTGGATGACGAGCCCAACCACCTCGCCCGACGCGACCAGATCCTCGACGCGCAACAAGGCCATCTCAAGCTCGCTGAGGGCAAGGCGGCTCAGCGTGTTCACCGGTGCGTTCGGCGTGTCGATGGTGAGCCAGCCGATTCCTTCGAGATCGATTTCGAAGCGCCAATTGGTCATGGCGGGCATTTGCGGTTGCGGCACGGCGCTATCCTCTTATTCCGCGGCGCGGCCGCGTTCTGCACCACGGCGCGTCAACTGCTTGGCGGCGAGCTCGTCGGGATCGAAATCGTCCACCCTGATCACTCGGTCGGTCGCCTGATCGGCCAGCCGCAGGATCGCGGCCTCCGCCTCGGTCAGTACGTTTGCATCTACCGCGTCGGTGATCGCATCGCGATCAAGACGGCGCTCGATGATGCCCTTCTTGATCGCGCGCACGAACTTGCTCTCGATCTCCTCGGCACGGGTCACCTTGATCAGCGCATCTTCGAGTACGCCGGTGACGTCCTTTGGGTCCATCGACACATAGGTGCCCATCGTCAGCCGGTCGCGGAAAGCACCTGGCCGCAACACAGCACGCGCCAACCGATTGGTCTCGCGATCGGAAGCCGGCTTCTTGTGCCGCCCGAGCGGGAACACCAGTACGCCCATCAACCAGCTCAAAAACGGATTGGGGAAGTTGGCGAAGACCGCCGCGAAATTCTGCTCGATAGCAAACAAATGGTCTTTGGCGATCGCGTCGACGAGCGGACCATCTTCCTTCATCCGGCCATCGTCTTCGTAGCGCTTCAGCACGGCCGACAGTAGATAGAGATCGGAGAGGACATCGGCCATGCGGCCAGAGAGCCGCTGCTTCCGCTTCAGATCACCACCGAGGAACGCCACGGTCCAGTCGCCGACCAGCGCAAAGCTCTGCGAATAGCGCGCCAACTGCCGGTACCAATGCGCCATTTCGTGCTGCACTGGCGTCGAGGCAAAGCGGCCGCCGCTCAGCGCATGAAGGAAGCTGCCGGTCATGTTGCGCAGCATGAAACTCACATGCCCGCCGAATGCCGTATCGAAGGCCGCGATGCCGTGCCGGCGATCTTTGTCCTGCACGGCTTCAATCTCGGCGTAAAGGTAGGGATGCGCCCGGAGCGCGCCCTGCGCGAAGGTGATCAGCGTACGCGTCAGGATGTTGGCGCCTTCGACGGTGATCGCCACCGGCGTCGTCATGTAGCCCGAGAACAGATAGTTCGATGGCCCATCCTGCACGGCGCGCCCACCGTGAATATCGAGCGCATCATTGACCCGGTCACGCATCGCGTCTGTGGTGCGATATTTGAGCAGGGCCGAGATCACGGCCGGCTTCTGGCCTTCATCGACCATCGAAGCCGTCAGTCCGCGCGCGGATTCGAAGGTGTAGGCAGAACGCACCATCCGGCTCAGCGGCTCGGCGACGCCCTCCATGATGCCGACTGCGATGCCGAACTGCCTGCGGATGCGGGCATAGGCCGAAGTCACGCGCAGCGACTGCTTGATCGAGATCGTGCCGATCGCCGGCAACGAGATGGCACGGCCAGTGGAAAGGCATTCCATTAGCATCCGCCAGCCCTGCCCGGCATACTCGATGCCGCCGATCAGAAACTCCATGGGAATGAAGACATTGCGGCCCTTGATCGGCCCATTCATGAATGCGGCGCGCGCCGGGTAGTGTCGCCGTCCAATTTCGACGCCCGGGAAGTCGGCGGGGATCAGCGCCAGCGTGATGCCGATCTTGTCGATCTCACCGATCAGATGGTCCGGGTCGTGCAGATGGAAAGCGAGGCCCACCAGCGTCGCCACCGGCGCCAGCGTGATGTAGCGCTTATCCCAGCTGACTTTGACGCCCAACGTCTTCTTGCCGTTGTACATGTCGTAGGTGACGACGCCTACGTCGCGCATGCTCGCGGCGTCGGAGCCCGCATAGGGACCCGTCAGCGCGAAGCATGGCACTTCCTGTCCCTTGGCGAGGCGCCTCAGATACTGGTCCTTCTGCGACTGCGTGCCGTATTTCTCGAGCAGTTCGCCCGGCCCAAGCGAGTTGGGCACCATGACGGTGATGCCGGCTGCGACCGACCGGCTCGCAATCTTGCTCACCACTTGGCTCTGCGCCTGCGCGGAAAAGCCGAGGCCGCCATATTCCTTGCCGATCAACATCCCAAGGAAGCCCTGCTCCTTGAGGTACGACCACACCTCGGGCGACAGGTCGGCGCGATTGTGCCGCACGTCCCAATCGTCGATCATGGCGCAGACTTTGTTGGCGGGCCCGTCGAGGAAAGCCTGCTCCTCGACCGTCAGTGTCACCTTGCGGATACCGAGCAGTTTGTCCCAGTTCGGGCGGCCCGAGAACAATTCCGCGTCCCAGCCGACTGTGCCGGCGTCCAGGGCTTCTTGCTCGGTGCGCGAAACCCGCGGCAGGATGGATTTGACCAGTCCATAAGCAGGCGCTGCAACAACCACCAGACGAATCGCCCGAACCGACAAAAGCCCGATGATCGCGGCCGGCAGCAGCGCCAAAATCCAGCCGAGCAAGTCGGTGTAAATGCCGAAATTGGTCCCGTCGGCGCTCCAGCCAAATCGACTGAGCAGGCCCAGGACCAGCAGGCCAAGGGCCCATTGCCAAAGCGGCGCCCGGCGCATCGCCAGCACGAAAAAGCCGATGATCCCGATGACAGCGACGGCCAGCGCCAGCAATCTCGTCTCCTTACCTTCGACTCTGACGGTATCTAGGCCCGGCAGTCGGATGTTTCAAACAGCTTAGCGTCAAGTTGACGTATACGTCAACTGAAGACCGTTCGCGGCCAATTGGAATTGCCGCTACGTCCGTGGTTTGACGCTTAGGTCAACCCATGCTCTATTTTCCGCACAGAGGGCGTCAATGCCCCGGAGGGAACCATGGCTTTGGACAGCGTCGCGGACCATCCGCGCCCTTGGATTGATCACTACCCACCCGGCATTACCTGGGATGTCGCGCTCAATCTGACCCCGGTACACGAGCAGGTACTGGCCGCCTGCGCCAAGACCCCTGAGGCCATCGCCCTCGATTTCCTTGGTGGCAAGACGAAATTCGGCGACCTCGCCAAATCGATACGCGCCTTTGCTGGTGCGCTGCAGAGCCAGTACAGCGTTGAGAAGGGCAAGCGCGTAGCGCTGTTGCTGCCCAATACACCGTTCTATGTCGTTGCCTATTACGGCGTGCTGCTGGCCGGAGGCACGGTGGTCAACTGCAACCCGCTCTATACCGTGCATGAGCTATCCCACATCACCAGCAATGCGGGCGCAGACGTCATCGTCACGCTGGACCTTGCCCAGATCTACGAAAAGGCCGAGGCGCTCGTCAAAGCCGGTCACGTCGAGAAGATCATTGCGTGCCACTTCCCGCAGGCCCTGCCGCCCATCAAAAGCCTCCTCTACTCCATCGCCAAGCGTAAAGACCTCGCGACCATCTCGCCCGCCAACAATGTCGCGTGGTTCCACAAGCTCGTCGCACGCAATGATGCGCCGACGCCGGTGACGATCGATCCGACAAAGGACGTCGCAGTGCAGCAATATACCGGCGGCACGACCGGTCTGCCCAAGGGAGCAATGCTGAGCCACGCCAACATCGCAGCCAATATGAGCCAGATCGACGCGTGGGGCTGCGGTATTTTCTATCCGCCCAGCAAGGTCGTCGCGGTACTGCCCTTCTTCCATATCTTCGCGATGACCGTGTGCATGAACGTGCCGCTCTGCAACGGAACGTTGGTCGTGATGCTGCCGCGTTTCGAAATGAAGGGCTTCCTTGACCTGATGAAGCGCACCCGGCCCAATGTGCTGCCGGCGGTGCCGACGCTGATCCAGGCGTTGAGCAAGCTCACTACAGAGCAGGCCAGGCTGCTCGATTGTCTCGACGTGGTCATTTCCGGAGGTGCTGCACTCTCCGATGAGGTAAGGGCCAAATTTGCCAAGGTCTCGAGCACCATTCTCGCCGAAGGCTACGGCCTCACCGAAGCCTCGCCTGTGGTCTGCTGTGCGGCATTGCGCGTGCCGTCGAAGCCGATGTCCGTCGGCCTGCCGGTCCCCGACACCGATGTGCGTTTCATCGATATCGAAACCATGCAGCCGGCCAAGCTCGGCGAGCGCGGCGAGCTACAGGTCAAGGGTCCCCAGGTGATGCTCGGCTATGCCGACAATCCCGAAGCCACCGAGGACGTCTTCGTGGATGGCTGGCTGCGGACTGGCGATGTCGGTTACGTCGATCCCGAGGGATATGTGTTCCTCGTCGATCGCATCAAGGATCTTATCATCTCGTCGGGCTTCAACATCTATCCGCGCACTATCGAGGAGGCGCTGGTCGCCCATCCGGCCGTCGACGAATGCAACGTCATCGGGGTGCCCGATGAATATCGCGGCGAGGCAGCAATCGGCTTCGTCAAACTCAAGGCTGGCCAGTCGGCGAGCGAGGCAGAGCTCAAAAAATTCATCGCCGAGCGGCTGAACAAACTTGAAATGCCGCGTGAGATCATCTTCAAGGACCAGCTGCCCAAAACGCTCATCGGCAAGCTCTCCAAAAAGGAGCTGCGCGAGGAGTATCAGGCGATGAAGGGGAACAAGAGTGAACCGGCCTGAGAGCGAGACCCGTGACCTCTTTGCGATTGCCGACCTCGCACGCGAGTTCGACATTTCCACCAGGGCCATCCGGTTCTACGAGGCCAAAGGCCTGCTGAACCCTGAGCGCGTCGGTTCGACCCGGGTCTTCCGTCGCCGCGATCGGGCCCGGCTGATTCTGATTCTGCGCGGCAAACGCTTGGGTTTTTCACTGCGTGATATCTCGGACTATCTGAGTCTCTACGAGGCCGACCGCACGCACCGCGCGCAGGTCAACCTACTGGTCGAGATGGTCGACCAGCGCATGGATATGCTCGAGCAGCAATTGACGGATCTGCAGACGACGCTGAGCGAATTGCGCGAGATCAAGAAGCTGGCGGTCGAAAGGCTGGCCCAGGCGAGCTAGGCCACGCCCTTCATCTCGTGATCGGCACATTGGCCAAGCCACCGCACGAAGGCGGCGGGCGGCATCGCCTGCGCGAACAGATAGCCCTGCAGTACGTCGCACCCGAGCGCCTCGAGGAAGCGCCGCTGTGCGACTGTCTCGACGCCCTCGGCCACGACGCGTAGCCGCAGACTCTCGCCGATGCGGATGACCGCTGTCACCAGCGCCTGCACCGCCTCATTGTCTTCGAGGTCGGCCATGAAGCCGCGGTCGATCTTCAATTCGCTGACGGGCAGGCGGGCCAGATGACTAAGGCTCGAATAGCCGGTGCCGAAATCGTCCATCGACATGACGACGCCCATTTCGCGGAGCGCGGCAGCGTTGGCCGTGGCCGTGGGGGAAGTGTCCATCATAACGCTCTCGGTAATCTCGACGGTCAACCGACTTGGCGCGATACCGCTCGCGGCAATGGCCCTGCTCACCGTGCCGGGCAATCCAGCGTTACGAAAATGGATCGGCGAGATGTTCACCGCCATCTGCGGCACGTGAAGCCCCATATCGTCCCAGCGCCGCAGCTGGGCACAGCCCTCCAGCAATCCGAACTCGCCTATCGCCTCGATCAACCCGCAATCTTCCGCCAGCGGAATGAAGCGGCTAGGGGGAATGTTGCCAAGTGCCGGGTGGGTCCAGCGCGCCAGTGCCTCGACGCCGGCGAGTTCGCCGCTCCGGGCGTCGATCTGTGGCTGGTAGGCAAGAGTGAGTTGATTGCAGGTGACCGCGTCACGCAACAATGCACCGATCAGCAGGCGATCCTGCGCCTTGCGGTTCATTTCGTTCTCAAAAAATCTATACGTGCCGCGACCTTCGGCCTTGGCGCAATACATCGCGGTATCGGCATTGCGGAGTAGGGTTGCCGTGTCGGTGCCGTCTGCCGGACAAAGGCTGATACCGATGCTCGCTGAAGCCGGCAGCGAGATGCCATCGACGAGCACGGGTTCGGCGATCCGGCGCAGAAGCTCCTCCGCCACCGCTTTCGCCCGCGGCGCATCCGCGCCAGCCAGCACGATGACGAACTCGTCACCGCCGTGCCGGCTGATGATGTCTCCCGGCCAAACCGTCGCACACAGGCGTTCCGCGATCTGCTTGAGAAAATCGTCGCCGACCGAATGCCCCAACGTGTCATTGACGTCCTTGAAATGATCGATGTCGAGGAAGATCAGCGCCGCCTCTGGCGCTTCTGCCTGGTCAAAGCAGCGTTCCATTTGCTCGCGCAGTTTCGAGCGGTTCGGCAGACCCGTCAGCGCGTCGTAGTAAGCCAGCCGCGCGATGCTCTCTTTGGCCTCATGCCGCTCTAAAGCGAGAATACAGAGCTGGAGGCATGCCCGCACCACCTGCTCGTGCCAGATGCCCGGACCGCGCCTCTCGCGGAAGTAGAACGCAAAGGTCCCCGCCACGCGACCGGTCTTGAGTTTGATCGGGCTCGACCAGCACGCCTGCAAGCCAAGCGGCAACGGCAAATCTTTGTAGTCCGCCCACAACGGATCGGAGGCGATGTCCTCGACAGTGACCGGTTCGCCGCGCCATGCGGCCGTCCCGCAAGACCCCGCGGTCGGACCGATGGCCAATCCGTCGATCGCCTTGCCGAAATGATCGGGCAGCGACGGCGCCGCCAGCGGCCGCAGCCGCTTTTCATTGTCCACCGCGAGGATCGAACAGACGACCTCGGGAAAGATCGCTTCGACACGCTCACAGATCGTGGTCATGACGTCGATCAACGAGGTCTCCTGCGCGACCGCTTCGAGTACATCGCGCTGCAGGCTCTGGATCCGCCGGGATTCGGTGGTGTCTTCGAGGAAGCCCACGAGGTGCTTGAACGAGCTGTCTTCGGCAAACACCGGACGGAGCACCAGCGTCAGCCAGACCTCATCGCCGGCCTTGTTGCAGGTACGGACCTCCTCCGTGACACTGAGACCACGATTGAGATCGGTCCAAAGCCTGGTGTAGGCCGTCTCGTCGTAGTGCGGTCCGCCGAGGATTTCGCGAGCCTGACGTCCATGGACATCGGCCAACTCGTAGCCGAGCATTTCGGTGAAAGTCTTATTTATGAAGATGATCTTGGCGGTCGAGTCGGTGATGTAGACGGCCGAATTCGACTCGTTCACGGCGAGCTCGATCAGCTCTTGCCGTTCCGGTCCGGTCTCTGCCCCAACTGCCCCGTTGCGTTCCATTGGCCCCTACACGCTTCTGCGCGCCATCCTTCCGCATTGGCTCCATGGTTGCGGCCGCGACAGTAAACAATTGCATTACCGGGCAGGGCCAATGGGGCTCAAACTGCGGCAAACACGCAGGATGGTTGCGGAAGTCTTGCCATTTTCAGCCTATCGCGACTTGCCGCGCGGCTTGCTGTTCGTTGTCATAGGATCCGGCTTTTTCGGCCGCCGCCAGCCGGCCGGTGGCGCTGCGACGGGGATGTTGGTGCCAAGCCCCATCTGGCCGGGCGGCGGCTTGCCAACCAACGGTCGCTTCAACTCGGCGATCTGGTTGCGCAACCGCGCCGCGCGCTCGAAATCTTCCGCCGCGGCGGTCGCAACCATCTGCCGGGTCAGCTCTTCCACTTGCCGTTCGATGGCCGTCAGAGACATGATTTGACACCCTTGCCGGTCGCGGCCAATGAAGGCGCATGAGCAAACCGATTGTAATCGACACCGATATGGCCGTCGACGACTGGCTGGCGATCGCCTACCTCCTGCAGCGCCAGGACGTCGAGATCCGCGCCATTGCGGTGACGGCCGATACGGCCGCGACCTGCGAGACAGCGGTTCGCAACGCCATGAGCATCCTTGCCCTTGCCGGCAAACCCAACATCCCCGTGGCGGCGGGCCGGCCGGTACCGCTGCACGCCAACGGGCTCCAACCGGGCTGGCGCGCCCGCATCGACAGTGTACTCGGCATTGAGCTTCCGTCTAACCCCAATGAGCCGTCGACGCTTGGCGCCGTCGATTTGCTGCAGCAGGCGTTCCGGCAGCCGGGGGACAAACCCACATTGCTGACGCTGGGGCCGTTGACCAACATCGCCGAGTTGCTCAATCGCGACCCTAACATCGCCGATCGGGTGGCGATGACCTACATCATGGGCGGCGCGGTGGATGCCCCGGGCAATGTCGAAGCCGGGATCGTCGGCAGCAACGACACCGCTGAGTGGAACATCTTCCTGCATCCGCCGGCGGCCGCAGCGGTCTTTGCGTCGAGACTGCCGATCACCCTGATCCCGCTCGACTGCACCAATACCGCGCCGCTGACGCGCCGGTTCTATGACGAGCTCGCCGCCAATCGAACGACACCAGTCACTGAATTCGTCTATGAGGTGCTCACGCACGAGAAGGCCTCGATCGAGGCGGGTGGCTGGTATTTTTGGGATCCGCTGGCGGCAGTGGCGATCACTCATCCGCAGATCATCGACACCGACCCGATGTTGCTCAGTGTCGTCACCACCGGGCCAGAGAGTGGCCGCACCAGGCGCGATCCGGCCGGACACGAGATGGCCGTGGCGACCCGCGCCGACGCCGGGATGTTCGAGCACGTGTTCATCGGGGCACTCAACGGGCAGCAATTCTAGCTCGCCTCCACGAAAACCTGCATGTCCGCGAGCGTGGCGGTCTCGGCGGCCGGCTTGTCCCAGCGGATGCGGTTGATGCGCGGGAAGCGCAGCGCAACGCCGGATTTGTGCCGGCTCGACAGCTGCGCTGAATCGAAGGCGACCTCGAACACCAGTTCCTTCTTCACCTCACGCACCGGCCCGAAGGCCTGCACGGTGTTGTTGCGCACCCATTTGTCGAGCTGCTTCAGCTCGTCGTCGGTGAAGCCGAAATAGGCTTTGCCGATTGGCACGATCTCGTTGCCCTTCCAGACCCCGAATGTGTAGTCCGAATAGTAGGAGCTGCGCTTACCGTGGCCGCGCTGTGCGTACATCAGGATCGCATCGACGACATTGGGGTCGCACTTCCATTTGAACCAGAGGCCCTTGGACCGGCCCGGGACATAGGGTGAGGTCTTGAGCTTGACCATGACGCCCTCGTGGCCGTGCTCGGCAGCGCCGCGGCGACGCATTTCGGCGAGATCGTCCCACCCTGTAAAGCTCAGGACCTCGGACAGATCGAGCCGTGGCTGCGGCAGCTTTTTCATCCAGGTCTCGAGGCGCTTGCGGCGTTCGGTCCAGGGCAGCGTGCGAATACCCTCGCGGCCATCGAACAGCATGTCGTAGACGCGCACGAAGGCCGGATAGTCCTCGAGATGCTTTGGCGTCGCCACCTTGCGATTGAGTCGCTGTTGCAGATCGTTGAACGGCATCGCTTCGAAGTCGCGGCCGACCAGCAATTCACCATCGAGCACCCCCTCGCCGAAGGCGTTCTCGACGAGATCGGGGAAGCTCTCGGCGATATCGTCGCCGGTGCGTGAGAACAGCGACGCCCTGCCCTGCCCGAGGATCAGCTGAACGCGGATGCCATCCCATTTCCACTCGGCCGAGAAGTCGGCGGGGTTGAGAGCCGCGAGGTCCTTTGTCTCATCGATCGGATTGCTCAGCATCAGCGGATGGAAGCGGGAGGCGTGGTCGACGTCCGGCAACTCACCGGTGCCGTCGAGCCAGGCGAAGAGATCGGTGTAGGGCACGCTGACGCCGTGCCAGATTTCCTCGAGTGCCTGCAAATCCTTCCCGCTCATCTGTGCCAGCGCAGTCTTGGCGAGCCGGGCGCTGAGCCCGATGCGCAACGCGCCGGCTGCGAGCTTTACCAGCGCCCAGCGCTCATTGCTGCCCGCACGGGTGAGGAGCGAGGCGATCAGCGCCGGCAATGCCGACTTGCTGGTGGTGTTGAATAGCTCGACCAGTTCGGTGAGCGACGGCAAATCATCCTGTGCGCCGTGATGCGGCCAGATCAGCGCGATGGTCTCGCCGAGATCGCCGACATAATCGTAGCTCAGCGCGAACAGATGGGGATCGACCTCGGCGCTGACGACCTCGCGCAGCACCGCCGGCTTGACGTTCTTGAAGCTCAACGCACCGGTGATGATGGCGAGCGCGTAGCCGCGATCGGGATCGGGCGTCGTGGCGAAATACTGGCTCAACGTCTCAATCTTGCGGTTGCGCGAGGGGGTCAGCGCCAGCACTTCGAGAAGCTGCGCAAACTTTTTCATTCGCCCTCCTCCGCGCTGTCCTCATAGGCCTCAATGCGGAGCGGCTCGGCGGCGAGGCCCTGCTGCTGGCTCCAATAGACCAGCGCGTCCTCGCGGCCATGCGTGACCCAGATCGTCTCGGCTTCCGTCTCGGTGATGGTCTGGCGCAGCTCGTTCCAGTCGGCATGGTCGGAGATCACCAGCGGCAGCTCGACGCCCGACTGCCGGGCCCGTTGCTTGACGCTCATCCAGCCGGAGGCGACGGCGAGCACCGGATCGGGAAGGCGGCGGCTCCAGCGGTCCTTGATGGCGGATGGCGGCGCGATGACGATTTTGCCGGCGAGTTCGGCCTTAGGCACATCGAGCGAGGGCAGCAGATCGCCCAGTGGGATGCCGCGCTCCTCGTACAGCGCGCAGAGCCGGAGCATCGCGCCGTGCAGGTAGATCGGCGCGTCATAGCCGGACTCGCGCAGCAGCGAGATGACACGCTGCGCCTTGCCGAGCGCGTAGCAGCCGACGATTTGGGCGCGGTCAGGGAATGACACCACCGAGCGCAGCAGGCGAGCGATCTCGTCGGCGGGCTTGGGATGCTGGAACACCGGCAGCCCGAATGTCGCCTCGGTGACGAGCAGATCGCATTTCACCAGCTCGAACGGTTGCGCCGTACGGTCATCGAGCCGCTTGTAGTCGCCGGTGACGACGATGCGCTCGCCCTTGTGTTCGAGCAGCACCTGCGCCGAGCCGAGGATGTGGCCGGCGGGATGCAGCGAAACGGTGACGCCGCCATCTAGCAACCGGGTCTCGCCGAACGGCAGTTCGTCCCAGCGGCCGGCGGCATCTTCGCCGTAGCGGGTCTTCATGATGGCGATGGTGTCGGGGGTGGCCAGCACAGCGCCGTGTCCCGAGCGCGCGTGATCGGCGTGGCCATGCGTAATGATCGCCCCGCTCCTGCGGCTGCGGCGGATCGATATAGATGCCGTGGGGCGCGATCCGCAGGTCGCGGGTGAGGAACGATGGAGCCATAACAGATAATAACGCGGGCTAGTGGGCTACGGTTCACCTTTTCGCGCGAGCGGAAGCGCCGGACGGGCCCGACCCTCCGGGGTGTTATCTCGCCGTGGCAATAGCGAGCCACGGACGGAGAGCGCCGGGCGCCTCGGAGATGGTTGGGTGTTGATGAGACACCCGGCTAACTCTCCGCGACGGGTTTATCGAAAGCAGTCGGGCTGGTGAGAGTTACCCGGCACCCCGAACGCCGCCCCCTGAGCAGTGCGACCACCACCCGGCCCATCTCGTCCACCCGGCCCCTCGTCAGGACCCCGCGCTAGTCAGCGGACGATGGGGGAGTATGCGCGCATCGGGAGGGGGTGGGGATAAGCAGGCATGCAGATTGTTGGGATGTGATTGGTGGGCTTGAGGGATTTCGTGGCGGATGCGGGGATAGACGTGTCGGCTGATGTCGCGGCGACCCCCTCTCTTGCAATTTCTAGGACTTAGCGAAGGGCTAAGCCCAAGAAATCGCTTTCTCCCCCGCCGAGGGGGAGAGGGGCCGGAACCGCACACTTGATGCAAGCTGAGAGCCATCGGCTCAAGCCTCTCCCCCCTGGCGGAGGAGAAAGCAAATTCCTGGGTTTGGCACAGCCAAGCCCTTGGAATTTGCAAGAGAAGGGGTACTTGGCAGGCAGCCCTCGTCTCCCCTTACAGCACCTTGATCACGTCCATGAACCCGCCGCGCTCGTCGTTCGCCGCTTTGATCGCGGCCTCCGAGCCGAGCACCGAGACCTTGCCGGTTTTGGCGACGCCGTCGAGCACGTCGCCGAGCCGTTTGAAGTCCTTGGCGGTGGCGCCGAGCACTTCTTCGCGGCGCTGCTGGCGGTTGTCTTCGGTGTTACCGGTCAGTTCCCACATCAGCGACACGAAGCCCTTCGCGTCGGGCAGACGGTAGGTGTCGATCTGGCCGATCGCGCCAATGATCGAACGGACCAGGTCCTGATCGCCGACGCCCTGCTTGAGATAGGCCGCCGCGCCATCATAGGCCTCGAGTGTCGAGAGCAGATTGGGGTCGCGGTAGGAGGTGAAGATCAGCCCGCCCGAGAACGGATCGAAGCCTGCACCGCCGCCATAGGCGCCGCCCTGCACGCGCACCTTGTCCCAGATGTAGGTGGTGTTGAGATGGCGTAGTGCGACGGTGGTGGCGCCGGTATGGACGTAACCGAGGTCGTAGAGGTTGGCGCCTTTGCCGACGAAATTTACGGCGCCCGGGAAGGTCAGCCCTTCCGATTTCGGCTTGGCGGTGGGCCAGCCGAGCGGCGCACCAAGTGTCGCCGGGAGATCGGCGATGAAAGTGCCGAGCTGCGGCGCAAAGCTGGTCCAGATCGCTGCCTCAGTGGTGACATTGACCACCATCGATTTGCGGTCGATCAGGATGTCGCGGAGCCGGTAGAGCGTCGCTTCGATGCCGGCCCAGTCGGTATCGACCCGCTTGATAAGGTTGCGCAGGAAGAACAAGTATTCGATGCCGCCCGATTGCTCATTGGCCCACGCCGCCTCGTTGAATGCCGCACTGACCCGCCCGGCGACGATGCCGCTACCCCTGCCCGAGAGCGAGGATTCGATGCCGGCCTTTTCCTCGAGCAACATCTGCTTGATGCGCTCACGGTTGTTGAACTGCGCGCTGGTCAGCACGTCGCTGAGGATCGACAGCAGCTCCTCGGCCTTGTCGGGTACCGCCTTGCCACGAACGAACAGCCAGGCCGTGGTGGTCTTGGTGTCGCGCATGACACCGATCGAGCGGGAGGCGCTGACGCCGCCGGTCGACCGCCCGATGCGCTGCGTCAGCGAGACGAAATCTTCCTTGGCGGTGCCGGTCTGAAACAGGGCGCGCGAGAAGATCGACAGATAGGGAATGTATTCGGCGGGCACGCGGCGCAGATCGAAAGCGAGATCGAGATAGATCACGCCGTTTGTCGGCAGCGCGTGGGTATAGAGCCGGGCGCCGTTGAGACTATCGCGCTCGATCGGGATCGGCTTGTTGGCGCGGTCGAGGTCCTTGAGGCCCAGCGTCGGGATCTTGGCCAGCGCCTCCGGCGTATCGACTTCGTCCTGCAACGCCTTGAGCTTGGCGGTGATCTCGACCACGTCCTCGCGCTCGTCTTCGTTGAGCGCAGCGGCTACCGCATCGAGCCGGGCGCGCTCCTCGCCGACCTCTTCGTCGGCGAGCGCGAGATCCGCCTTGAGCAGCACGGTGGTGCGATGCGGATTATTGACAAGGGTCTTTTCGATCAGCGTCTCGAACACCCGGGCGCCGGCACTCAGATGCTGCTTGAGCGCGGCCAGCGGCTTCTCATAGGTCAGCGATTCGAACGGATCGCCGCCATGCAGCCAGTTGCGCATGGTGCGGAACATCAACGCCATGCCGCGCGGGAACGAGCCGGTATTGTTTTCACGCAGGGCGAACTCAAAACCGTTCATTGCGGCTTCAATGGTCAGCGGATCAATGCCGTCCTTGGCGAGCCTGGCCAGCGTCTCGAGGATCAGCGCTTCGACTTTGGGGCCGTCGGCCTCGTCGATACCCTTGAGGCCGACCGTGAAATAGGGCTGGCGGAAATCGTCGGCGAGACCCGACCCAGTCAGACCCTCGCCAAGACCAGATTCAGTGAGCGCCTTCCGCAATGGCGAGGCGGCATTGCCGACGAGGATATGCTCGAGGACGTTGAGGGCAATGACGGTCTCGGGATTGTCGAGTTCGTCGAGCATCCAGTTGACGGTGACCATGCCGGTCTTCTTGCCGGGCTCGGCTTCCGTCGCCGCATAGGTGCTTTCGATATGCCGGGGCGCCGTCCAGCGCGGCTGCAACTTGACGGTCGCATCGACCGGCGCGGCCTCGAATTGGCTCAGATATTCGTCAAGCATCTCGAAGCGGCGGCCCGCTGGATCATCGCCATAGAACACAATTCTGGCATTCGACGGATGATAGAACCGCTTATGGAAGTTTTTGAAATAATGGTAGGTGAGATCGGGGATGGCTTTGGGGTCGCCACCGGAATTCACCCCGTAGGCGTTGTCCGGATAGAGCGATTGCTGGCTGAGCTTGCCGAGCACCGAAGCGGGCGACGAATAAACGCCCTTCATTTCGTTGAACACCACGCCCTTGAAGCTCAGCGGCATCTGCGTGCCGTCGGCCTCGTAATGCCAGCCCTCCTGCCGGAAAGTATCTTCCGAGATGATCGGGAAAAACACCGCGTCGAGATAGACGTCGACGAGGTTGTAGAAATCCTGGAGGTTTTGGCTGGCGACCGGATAGGCGGTCTTGTCCGGAAATGTCATGGCGTTGAGGAAGCTCGACATCGAGCTCTTCATCAGTTCGACGAACGGCTTTTTCACGGGATATTTGCGCGAGCCGCAGAGCACCGAATGCTCGAGGATGTGGGCGACGCCGGTCGAATCCTCGGGCGGGGTCTTGAAGGTGACACCAAACACCTTGTTTTCGTCGTCGTTGACGAAGCTCAGCACCTCGGCCCCGGTCTTCCGGTGCCGGTAAAGCGTCACGTCCGAGGCGATTTCGGGGATCGTCTCGTCGCGGACGAGGTCGAAGGCGGAATGCACGGACATATGGCTCACTCTTGGTTTTTTGCGCTCTGGCCTGAGCGATCACAAGCGCGCTCGCTCAGCCAACCGCTGAAGGGGTCAGCCAATTTAGGTGGTGGGACGAGGCTTTGGAAGGGCAGTCGAGAGGCTGTGAGCGCTCAACTGCCGTCGCGAATGACCCGGCAGGACTCGATGTCGAAGGTCACCTCGCCGATCGCCAGCACAGTCTGATCGCGCAGACCGGCGACAAATTGCACGAAACGTTCGGCATCGGCGAAATTGCTGGCCTGGCCGAGCGAAACCCGCACGGCCCCAGCGCTTTTGCCGTCGCGGTGCTGCATGATCTGGAGGAACAGCGGCAAAGTGATGTCGCGGCCGTGCGCCAGGCCCGCCGCCATATCCTCCTCGGTGAGGTTTTCGGCGACCTCGCCGGCCCCCGGATTGCAGAAACAGCCCGTGCGGAGCGAGATGTTCTCGGCGCCCGCCAATTCCTCGATCCGCCGATAGTCGAGCAGATGGCCATCAGGATCGTAGAAATTCATCGCGATGGTGCCGCCCCGCATGCTCGAATTTGCGGGACCGTAGATCCGCACCATCGGACGCCCATTGCTGTGGCGCAACTCGAGCAGTTCGCTGAGCAACAGTTCGGTCAGGCAACCGACGCGGGACTGGATCATGTCGAGCCCGACCCGCTCCAGATGCGCGAGGCCAATCTCGACGGCCGGGATGCTGAGGAAGTTCAGCGTGCCGTCTTCGAACGCCGCTTCGCCTTTGGCCAGCACATGCTCACGCCCGATGACGGTAACGAAGCTCACGGTCCCGCCGGCAAACCACGGACGCTTGAGCTTATCCAAAACGGTGTCGCGGATCAGCAGGCACCCGACGCCGGTCGGGTAGCCGAACATCTTGTAGAACGACACGCTGACAAAATCGGGATCGATCTGCTGCAGGTCGAGCCGATTGGTCGGCACGAACGCCGCGGCGTCGAGCAGGACGTCCCAGCCCTTGTCGTGCGCAGTCTCAATCAGCGAAAGTGGGTGCTTCACACCGGAGAAATTCGACTGCGCTGGAAAGGCGAAGAGATTGGGCGCGGTGGGATCGGCCAGCGCCAGCAGCGCCTCGGTCGCGGGCACGTCGAGGCGCAGCTCGGGCCGGGTCAGCGGCGCGTAGTCGATCGCCGATTGCCCGGCGCGTGCGAATTCGCGGATGCCGTTGACGGAATTGTGGTTGTCGGTGCTGAGCAGCAGCCGGCCGCCCGGCGCAAACGGGTAGGCCTCGGCAACGAGCTTCAATGCCGCCGACGCGTTGAGAGTGAAGACGCAGGTGTAGCGCCGGGTGGCGTTGAAATAGCGCAGCACTGCGGCGCGGGCGCGCTCCACCAATTGCGTGGCGGCCGTCGAGGTCGGGCTGGCCGAATGCGGATTGCCCAGCAGCGGACCATCCAGCAGGCTCATATGCGCGCGCATTTGCGAGGCCGCGTAGAGCCCGGCGCCGGTGTAGTCGAGATAGACCTGCCGGGCGCCCTCGAGCCGGCCAAAATCGCTGGCCCGCATCGCGTCGAGCGCGCTCGACGCGGAATAGGCGGGATAGTCTTCTAGAAATGAGGTGAAAGCGCGCACAAAATTCTCCTGGAGAGCCGGGAGATAGTTTCTGTTTGCGCGAACCGGTTGTCTACTAGATTCCGCCGCGCACCTGCGGACGAACCTTGTCGAGATAGAACTGCTTCAAATCTTCGACCAGCGCGGCCGGCAGCGGGTCCATCCGGCTCGCGTCGACATTGTCCTTGAGCTGCGCCGGGCGGCTGACGCCGGCAATGATGGTCGAAACGGCCGGCTGATCGAGGATCCAGCGCAGCGCCATGTGCGCCAGCGTCATGCCCTTGGGGGTCATCTGTTTGAGCTGGTCGGCCAGCTTGACGCCGGCCTCGAACGGCAGGCCCGAGAAGGTCTCGCCGACATAGAAAGCGTCGCCATCGCGGTTGTAGGTGCGGTGATCCTGCGCACTGAACTGGGTGTCGGCGGTGTATTTGCCCGACAGCAGCCCGGACGCGAGCGGCAGCCGGACGATGATTCCGACGTTGGCCTTGTGCGCAGCCGGCAGCAGCGTGTCGACGGCATCCTGACGGAACAGGTTGAAGATGGTCTGCAGCGACGCGCAATTGGGGGCGGCGAGACAGAGCATCCCCTCCTCCACCGTTTGGACGCTGGCGCCCCAGAACCGCACCATGCCGGCATCGCGCATGTCGTCCATGATCGAGAAAATTTCGCCGTCGCGCAGCACCTCGATTGGGATGCAATGGAGCTGCGCGAGGTCGAGCACATCGACGCCGAGCCGCTTGATGGACCCGGCAAGGCTCTCCTTGACCCGGCGCTTGTCATATTTGGTCATGCCCTCGAACTGCGATCCGCGGCCGAGCTTGGTCACAACAAGAACGTCTTTCTTGTCGTTGAACGCGCCGATCCGGCTTTCCGACTGACCGCCGCCATAGACGTCGGCGGTGTCCCAGAAATTGACATCGAGCGAGCGGGCGGTCTTCAGGATCTCTGCTGCAGTCTCGTCCTCGAGCTTGCCGAAATCGCCACCCAGCTGCCAGCAGCCGAGGCCGATTTCAGAGACGGTGTAGCCAGTCTTACCAAGTGTGCGGGTGTTCATCGGTTCACTTCTTGAGTTTGGTGGGTGTGAGGTCGACGCCGTTGGCGCGGCCGACATATTCGGGCAGATGCGGCACGTAGTTCTCAGGTCCGTCGCCACCGCCATTGAAGGCGAGCGCAAACGAGTTTTTGACCGCATTGCCGACCGGATTGGCGATCTTCACCGCATCGGCCATGGCTTCGAGGTAAGTCAGGTCCTTGAAGGCATTGGCGATGGTGAATTTGTGCGCCTCGCGGTTGCCATCGATCGTGTAGCCCATGAAGGTCTGGTAGAAACCATTGTCCATGCGGCCACCGCGGATGACGCTGTCGAAGCGCTCAGGCGAGATCCCGACTTTGACCGACAGCGCCAGAGCTTCCGCATAGATCGCCGCGTAGCCCAGCGACAGGAAATTGTTGAGCAGCTTCATCCGATGGCCATCGCCGACGCCGCCGATATGGACGATCTTGCCCGCCCAGGTCGCGATCACCGGCTCGATGCGCTTGAACACCTCATCGGTGGCGCCGACCATGGCGCTGAGCTTGCCCTCGGCGGCCTGCACCGGCGTGCCGCCAAGCGGCGCGTCGGCATAGCCGACGCCCGACGCGGCGAGCTCTTCGGCCAGCGTTACGGTTGAGTTGGGGTCCGCGGTGGAGCAGTCGATGATGATCGACCCCGGCTTGAGCCCGGCCTTGAGGCCGTCCTTGCCGTGGACCAATGCCTCGACTTCACGCGAGCCGGTGACGCAGAGCAGCACAATGCTGCTCTGTTCCGCCACTTCGCGGGGCGAGTGCGCCTCGGTCGCGCCGCGCTTGACCAGATCATCGATCGGCGCCCGATTGCGGTGCGCCGAGACGACTAGTGGAAAACCTTTCTCGACAATGTTCTTGGCCATGCCGTGGCCCATCAGGCCCAAGCCCAGAAAGCCGATTTTCTCGTTCGCCATCTTGTCCTCCCAGTACGTGATTCTTAGTCCAACGCCGCAATGGCGATGATCTCGACCTTCAGCGCCGGCGCTGCGAGGCGGGCCTCGATGCAGGCGCGAGCCGGCGGATTGGCCGGGTCGATCCAGCCGTCATAGACAGAGTTCATGGCGGCGAAATCGCCGATATTGTTGAGGATCACCTGGCAGCTCAGCACCTTGGACTTCGAGGTGCCGGCTTCGGCGAGCAGCTTGTCGATCGCCGCAAGCACTTCGGTGGTCTGCTTCTCGATGGTGCCGTTCGGATCGCTGGCGACCTGGCCGGCGAGATACACGGTATTGCCGTGCTTGACGGCCTGGCTCATGCGCTTGCCGGGGTGCAGACGGGTAACGGTCATAAGATGCTCCTAGTGTAATCGTTGGTCTCAGCGATCGCTGGCCCACCCTCATCCGGCCTTCGGCCACCTTCTCCCATCAAGGGAGAAGGCAAAGAAACCGCGATGCCCGCTGTGTCGGCCTTCTCCCCTCGTGGGAGAAGGTACCCGAAGGGCGGATGAGGGGGAGGCAACAGGCACAATCTCAGTGACGCTCTTTGGTGGCGAGAAATTCGACCTTGGGGTTGTCGCGCTGGGCGCGGCCGAGCCACCAGGCCGATTGTGCGAGATAGACCGGATCGCCGTCCTTGTCCTCGGCGAATTCCAGTTTCTGCGCCGTGATGAAGCGATCCAGCTCCTTTTTGTCGTCGGAGCGGACCCAGCGGGCCATCTCGAAATTGATGCTCTCGAAGCTGATCGGGACGTTGTATTCCTTGAGGATGCGCGCCTGCAGCACTTCGAGCTGCAGCTGGCCGACGACGCCAACGATGTAATCGGCGCCCACCATGCGACGGAACACCTGCGCGACCCCCTCCTCGGCCAGATCGCTCAGCGCTTTGGCGAGCTGTTTGGCCTTGATCGGATCGGTGAGTCGGACGCGGCGGATGATTTCCGGCGCGAAGTTGGGAATACCCGTGACCTTGATGGTCGGGCCCTCGGTCAGCGTGTCGCCCACGCTGAGGGTGCCGTGATTGGGGATGCCAACGATATCGCCGGCCACGGCTTCCTCGGCGAGCTCGCGATCATGGCCCAGAAAGAACATCGGGTTGGCGATGGCGAGATCTTTGCCGGTGCGGACATTGCGCAGCTTCATGCCCCGCCGGAACGTCCCGGAGCTGAGGCGGAGAAACGCCACGCGGTCACGGTGGTTCGCATCCATATTGGCCTGCACCTTGAACACGAAACCGGTGACTTTTGGGTCGCCCGGCTCGATCGGCGTCGGGTCCGCCGGCTGCGGCCGCGGCTCGGGTGCCCACGTGCCGAGCGCCAGCAGCAATTGCGGCACCGATACGGTCTTCAGCGCCGAGCCGAAGATCACCGGCGTCAGATGGCCGGCGCGATAGGTCTCAAGGTCGAACTCGGGATAGCCGATGCGGGCCAGCTCGAGCGATTCGAGCGACGCCTTGATCACCGGATCGTCTGTGAGGGCGTCATTGTTGAGCAGCTCGTCGGGATCGCTGAAGGTCGCGAGCACTTCGCCATTGGGCTTGAGCACCTGCTTGCCGATGAGATCGACCACGCCCTTGAAGTCGACCCCCTGCCCCAGCGGCCAGACGACCGGAGTGACGTCGAGCGCCAGCGTGTCGGCGATCTCGTCGAGGATCGCGATCGGGTCCTTGCCCTCACGGTCGACCTTGTTGGCAAACGTGATGATCGGGATATCGCGCAGACGGCACACTTCGAACAGTTTCAGCGTCTGGCTTTCAATGCCTTTGGCAACGTCGATCACCATCACGGCGGCGTCGACCGCGGTCAGCGTTCGATAGGTGTCTTCGGAGAAATCGGAGTGGCCGGGGGTATCGAGCAGATTAAAGGTGAGGCCGAGATGCTCAAACGTCATCACCGAGGACGAAATCGAGATGCCGCGCTGCTGTTCGATTTCCATCCAGTCCGAGCGGGTGGAACGGGTATTGGCCCGGCCGCGCACGGCGCCGGCCTGGTTGATGGCGCCCGAGGCAGCCAGCAGCTTTTCGGTGAGCGTGGTCTTGCCGGCGTCCGGATGCGAGATGATCGCGAAGGTCCGCCGGGACTGGTAGGGCAGCAGTCGCGTCGCGGCGGTGGTTTGCGTGAGGGCGTTCATGGCGCGCGTCGTAGCGCAAAAGAAAGGGGCCGCCAATGGCGGCCCCCCGATCTCGTGGTCTCTCTACGGTCTTTGGAGCTGAACTGCCTAGACCGCTGCGACGACTACAGAGGCTGCTCCATATGGAAGCGCAACGATCCAAGACCCGTCGAAACCTTCGATTTCTGATGCACTGGATCACCTCCTTCAGTTGTTGAACTCACGCGAAGGTTGAGCGTGATTTGCGCGCTTGGCAAGCCCGAATTTGCCACGGCGCCCAAGAGGATTACTGCGCGGCGAGCGTCTGCCTATCGGCAGTGACCTGCAGCAACGCCGCAACGAGCTGGTCGGACGAGAACGGCTTCATCACCAGTGGCACCTCGCGGAAGCCATCAGCGATAGCGACCGTGCCGGACGAGAAGATGAAGGGCACGCCCTTTTGGACGAGACGGCGGGCAATCTCGTAGCTCCAGCCGCTACGGCCAAGATGCAGATCGAGAACCGCTGCATCGAACTGCCCTGCGTCGACCGCCAGAAGCGCCTCATCGAGGGTTGCGGCAGTGACGACCGCGGCAACGCCGGCGTCGAGCAAACTGGACTCGAGGTCGAGCAGGATCAGGCCCTCGTCTTCAACGACCAGAACCCTGGAGAGATGTGAGAGGTTGGCCATGGCGCAATCCTTCAAGTGATGAGGCGGGGGATTGCGTTGTAAGCGCCCGATCCACAGCAGCTACAGCCCCCAGGGCGTGCGCTCGAACCGGTCTTGTCGGAAAGCACTGTTTCAGCTTTCGGCCGCGCCGGTCCCTAAACAAAGACATGTGGCAATTTATTGTGATGGGCGAGGGAAACCTTCTGCCCATTCAACTCATTAGGCTCATGCAGCGTCATGCACCCACGAGACCGTGACGGCAGAATGCGTCACGCGGAGAACAGCCCATGGCGCGTATTCGATACGACATCATTCCACATGGCGGCGGCTGGAGCATCGCGATGGGCGGGGCCGTCGGACCGCCCTATTCGGCACTGGCCGAGGCAGTGCGCGACACCGAGCATGTCGCCGCGTTGCTCACGAACAGCGGCGACAAGGTGGATATCGTGGTCTGGCATGGGGGCCAGCCCAGGTTGCTTGAGCAGCAGACGATGCAGCCGGGCCAGCATTCCAGACATTGAGTCCGTTTACGAGCCGTTCACCATAATGGGCCAGGATTGCCTTTATGGACAACAGCACAGCAATGACGGGTCTGCAGCGATTCTGGCTCTACATGCTGTACGCGACGCTGGCGATTACGCCGGTGTTGATGGTGTTCGGCCAGCTCTAAGCCGCAATCCGCTCTGTCACCCCGGCTGGCGTCAGCTCGACGACCGCGTCGCCCGGCGCGATCACGGTCTTGCGGTGGGTGATGGCGATGATGGTCATCTCATGCGCCAGCGCTCGGATCTCCCCCATGATCTCCGCCTCGGTGCGTTCGTCGAGGGCCGAACTCGCCTCATCGAGAAACAGGATTTGCGGATCTGCGTAGAGCGCCCGGGCGATCGCAACGCGCTGCCGCTCGCCGCCGCTGAGCTTCAAGCCCCGCTCGCCGATGCGCGTCTCGAGCCCCTCGGGCAGATTGTCGATGAACTTGCCGATCGAGGCCTGCTCCACCGCGTGGCGCAGCCGCGCCTCATCGAGCGGACGGCCGAGCACGATGTTGGAGGAGATCGAATCGTTGAGCAGCATGATCTCCTGCGGCACCACGCCGATCACCGAATAATAGTTGGAGCGCGCGATCTCGCTCAACGGTTCGCCATCGATGAGCACACGGCCGGTGCCGGGCTCGAGTGACTTCAGCGCCAGCTTGAACAAGGTGGTCTTCCCCGACCCGGTCTCCCCGGTCAGGAAGTTGAGGCGTCCGCGATGCGCGATGAAGCTCACATCGGACACCGCCGGCTTGTCGCGGTAGGAATAGCCGACATGCTCGAACGCCAGCGTGCCGGCCTTCAGCCGGTAGTTCGGCTCGGCGACGACGTCGGGCTCCTCGGGGGCCGCCCACATCTTGGCGAACGGGATGAAACGCGAATAGGACCGCAGCAGATCGTCGATCGACTGGCCGATGGTCTGGAACGGCCGGTTGAGCTGCAGCAAAAGCGAGTCGAACAGCACCACATCGCCGATGCTGAGTTCGCCGCTGCGATAGCGCGGCAGCAGCACGAAATAGGTGATGGCGATCTGCGCGGCGAGCATGGCGCCAAAGATCACCCCGTAGAAGATGCGGCGCTGCGCAAAACTGGTCCAGCTGTCGCGGACCTCGCGTGCCTGCTCGGCAAATCGTCCCGCGATCCAGCGGTCGCCGCCGAAATAGCGCAGCGTCTCCATCGCATTGATGGAATTGCCGACGAATTTGGAATTGGCCTGGTCGGCCTTGATGGCGGCATCGAGGAACGGCCGGGTCCAGCGATTGGCGAAGAACGTGAAGGTGATGAACGCCGCGCCATAGACGAAGACGATCAGCACGATCTCGATATTGATCGAGGCACCCAGCACGAGGAGCGTCAGAATGATCTGCACGATGCCGGGGATCAGGACGATCAGCCCGAGCTGCACCAGCGTGTAGACGGCATTCTGCCCACGCGACTTCGCCTGTTGGATCTCGGCCGGGTTGTACTCGATGAAGAAGTTTATGGTCTTTTTCAGTAGCCGCTCGAAGAACGCGGTTCCGGCGATAAAATTGAGGTTCTCCGACGTCATGACTGCGAGATAGGTGACCATCAGGCTGAGTGCCTGGCTGAGGCCGAACAGCAGTCCGTAGCCGGCGAAGGCCCAGACGATCGTCTCGCCCCAGCTGTCGGTGCGCAGCGAGTCGATCAGCCGCGAAAACACGTAAGGCGCGGCGATGCCGGCGATGGCGGAGAAGAAAACGATGACAGCGACGCCGAGCAGCAGCCAGCGCGCCTCGGCGAAATAGCGCCGGTAGATGTAGCTGAGCGGCGCCGCCATCTCGGGCCAGCTTGCCTCTT